>JABFQY010000001.1:300000-572251 GCA_013141415.1 Kiritimatiellaceae bacterium
AGAGGACGAGCGGAACGATCAGTCCGGCCAGTGGAATGATGTAGGTGAAAAACTGCGAGAGGTGGATGAACAGTCCCCAGGTGTTCACATCCAGCGGGGCGCATGGAGGCGCTGGTTCCGCCAGACGGTTTTGCGTCAGCAGGGATTCCTTGGCGGTCTGATATTCCTGTTCGGAAATGGCGCCGGACTGTTTGAGGTCGTTCAATTTCTGAATCTCATCGGCAAGGCTCATGGTGTCTCCTTGAATAGTTGGCAGAACGGCTCGTTCTTAACACGTCGGCAGTCGCCGGGCAATAAAGAGATTTTCCAAGCCTCGGAAACCCGATAGAGTGCCAGCCGAAGATGAAAGCTCTGCGAAACATTTTGATCGGCTTGATGCTATTTGTGCTGACGGGTTTGGTCGTGCTGGCGGTGGTGGCGACGAATGTCCGCGCGATGGAGTTTGTCGTTCGGCAGGTTTTACAGCGGACGGCCAAAGAGGTTCAGTCGTTCAGTCTCGGCTCGCTGGACTATACGTTTCCGTCGAGCTGGACGCTGGGCGGTGTGCGCGCCACGGTTTTGGCACAAGGCAAACCGGCGCTGATTTATGCCGGGCGGGTCGAGTTGACGGACGTGCTTCATCTGCTGACCGACGGCGAGCACGCTCAGGTGAACGTTTCCGGCGTCGAAGCGGCGTATGACCAGCTCAAGGTGCGCGGCGCTTCGTGCGCTGTGGATTTACGCAAACTGACGAACGGAATTTCCTATCGCGGGAATATTTTGCTGGCGGACGTTTCGCAGTCGCCGTTTGGCGTGTCGGATGTGAAGACGGATTTTACCGGCGATCCGCAGTCGGTGACGCTGAGTAATCTGACGGCGGCGGTTTACGGCGGTAAGCTGTCCGGCGCGGCGGCGTTCACTTTTCCGTCCGGCTACGACGTGAATGTGGATTTACAGAACGCCGATGTCGATGAGTTGGAGCGCGCCATGGGCGGAGTGTTCCGCGAGCTGGGCGGTAAGTTGTCCGGGCGGCTGCATGTGGCGGGTGTGGGTCAGCGCGTCGATTTGTTCGATACGTCGTGGAATATGCCGTCGGGCGGCGCGATCAGCGCGGAACTGCTGTCGTCGATCACGCGCTACATCCCTGATTCGGTTCAAAAAAAGCGGATCGATTTTCTGATCCGTTCCGGCGGAAAGCTTGCGGTAGAGTCCTTTTTGTTTACACTGAAGAACGATTCGCCCGAACAGTTGAGCGGGGTGATTGGTTTGAAAAGCCGCGAGGCGAATCTGGAGCTGAATGTGACGCACGAGATCCGGGTGGATGCGCGGATTGATTCGCTGTTGCAGGCGTGGCAGGCGGTGTTTAAGTGAGAAGCGGTAAGTCGAAAGGAAATCGAATGAAGTATCTCTTGTTGGCGGCCATGCTGATGGGTTGCGCCGGATGCACGGTGAAGGCGGTGGGCGATCCCAACCGTCCAATCACGATCAATGCGCATGTGACCATTGATATCAAAGGGCTGGAGAAGACGGCTTCCGGCATCGAGGATTATGTCAGCGGTGGAAAATAAAGGAGCACCTATGAAAAAACTTTTACTGGTTGGTTTGCTGATTTGTGCGGCGATGACGGTTTCGGCGCAGGCGACGTATGACATCAAGGAAATGACTCCGGCGGTGAAGTCGGCGTTGGACGGACGCAAGTCACGGTTCGCCGAATTGAAGACGATGAAAGCGCAGGGCGTTGTTGGCGAAAACAATCGCGGTTACGTTCAGGCTCTCGGCGGCGGTGCCGACGTGAAGGCGCTGGTTGCGGCGGAAAACAAGGATCGCAAGCAGGTTTATGAAGCGATTGTTCAGCAGAACAAGCTCGGCCCGGCTGCGCTTCCGACGGTTGAAGCGGTCTTTGCCCGCGTTCAGCGTGATAAAGCCGATCCCGGCGACAAAGTCCAGGACGCTTCCGGAAGCTGGAATTAAAACAGCAGATCAATAGCGACTTTGATGACGACCTTTTTGACCGGTTGCGGCGAACTTCCGGTCATGATGCACGGCATGTGGGCATCTTCCGGCAAAAAGACGGCGAAATGTCCCGGTTTGAGTGTGACCGTTACAGGCGGCTTTGCCGGAACCTGATAGAACTCGGCATCTTTTTCCGGATTGTATGGCTCGCTGACAACTAATCCCGGCTTCTCGAAAACCTCAATAATTTCTTCGCCGCTCAGAAGCACCTGAATATCGACATATTTCCGGTGGGTTTCCAGTTTGGCGATGTCGCGCGGCTTGGTGCTGTAACTGTTCACCCCAGCGAATAGATCATCGCCCTGAATGAAATATTTTTTATCTTCCATCTCCGGCGCCGCGGTTTTTAGAAAGTCAAAGGCGGCTTTCCACTCTGCGCCGAACGGGTAGAGGCTTTGGTTTTCAATACTATCAAAAATCATCTGATTCACTTTCTGCTGTTTGACGGGAACGTCGGCAATATAACGGCCCGTCCGGGCCTTGGAAACTCTCCCTTGCGGGTTTTTTACGTGCTCGCCAAGCCGCTGTATTAACAACGGCTGGCCCGCCAAGCCGACGTGTCAACAAAGGCTGGTGTTCACCGGATTCTTTGGTCTATGCTCCGCCATTCAAATTTTGACAGTTACGCATTATACCAAGTGCGGATGAAATTCGGTATTTAACCAGATCCGCTGGGTGAGGTCACCCGGCCTACAAAATCTGTAGGCCCGGTCCCCGACCGGGCGTTCTTATGCCGAAGATCGTGAGGTGTTGGTATTATTTGTTACGGATTTTATATGAAATACATCAGTACCAGAGGGCGGATGGAGCCGGTCGGCTTCCTTGATGCCGTAATGACCGGGCTGGCGCCCGACGGCGGACTGCTTTTGCCGGAATCTCTTCCAAACGTTGCAGGCAAACTGACGGCATGGAAGAAACTTTCCTATCAGGAGCTGGCGTTCGAAGTAATGAGTCGGTTCGCCACCGACATTCCGTCCGCCGATCTCAAAGCGCTGATTGAAAAGAGCTACTCCACTTTCCGCGCGCCGGAAGTGACTCCGGTTATTCCGGTTGACGGATTCCATGTATTGGAACTCTGGCACGGCCCGACGCTGGCCTTCAAGGATGTGGCGCTTCAGTTCCTCGGCAACCTGTTCGAGTACGTTCTCGAAAAGCAGGGGGGAGAGCTGAATATTCTCGGCGCGACCAGCGGCGACACCGGCTCGGCCGCCATCTATGGCGTGCACGGCAAAAAGAACATCCGCATTTTCATCATGCATCCGAAGGGACGCACCAGTCCGGTGCAGGAAAAGCAGATGACCAGCGTGCTCGACGACAACGTCTTCAACCTCGCGGTCGAAGGTACGTTCGACGACTGCCAGCACCTGATGAAGTCCATTTTCTCCGATGTGGAGTTCAAAGAAAAACACTCGCTCGGTTCCGTTAACTCGGTGAACTGGGCGCGGGTGCTGGCCCAGATCGTCTATTATTTCTACGCCTTCTTCCGTGTACAGGAAAACACCGGCGCGGAGCAGGTTCAGTTTTCTGTTCCGACCGGTAACTTCGGCGACATCATGGCCGGATACATTGCAGTACAAATGGGACTGCCGGTTAAAAAGCTGATTCTGGCCACCAACGAAAACAACATTCTGTCGCGCTTTTTCAATACCGGCGTTTACAGCATCGGCGAAGTCGTGCCGACTATCAGTCCGTCGATGGACATTCAGGTCGCCAGCAACTTTGAGCGCTATCTCTATTACCGGGTCGGCCAGGACGCCGCCAAGCTGTGCGAACTGATGGCTGGTTTTGCCAAAAACAAATCGCTGACCGTTCCCGGCACCGACGATCTTTTCGCCGCCGGTGAAGCGGGCACCGCGCAAACGCTGGCGATGATCAAAAAATGCTACGAACAGGAAGGTTACATTCTCGATCCGCACACCGCCGTCGGCGTCGCGGTCGCTGAACGCTTTGCTGATTCAGCCATTCCTACGATTTGTCTGGCGACCGCGCACCCGGCTAAATTTACGGACGCCATTCAGCAGGCGATCGGCATCGCTGCGCACCATCCGACGCTCGACAAACTCGCCGCCGCCGAAACCCGCTGCGACACCCTTGCCAACGACGAGTCGGCGATCCGTAATTATCTAGTTTCAAAAACGTGAGCCCCAAGCAGGATGAGTGTCATGCTTTTCCATGGCAGAAGAGATTTTTTTACCGCGAAGGATCAAAGATTGCGCAAAGGGAAAAGATTTTTATGAAACACAAAATTCGATGGGTTTCGCTGATTGTTGGATTCGCCTTTCTGCCGATCATTGTTTCGGCGGCTCGTCTGCAATCAGATGCAAAGATTTTCAGGAATGATACGCGGGAGTCGGTTATTTCAAAAATGGGGAAGCCTACTGGTTGCGCCGTATTTGGTAATACGGAAGTTTTGATGTTTAAAGACTGTGAGGTAGAGCTTGAGGGGAATCGAGTGGTGGGAGTTGATGACCGCCGAATGATTGATGAAAAGAAATCTACGGTGAAAGTTGATGAGCCTTCGTTTGTGGTGGAAAAACGAGAAAAAGCTAATCGGGGCGACGTGGATGCCCAAAGAAGTCTCGGCTACATTTACTCCACGTCTTTTGGTGTTCCTTATGATGCCAAAGAATCTGCCAAATGGTATCGCCTAGCCGCAGAACAAGGGGATGCCGAGGCTCAGTACAGGCTTGGCCGCGGTTATGACACTGGAACTGACGGGTTTCCCCTGGATGAGAAAGAGGCGAACAAGTGGTATCGCCAAGCTGCAGAGCAGGGCCATGCTGACGCACAATGCTTTCTAGGATTAAACTATGCTTGGGGAAGCGGTACCTTTGTGGATTATAAAGAGGCCGTCAAATGGCTTCGTTCTTCTGCAGAACAGGGTAATGCGGGAGCGCAATTAAATCTGGGGCGTGCTTATGAAAAAGGCCAAGGCGTACTGGAAGATTATGTTCAGGCATACGCTTGGTACCTAGTCGCGGAAGTGAATGGCATGCCTAGGGTTACACAAAAAGATGAAGTGACAGACAAAGATGCGTTGAAAAAGAAGTTAAGCAGTATTCAGATATCTGCGGGACAGGCTCGAGCAAAAGAGTTAATCACGAATTTTGAGCGAAAAAAGCAACTTGCTAAATTACCTGCCGACCAAGTGCCTTCTGCGGATATTGCTCCATCCGGATATGGTAGCGGGTTGCTGGTTAAAGGCGGTTACGTTGTGACCTGCTGGCATGTGGTTGAGAACGCCAAAAAAATCTCCGTCAGTTGTCAGGGAAAGGATTTCAACGCCAGTGTGGTACAGAAGGATGCGGGTAATGACCTTGCCATTTTGCGTATGGATGGTGTTGCCGCCGGGGTTTCGATGAGCTTTTCTAAGAGCGTGAAGCTGGGTGAACAGGTGTTCACAATGGGATTTCCACATCCCGGTTTGCAGGGTTCGGATGTTAAATTTACGACCGGTTCAATCAGCGGTTTGACCGGCCCCGGTAACACGCCGGTTTATTACCAGATCAGTGCGCCGTTACAGTCTGGCAACTCCGG
Organism: Kiritimatiellaceae bacterium; assembly: GCA_013141415.1. Taxonomy (NCBI): domain Bacteria; kingdom Pseudomonadati; phylum Kiritimatiellota; class Kiritimatiellia; order Kiritimatiellales; family Kiritimatiellaceae; species Kiritimatiellaceae bacterium. The sequence continues at coordinate 305,530 of JABFQY010000001.1, forward strand.
CGGACCGCTTTTCGACGAGTACGGCAATCTGGTGGGAATCGTCGCCGCCAAACTCGACTCTCTGAAGATGTTGGCCGCTACCGGCGATCTGACCCAGAACGTCAACTATGCCATTAAGTCGGACTATCTCGTTCCGCTCCTGAAAACGGTGGATGGAATTAAGCTTCAGCCTTCCCAGACCAAGCCAGTCCATCTGCTGTCTCTGGTCGAGGAACTGAAAAAATCGGTTGTGATGATCAAGGTGTATTGATCCAGAGCGAAGACCCATACAGGCGCGGCCACCGTCCGCACCCACAGGGGAAAGATGATTTTCTGTAGCCGCGTACGGCGGGCGCGGCAGGTGGCGACAAAAGAGCAAACGGGCAGGGTTTGGCCGAATGAAAATCGGTTCCAATGTCTGGAAATTGGCGTCAATTTGCGTCCATTCGCGGTTAAATAAGGACAAATATGAGTGAGCAGAATAAGAACAAGCTGATTCGCAGCAGTACGGCTGAGTATTTGACCTTTATTGCCGCCGGTGGCGGCTCGGAAACCAGCGTGGAAATGCGTTATGAAGATGAGAATATCTGGCTGACGCAGAAGACGATGGCGGTTCTTTATGATGTTTCGATTCCTGCCATCAACCAGCACTTGAAACGTATTTTCGCGGACCGCGAGCTGGAGGAAAACTCAGTTGTTAAGCAATACTTAATAACTGCCGCTGACGGCAAAAACTACACTACAAAGCACTACAACCTGCAGGCGATCGTCGCCGTTGGGTTCAAGATCGAAAACGAACGCGCGGTGCAGTTCCGCAAGTGGGCCGGGCGGATTGTGAAGGATTACACCATCCAGGGGTGGGTCATGGATGTTGAGCGCCTGAAACAGGGCGGAAATTTGACGGATGAGTTTTTTGAGCGTCAGTTAGAGAAGATTCGGGAAATTCGGCTTTCGGAACGTAAGTTTTATCAAAAAATCACCGATATCTATGCGACCTCGCTCGACTACGATCCGTCTGCTGCGGCCACCCAGCGTTTCTTTGCCGCCGTTCAAAATAAAATGCATTATGCCGTCCATGGGAATACGGCCGCAGAGGTGATTGTGGATCGTGCGGATCATAAAAAGGACAATATGGGGCTGACCAGTTGGGACGGGGCTCCTTCGGGGAAAATCTATAAGTACGATGTTTTGGTTGCCAAGAACTACCTGTCCGAGTTTGAACTTGGGCAGATGCAGCGAATTGTTTCGGCTTATCTGGATATGGCGGAAATGCAGGCGATGCGGAAAATTCCTATGACGATGGCTGACTGGGAAGGGCGTCTGGGTGGATTCCTTAAACTATGGGATCGGGATATTCTTCAGGATGCGGGGAAGGTCTCCGCAGAACTGGCTAAAACCCACGCTGAAAGCGAGTTTGAAAAATACCGCATGGTGCAGGATCGGCTGTTTGAGAGCGATTTCGACAAGGCTGTTAGGCAAATCGAAGGATTGCTCTCCGCCGAACCGGAGAACGGGCTGTCCAAGGAGTCTTCTTAGGCGGGTTGAAAAATGTCTTCTGTCTCTCAACCAACCTGTTACGTGATTGCCGGGCCGAACGGGGCGGGCAAGACGACCTTTGCCTTGCGCTATCTGCCGGAAATGACTGGTTGCCGGAATTTCATCAATGCCGACCTGATTGCGGACGGGTTGTCGCCGCTCAATCCTGCCGGAGTTCAAATCGAAGCCGGGAAAATCTTCCTGCGGGAAATCGAGGCGAATGTGGCGGCAGGAACCGACTTTGCTTTCGAGACGACGTTATCGGGTCTCATGTACATCCGGCTACTGAAAGAGTTGCGTTTAAAAGGCTGGAAAATCGTTTTGTTCTATCTCTGGATTCCTGGGGCGGAGTTTTCCCGGCTTCGCGTCCAGCAACGGGTTGAGGCGGGCGGACATGATATTCCGGATGAGGCGATTGCCCGCCGCTACCGCAGAACCGTTTCTAATTTTCTGACGGTTTTTGCGCCTTTGTGCGATGAAGTTTTCTGCTACGATAACTCCGATTTGGGGACGGTGCCGGTATTTTCTATTGTCGGTGGCGAGAAGGAAGTGCTGGATGCCGACCGTTACCGGTTGGTTTTGGAGAGCGGCAATGAGTAACACATATTTGCTGAAAAAAACTGAAGAAGCTCGTCAATGTTTGCAACGAGCGGTGCATGACGAGATGGTGAAAAAATCCAAACTCGGTCAGGATGTGATTGTCAGCCGGAATGGGAAGACGTACCGGATTTCGGCGGCAGAAGCGTTGCGTGTTCAGGAAGAAGGCGGCGAATATAGAGTTGAGAAGAAGTAAGAATGAAAAATACCAAACCCATGAGAATTCTTTCGGGCATACAGCCTTCGGGCAAACTGCATATCGGCAACTATTTCGGGATGATGAAGCCTGCGATTGAACTGCAGGAGCAGGGCGAGGCGTTTCTGTTCATCGCCGATTACCACGCGCTGACGACGGTGAACGATGCCGCCGCACTGCGTACGATGGTAAAAGATGTCGCGCTCGATTTTCTGGCCGCCGGGCTTGATCCGGCCAAGACCGCGTTTTACCGCCAGAGCGACGTGCCGGAAGTTCAGGAGCTGGCGTGGCTGCTGTCGGTGGTGACGCCGATGGGCCTGCTGGAGCGCTGTCATTCCTTCAAAGATAAAACCGCCAAAGGCATCGCCGCCACGCACAGCCTGTTCGCCTATCCGGTGCTGATGGCCGCCGATATTCTTTCGGTGCAGTCCACCGTGGTGCCGGTCGGGCGCGACCAGAAGCAGCACGTCGAAGTGACGCGCGACATCGCCATCAAATTCAATAACCAGTTCGGCGAGGTGTTCACGATTCCGGAGCCGTCCATCCGCGACTCGGTCGCCGTGGTTCCCGGCGTGGACGGGCAGAAGATGTCGAAGTCCTACGACAACACGCTGGAAATCTTTGGCGATCCAGGGATTCTGAAAAAACGGGTGATGCAGATTGTGACTGACAGTACGCCGCTGGAAGATCCGAAGAACCCCGACGCCTGCAACGCGTTTGCGCTCTATAAGCTTTTCGCCACAGATGCCGAGGCCGCCGACCTCGCCGCGCGCTACCGTGCAGGCGGCTTCGGCTACGGCACCGCCAAGAAAGAACTGCTTGCCAAAATTAATGACTACTTTGCGCCGATGCGCGAAAAGCGCGCCGAACTCGAAAAGAATCCTGACTTCGTAAACGACGTCTTGAAGAAGGGTGCGGAAAGAGCGCGTGCCGAAACCCGTAAAACCCTTCAAGCCGCCCGTCAGGCCGTTGGTTTGGAGTGATTGACATGGTCATATCAATCAGTATGATCATGTCGATTGGAGGTGCATCGTGAGTATTACCGTTACGGCAGTTAAAGCGCGGCAGAATCTTGGGGAACTCCTCAATCTGGTTTCCATTAAACACGAAGAAGTCATCATTGAGCGGGCCGGAAAAAAAATCGCCCGGCTGACGGCGATTGAAGAGAGTGCCGTCAGTGAGCCGGTTGCGGAAGCGTACGCAGTGAAGAAAAAGGGTGGAAGCAAAATAGATTTTTCTGAATTTTTCGGTACATGGGATGATGAAGAATACCGGCGTGTTACTGAAGCGGTCAATGAGTTCCGCCGATTGCGAGGGGCGGGAAAAGAGATGTGGGAGAGTACGGGACAGACTCCTGACGAATACGTCCGGAAGGAGCGTGAAGAGTGGGATTAAGTTTTAGAGGCGACGAAATCCTGTTCATTGATACCGCTCCGGTGATTTATTACATCGAAAATCATCCGCAGTTTTCCAGTAAAATGGATGCATTGATAGATGCTGTGGCGAATTTTCGTCAACAGTGGATTACTTCATTTGTCACGTATGTCGAAGTTTTGGCTCTTCCCCGCAAAATGAAAGACCAGCCGATGGAGCAACTTTATACCCATCTGTTAACCCAAACCCGGTTTCTTAAAATTGTACAAACCAATCCGTCAATCATGAACCAGTGTGTCCATTTTCGGGCTGAATACGGTTTTAAAACGCCGGATGCAATTCAACTGGCAACGGCGCAGGTTTTCGGGGCGGATATTGTTATTACGAATGATCACGCCTGGAAGAAAATTACAGAATTGCGTGTGGTGACGCTGGATGAGCTTTAAGGATTTTCATATGCCCGATCTGCTTCCGAACGAAGAATACAAAGTGAATCTGGAGGTCTTTGAAGGCCCGCTCGATCTGCTTCTCTATCTCATCAAAAAAGATGAGGTGGACATCTACGACATTCCGATCGGGCGGATCACCACCCAGTACATGGAATATCTCGATTTGATGAAAATCCTCAATCTCGAGATCGCCGGCGATTTCATCGTGATGGCCGCGACGCTGATGGTGATTAAGAGCCGACTGCTGCTGCCCGACGAAGACCGCGGGCCGGTGGAAGAGGACGACGAAGACGATCCGCGCTGGGATCTGGTACGCCAGCTGGTTGAATACAAAAAGTTCAAGGATGCCGCCGGGTTCCTTGGGCACCTTGAAGAGGTTCAGGAAAATGTTTTTTCGCGGGAAGGCGAACATGTCGAACTCGGCGCGCGGCCTGAAATCGGCATGTCGGATGTCAGCATCTTTGATTTAATCAGTGCACTGAATCAGGCGCTGGATCGCGCGCCGAAAGAAGAACTGAACGAAATTTTCGCCGAGCAGTTCACGGTCAGCGAAAAAGTGGACTACCTTTTGGAAACGACAAAAAACGGCAAACCGCTGACGCTGGGCCGTCTGTTCCGCGGGATGCGCTCGCGCCAGGAAATCGTTTGTACGTTTCTCGCTGTGCTGGAGCTGATGAAACTCAACCGGCTGGCGGCGCGGCAGGATAATCATTTCGGTGAAATTGTCATTGAGCAGGTGGAGGGCGGCGAGTCCGAACCGGTTTTGCAGGAGAATGAACAACCATGAGCAATATTGAAGTACTTCCTGAACTCAAACAGATTATCGGCTCGCTGCTGTTCGCGGCGAAGAAACCGATGACTTCCAAGGAGCTGCGCAAGGTGCTGACCGATGCAGGCGCCGGCTACGGAGGTTCTTACGAACAGTTTTCCGCCATCAAGGAGGACGAAATCGTTTCCGCCGTCGAGGAACTGAAAAACGAGCTGGCGCGCAGCAGTAGCGGTTTGTGCATTGCTGAAATAGCGCACGGCTACCGGTTGCAGAACGAAATCAACTGCGGCCCATGGGTGCGCACGTTGCTCGACAAAGACCACGCTGCCCGGCTTTCCAAGCCCGCGCTTGAAACGCTGGCCATCATCGCTTACCGCCAGCCGATCCTGCGTTCTGAGATTGAATCGGTGCGCGGCGTCGCAGTTGATCAGGTTCTCCGCAATCTGGTCGAAATGCAGTTGGTCAAGGTGGTCGCCCGCAGTGACCTGCCGGGCCGTCCGTGGCTTTTCGGAACGACCCAGCGCTTCCTCGAACACTTCGGCCTGCGGGCGCTCGACGAGATGCCCGGTATGGAAGAACTGAAGCGGATGGAAAAACCAGAGCGGACAAAAACTTTCCCTGCGATGGAAAAAGAGCTAGAACTGCGGGCGGAACAGGCGGAAACGGAGGGCGATCATGAGTCTGGAGAAGCTGAGGAAGCAGATTGACGGTCTCGATGCGGAGCTGGTGAAGCTCCTCAACGAGCGGATCAAAGTCGCGCTCGAAATCGGGAAAACCAAAAAAGAGCAAGGCGGCGAAATTTATGTTCCGTCCCGCGAGAAAGCCGTCTTTGACCGGATTGCCGCGCTGAATAACGGCCCGCTCCCCGCCGAGTCGGCGCGCGCCATCTACCGCGAAATCATGTCGGCCGCACTGGCACTGGAAAGCAATCTGAAGATTGCTTATCTCGGCCCTCCGGCCACATTCACGCATCAGGCGGCGCACGCCAAGTTCGGCGCCAGCGTCGATTACCATCCGGTCGGCACCATCACCGATGTGTTCACCGCCGTCGAGCGCGGAACCGCCGACTACGGCGTCGTACCGATTGAAAACTCCATCGAAGGTGCGGTTACGCACACCTTCGATCAGTTCACCGGAACGCCGCTCAAAATCTGTGCGGAAATTTATCTGCCAGTCGCGCTTTATCTGCTCGCCTCCGTACCGAAGGAAAAAATCACGCGGGTTTGCAGTAAGCAGGAAGCCATCGGCCAGTGCCGCCGCTGGCTCAGCGAAAATCTTTCCGGCGTGGAAATGGATGCGGTCAACAGTACTGCGCTGGCCGCTGAAATGGCTGCGAAAAGTGACTGCGCCGCCATTGCCAGCGCGCTGGCCGCCGACCTCTACGGTCTGAACGTCATCGCCGATAATATTCAGGACTCCAGCGGCAACACGACCCGCTTTCTGGTCATCGGTAAAAAATACAGCGAACCGACCGGTGAAGATAAAACATCGATCTACTTCGGCATCAAGGACGAAGTCGGCGCTCTGCACGACGCGCTCGACGCGCTCAAAATTAACCGGATCAATATGACCAAGATTGAGTCTCGCCCCAGCAAAAACAAGGCGTGGGAATACTATTTCTTCGTCGACTTCGAAGGCCATGCGGACGATCCGCATGTGAAGGACGCCCTCAAAGCGCTCTCAAAGCACTGTGCCGTGCTCAATATTCTCGGTTCATATCCGAAAGCAGAAATGTAAATGTTCAAGGGATGGAAGAATGAGTGACTTTTTTCCGGAGTTCGGAGCCGCAGAAGCACCGTCTCCGTCGCGTTTTCTGAAACGGGATGGATCGGGCGATAAGCTGAAACTTTCGGTCGGCGTGGTGGCTTGGAATGAAGAATCCGGTATCGTGCAGGCCTTGGAATCTGTTCTTAAGCAGACCATTTTTCGCAACGCGGCTGGATCGGGCTTTGAAACAGAATTAATTGTTATCGCCAACGGCTGCACCGATTCCACCGTCGAAGTGACGGCGGAGTTTTTCGAAAAGGCCCGCCGCGAATTTCCGGAGAATGGTACAGTTTCCCTGCGGCTTGAAACAGTTCCTGAAGCGGGCTTTGCCAATGCCTGGAACCTGCTGGCGCATACCTACAGCCGGGCCGACGCCGACTTCATCTATTTCGTCAACGCCGACATTGTTATTGATCAGGACGACGCGTTTGAGTGGATGCTCAACGAGCTTCAGAAAGATTCCGGTATGCAGGTCGTTTCGCCGGTCGGTCGCAAACACATTGAAGCGGCGAAATGCCGAACTTTCTGCGACCGGCTGAATTTGGCCGTCACTCGCTTCACGGAAAAAAACCAGACGGCACAGGTGCGCGGACACTGCTTCTGCGCACGCGCCGCCGCAATGCGCTCCGTCTGGCTCCCTAAATATTTCCCCGGCGCGGTGGACGGCTGTTTCAAGCGGATGATTGTCAGCAATATGGCATCGACGCAGGACAAACCGATGCGGATTGGTCTCGCACGCAATGCCGCCTATACCTTTGAAGCGTATCGTACGTTCACCGATATTTATCATCGCCGTGTGCGTCTCTTTGTTGGGCAGACCTTTATTGAAACACTCATGAGCCATCTCAAGACGATGCGTACGGAACAGCCGAATCTTAATTTAATGGCTTACCTGCGCGCACGCGACGAGACTGACCCGTCGTGGCTGCACCGCCTCGTCCAGCTCAACATCCACGTGAACGGACTCTACGCAACGATGCCGTCGCCGTGGTTCCGCTTCCGCTTCTGGAAAAACCCGAAGATCGGAACGGTTAAAAAACTCGGCATGCTTCCGGTGGCCGTCATGGCCTTTATTTTTGACATCCCCGTTATTCTTTCCGCCGCATGGCGCCTTAAAACCGGTCGCATTTCCGATGTCTGGAAATTTGCGAGAAATAAAATGAGAGCCCCTGTCGCGTGATGCAAACGAACGAATGGATTTCCAGTGTGCCGGTTTACGAGCCGGGCAAACCGATTGAAGAGGTGGCGCGCGAACTCGGGTTCGCTGACATTTCCGAAATCATCAAAGTCGCTTCGAACGAAAACGAACTCGGCCCGTCGCCGAAGGCGATGAAAGCGATGGCCGTCGCGGCGGCAGAAATGCACCGCTATCCTGACGGCGGATGCTTTTACCTGAAAGAAAAGCTGGCCGGAAAACTCGGTGTGAAACCGCAGAACCTGCTTTTCGGTAACGGCAGTAACGAGCTGATTGAATTCCTTGGCCACGTTTATCTTGGCGCCGGAACCAATCTGGTCATGAGCGAAGGCGCTTTCGTCGTTTACCGCCTCGTCGCCATGCTCTTCAACGCGAAGGTGATTGCCGCGCCGATGAAGAAGTTCTCGCACGACCTCGACGCAATGCTGGAGGCGGTGACGCCGGAAACCCGCATGGTGATCATCTGTAATCCGAATAATCCGACCGGCACCATTGTTTCGCCTGCCAAGATCAAGGCCTTCCTGAAGAAACTTCCCGCGCATGTGCTGGCCGTTTTTGACGAAGCCTACTTTGAATTCATGCCCGACAGCTCGAAGCCCGATCTGGTCAAAGAAATCCAGAAGGGCAGAGAGAATGTCATCGTTCTGCGCACCTTCTCCAAAGCGTACGGACTGGCCGGACTGCGCATCGGCTACGCCGTCGGGCACGAAAAGCTGATCGCACTGCTCAACCGCGTCCGCCAGCCGTTCAACGTCAACGCCATGGCGCTGGCCGCCGCGCTCGCCGCGCTCGACGATGACAAACATTTAGAAAAAACGCGGAAGACAAATTTTCAGGGTCTGGAACTTTTCGCATCGAGTTTTTCCGCGCTCGGTCTGGCTTATGTTCCTTCGTATGCGAACTTCATTCTCGTTAAAACCGGTAACGGACGAAAAGTTTTCGGCGAACTGCAGAAACGCAAAGTTATCGTCCGCCCGATGGACGGCTACGGCTTGCCCGAATGGATTCGCATTACCGTTGGCACACCGGTTCAGAACCGAGTTGTTTTGAAAGCCCTCAAAGAGATCCTGTGAAAAGAATTTTTACCGCAATGAATAGGCGGCTGGAAAAAGTGGCGGCGGACGAAGTGGCGGCGGTGCTCGCGGCACTGCCGAAGCCACTGGCCGGGCCGGCGAAGCAGGTGCCGGTTTTGTTTAAGGCACAACCTGATCCGGACGACGGACTGGAAGATGATCTGCTTGGCCTTTTCACCGGCCCGGAACTCGCCTGTGCGGGAGACGAGCCGATGCCGCCGCAAATCATCCTGTTTCTTGCAAATCTCTGGGACGAAGCAGAAGGGAATGAATCCGCCTTCCGGAACGAGGTTCGCATCACCTATCTGCACGAATTAGGCCATTACCTCGGCCTCGACGAAGACGACTTGTTTAAGCGCGGGTTAGAATAAATTCGCTTCCGGAAATCGACCGGATACGCCCGTCTCTATTCCAGTGAGGTTACCTCGACGGATCGCATGCCCGTCTGACGGGAGTCACTTCCCAGAACGGCTTCAAGCATCGCCGGACCTTTGGGCAGGTGAATCTTCGGCAGTACAACGATCGTTTCGCCGGCGGGGATTTTCTGCTGAAGCCTAACATCCGCCAGCGTGAGTTTGGCGGTGGACGGCTGTTTCGTTTTCTCGAAGCGCAGTGTGATCTTGTAATCGCCAGCCCGCCGGACATCCACCTGCCAATAGCCCGCACCCACCGGCGTCCAGCGCGCGCCCTGCACACGCCAGTCCTGGCGGGTCAGCAGTACATTTTTCTGTTCCGGCGCGCCGATATAGATACGCGGCGGCACCGTGTAATCTCTGGCTCCGGTGACGTCCTTAAACCAGGCTTCGTAATCGCGCCGCATCTGCATGACGACATCTGGAGTCGGCGCAGCGATGTTATTCATTTCCAGCGGATCGATTTCACGGTTGTAGAGTTCAAAATCCGATTGTCCGGCTTCCAGACGAAAAGCGCTCTTCGGCTGTACCAGCTTGTACTGTTGTGAGATCGCGGCACAAGCCCGGTTCATCTCTGGCATGTCGCCGCGATGCCACTGAAAATAGATCGTACGGTCAGGCCAGTTGGTGGCATTGCCCGTCAGCAAAGGCAGAAGGCTGAGGCCGTCCAGTTTCACGCCTTCCGGTTTTTCCGCACGACACAGATCAAGCAGTGTCGGCAGTACATCAATGTGCGCGGTCAGCCGGTCTATGGACTGACCGGCCCGGAAATGTCCCGGCCAGTACGCAAAAAACGGCACGCGGATTCCGCCTTCATGGGTGCTGTGCTTGAGGTCGAGCTGGCCGCCGTTGTAGCGCATCTGTTCCGGGCCGTTATCGCTCATGAAAATCACAACGGTATTTTCAGCAAGCTTGAGCTGATCCAGACGGTTCAGCAGACGGCCGATGTTGTCATCCAGGCATTCGACCATTGCGTAAACGCGGGCGGTGGTTTCATGGTCGAATTTCGGAACGGGGTGGCCGCCGGTCTGCGGAACGCGCAGATCGGCGTCTTTATAGTGCGCATAATATTTTTCCGGCACCTGTAACGGGATGTGCGGCGCATTATAGGGCAGATAGATAAAGAACGGCTGATCCGTTTTCTTTTCTATGAAAGCAAGCGCCGCGTCGGTGAGGACATCGGTGATGTAGCCCTTCGTTCGAGTCCACTCTCCGTTGTGCTGAAGCCATGGATCGAAATAAGCGCCGTTGGGGCTGATCTCGAACGGCGCGTCGCCGCCTTGCGCCAGCCCGCCGCCGTTCATGACGAGCGATTCCTGAAAACCTTTGTCCATCGCTCTCATCGGGTGGTTGTCACCCAGATGCCACTTACCGAAAATGCCGGTACGGTATCCGGCGGTGCCGAGCATTTGGGCAACGGTTGTTTCGTCGGGAAACATCATTGAACGCCCGTTGCATGTGTCCACGACGCCGGTACGGTAATAGTAACGTCCGGTCATCAGGCTGGCCCGCGTGGGTGAGCAGACCGGGTTGACGTGGAACTGCTCGAAACGGACTCCTTCGCGCGCCAGACGATCAATATTCGGTGTGCGGATTTTGGGATTATTGTTGAACCCGATGTCGCCGAAGCCTTGATCGTCGGTGAGAATCAGGATCACGTTCGGTCGTTCACCACCGGGCGCAACCGGCTTTTCGAGAGGCAGGGAATGTTGTTCCGCTGTCACGCTGCCCGCCAGACCAAGACCGAGGATTTTTACAAGGTTAAGGCTTAAGCTAAGTTTCATTTTATTCTCCAATACAAGGGTAGAAGTGAATCGTCTTCATTTAATGGGTTGATGTCGCCGCCGAGCCGGTTTCGGAAATCACAAACGTGATGTCGTCAACGAGGATTTCGCTGTCGGTGTCGTTGACGAGAAAATGGAAGTTGTAAACGTTATTGCTGGTGACCGGCATGTCGTTTATGACGCACTCGCGCCACACGGAGTCACACTTGCCTGCGCCTTTATTGTGCTGAGGATAGGTCAAGAATCCCTTGGGAACCATTGTCCACGGGGAATGGTTTAGAAAGGCCTCGAACCGCGCAAAGACCTTTGAGTCAGCGCCATCCGCCCGGCCGCTCCGCACCCAGAATTTGATCTGCATTTTGGTCGCACCTAGAGCATAAACGTCAGCGCCGGTTGTCGTAATTGGCGCGATGATCCGGTCGAACTTCGGCTTTACAGCCCCGACGGTATCGGCCTTGATTCTCATGCATCCGGGGGCGTTGTGTCCGTTTATTTTGTCCCATGTGACAATATTGTTTGTGCTAACAGACCAGTCGTGGCCGTTATTGAGCAGGAGCATTTTAGTTGTTGTCGTGATGGGCGCAGAAAAGTCGCCATTGTAAATGTAGTTGGTTTGCGCCGACGACACCGAAGCAGAAACGCCGAGTGCGAGCATGATCGCGCGAAACGCTTTTCCTGAGAGAGACATAAAAACCTCCTGTTTGCAGAGAATGATGTAACCCCGATTCCGGTGTCGTTTGTACAGCGGCCGGATAGGGCGGGTCAAGGACGTCGTGTTGCGACCGGCTCACCCGCCAGCTTCAGGATATATTCGCGCAGCAGCTTTTGCTCCGATGGCGGGAACGCATGGCCGGTGCCGGGCATTTCATGAGTGACCACTTTTTGAGATAACGCTGAAAGCTCCGCCGCCTTTTTCTGAAACTGATTAATGAATTCCTGCCGCCAATCCTGCCGGTCGTCGCCCCATGCCATATAGTAGGTCGCGTCTGCCGGAGCAATGACCGGATCGATTTCATCGCCGCCTTCAATGAGGAAAAAATTCCTGAAATACTTCAGGAGCCCGTCGCGGGTTTCCGGATGGCTCAACAGGGCGGCGGTGGTATTCGCCCCGTTGGAAAAACCGCCGATAAAACACCGGCGCGGGTCGGCATTCGGAATCATCTCAAAAGCCGCCGCAAGCAGTACCTTATACTGGGCCCAGATAAACCCGGCTTCCGACGGAGCAATGTACATACGCGACCACTTGTTCGATCCGTTCTCAGCCAACGGGTCAAGGTGTTCCAGAAAAAGCGGCAGACTGATGCAGATGAAATCCCGGTCGCCGAAAATTCTGCGGACGGGTTGCGCTGAGAGTCCGCTGTGGCCTTGTGATCCGCCCATGAACAGGACAACCGGATAACTTTTGGTCGCATCGTAATCCAGCGGAAAAGAAACGGACACCGCGGGCGGCTCGTCAATTCCTCGTATTTTTTTAAACAGCGTGTCCGGCAGTTCCGGAAACGTTTTTGTCTTCTCTATTCCTTGGAACGGCAACTCTTCGCCGGATACCGCCTGTGAAAACATGAAAACAAACAGCACAGCACCCAACGATCTAACAAGCGTCTGCATAGGTTCCGCCCCTTCATCTCAGAATCGGTGAATCATTAATCCGCGGAGCTGGTTTCTTCAAGGTCGCAGAACATGTATTCCTGATGACCATCTATGAACCGGCTGTCGCCTCGGCTATGCCGAAGATGATTTATTGGAGCGGGGAGCTTTTCTCGCAAAGGCGCAAAGACGCCAGGAAACTCTGCGGTCTCTGAATCTCTGCGAGGGTGAAATTTTGGAAAATTACTGAATGGCTTCGGCGTAATACCAGATGCCGCGGACTTTCTTGAACAGCGAGCGCTCGTGGTGGCGGTCGGCACCGCGCGGGCCGATAAACTCGGCGATGAATTCAACCGTGCCTTCGTTATCGGAACGTCCGCCGGCTCCAACCTGGAGCACATGCAGTTTCTGCCACGTCACCTGACCGATCCAGTCCCGGATTGATTCCGCCAGATCGGGTTCGCGCGACGCGGGCAGGGCGGTCTTCACCAGATAATCGACATTCTTCAAAACGTAGGCGGTATAGCGCGAACGCATCAGCGCCTCCGCCGTCGGTGCGCTTTGTTTTCCGGAAAGCCACTGCCCGCAACAGCCCTGAAAATTTTTCCCGCTCCCGCACGGGCATTCGATTATCTCCATAGCAGATCCAAATTTACTAGATTACGGGACTGACTTTTTTGCCTGATTAAAATCCGTACATGGCAATATTGATAGCTAGTGAAATAAGCGTTACAAGCTCCATGGCAAAAACAAAAATAAAAACCGAACAGATTCTATAGCGGCCAATAAAAATCGGACCGCTATTTTTTGCATAGTACAAACTGGTAATAAGTATCCAGATGAGAATGAAGATGCTCGTAAAAGCGATTCCTCCCGTTCTAACACCCTCGCTTTCTTCCAGTTTAATCCACAGAGGTGTAAATAACGGCGTCCACACTGCTGATGCGATGATGATCCAAAAAATCTCTTTTCGTCGTGAATGGGGTTTTGAGGTTCTCCACGGTGGTTCCAGTTCGGCTTTTTTGATTTCGGCAACTAAATCTAGGTATTTATCGCACACGGCTTTTTTGGGAGCGTACTTGCCGGTGAGTAGATTGAAAGACAAGATATCTAATGCTTGTTGAAAGGCCATTCTTCTTTTTTCAAGGCGCTTGTTCTCAAAATGAAAATCAACCGATCTCCACTTTTCAAGCCACGTTATTAGTGGCGTTGGGAATTCATCGTTTAAGCAAGAAGACTCTTCGTACAAATACTGGATGTGCGCTGATTTAACAGGGAGTTCATCCAGTAAAGCTACAGTTAAGTCTATATCCCGCTGGCTGACGTAATTTTTCATTTGCGGTTTAAGCGACTAGATCGATTTCCCTGCACTATCCAGAGCCTCCGCCAGTTTTTCGGGCAGTTTGCCGCCAGCCTGGGCGCGGTCGGGTTTGCCGCCGCCGCCGCCGCCGCACTGCTTGGCAATCGCGCCGACGATTTTTCCGGCGTTCTTTCCGGCTTTGACTAAATCCGGTGTGACGGCGCAAACCAAAGCGACTTTACCGTCGGAAACTCCGCCGAGGATGACGACGGCACTGGTGAGTTTCGGCTGAAGCGCGTCCATGACGGCGCTGAGCAATTCGGCGTCGGCTTCGCCCATGTTTTCGATGAGCAATCCGTCTTTGATTTTGCCGAGCAGTTCTTCCGCAATCGCCGGAGCCTTCGCTTGCATTTCGGCCTGTCTTTGCTTGGCGAGCTGTTTCTGGCGTTCCACTTCTTTGGTGCGTTCCGCTTCAGCGGCGCCGGCGGCCTTTTGCTCTTCGATAAACTGTTTGGCGAATTTTCCGCAGACGGCTTCGATACGGCGGATACCGGCGGCGATGGCCGATTCGCGCATGACTTTGAAGAGACCGATGTCGCCGGTGTTGCGGACGTGACAGCCACCGCACAGTTCCATCGAGAAACCGTCGAACTTACCTTTGTGTCCGCCCATCTGGAGAACGCGGACGGTGTCGCCGTATTTTTCGCCGAAGAACTGCTGGATGCTGGGTTGTTTCTGTACTTCGGTGAACGGAACTTCGGTCCAGTAAACCGGCTCGTTGGCTTTAATCCGGTCGTTGACCAGCTTTTCGATTTTGGCGATCTGTTCGTCGGAAATTTTTTCCGGCGAGTTGAAGTCGAAGCGCATCCGTTCCGGCGCGACGAGCGAGCCGCGCTGGCGGGATTCTTTACTGACGACGTTGTGCAGCGCCCAGTGGAAAAGGTGGGTGGCGGTGTGGTGGCGCTGAATATCGGCGCGGCGCTCCGCATCGACGTCAACGAGCACGCCTTCGCCCGGCTCCGGCGCGCGGCCGGAAACCAGCTTGGCGCGGTGGACGATCAGTTCGCCCTGTTTTTGCGTATCGAGAATCTGCAATTCGCCGATCAGATTTTCGTCGGCGATGAGCCGGATTCTACCGGTGTCGCCGGACTGTCCGCCCATTTCGGCGTAGCACGGAGTTTTGTCCAAGATGATGTTATATTCTGTAGCCGCGATCCCTGATCGCGGACCGAGGTCACGGACCTCGGCTACAGAAGAACCGCGATCAGGGATCGCGGCTACAACTGGGGAGATCGCTTCAACCAGCGCTTCGGCTTCGAGGTTATCGAAACCGATGAAGACGGTCGGGTTCACTTCGAGACCTTCGCTCTCGACGGTGACGACGGTTTTCTTTTTGGCGTGGTCGGCGCGGGCGCGGTTGCGCTGTTCTTCCATCAGTTTTTCAAAACCGGGGACATCGACGGTCAGGCCGCGTTCGCGGGCCAGCAGTTCGGTGAGATCGAGCGGGAAACCGTAGGTGTCGTAAAGCCGGAAGGCTTCGTTGGCCGGGAAAACTGTAGTCGCGATCCCTGATCGCGGACCGAGGTCGCGGACCTCGGCTACAGAAGAAAGGGTTGAAACAACCTGCTCGAACAGGTCGAGGCCGCGGTCGAGGGTGCGGTTGAAGGATTCTTCTTCGGCTTTGAGGGTTTTCTGAACGCGGTCCGCATTTTTGCGCAGTTCGGGGAAGGCGTCGCCGAAGCTGTCGGCGACGGTGTCGGCGAGTTTGTAGAAGAAGGGCTCGCGGAAACCGAGGGCGCGACCGTAGCGGACGGCGCGGCGCAAGATGCGGCGCAGAACGTAGCCGCGGCCTTCGTTCGACGGCGCGATGCCGTCGGCGATGGAAAAGCTGAGACAGCGGATGTGGTCGGCGATAACGCGGAAGGCGATGTCGGTCGGATCGGTGAGCGAACTGCCGTATTTTTTGCCGCTCATGTTTTCCAGAGCTTGGAAGATCGGTGTGAAGACATCGGTTTCATAGTTGGAGATGACGCCGGAGAAATCCTTGAAGCCTTTGGTGCACTGGATGACGGAACAGGCGCGCTCGAAGCCCATACCGGTGTCAACGTGTTTGGCCGGGAGCGGCGAGAAGGTTCCGTCGGGGTTGGCGTTAAACTGGATGAAGACGAGGTTCCATATTTCCATGCATTGCGCGGAACCGGCGTTGACCATCTTTGCGCCGCCGTCGCCTTTCGGGGAAAGGTCAACGTGCAGTTCGGAGCACGGGCCGCACGGGCCGGTATCGCCCATCATCCAGAAGTTGTCTTTGCGGTTGCCGGGGACGACGTGGTCGGCCGGGAGATATTTCAGCCAGAAGTTCTGCGCTTCGGTGTCGGCGGGCATTTTGTCGTCGCCGCCGAAGTAGGTGGCGTAGAGGCGCTCTTTCGGGAAGCCCCAGACTTTGGTGATCAGTTCCCACGCCCAGTCGATAGCTTCTTTTTTGAAGTAGTCGCCGAAGGACCAGTTGCCGAGCATTTCAAAAAAGGTGTGGTGGTAGGTGTCGAGGCCGACGTCGTCGAGGTCGTTATGCTTGCCACCGGCGCGGATGCACTTCTGGGTGTCGGCGGCGCGGCCCGGCGAGTAGGGGCAGTTCGACTGGCCGAGGAAGATCGGCACGAACTGGTTCATTCCGGCGTTGGTGAACAGCAAGTTCGGGGAGTCGGGCAGCAGGCTGCCGGATTTGACGAGGGTGTGCTGTTTCGATTGGAAGAAATCGAGGAACGACTGGCGGATTTCGTTAGAAGTCATGGGGCAACTCTCAGTTATAAGTTATCAGTGCTAAGCGGGCCGAAAATCTACCACGAACCGCCCCGATTTCACGGATTTTTTTTGACTGTTTGGGGAAGGGCGCGGATGTTCGGTTAGATTTCCGTTTGACCGGGGCGGGGCCGGATGCAAGGATGTGCGCTCAATCTTATCCGGAACCAAGGAGTGTATGGGATATGAGTGACTGGATTGGCCATGAATGCGGCATCGCCGCGATCCGGCTCTTGAAGCCGTTCGAATATTACGTCGAAAAGTACGGTTCACCCGCTTTCGCCATTAACCGCCTGTATCTGCTGATGGAAAAGCAGCATAACCGCGGGCAGGACGGTGCTGGCGCGGCGGTCATCAAGTTGGATGTCGAGCCGGGCAAGCCGTTTATCTTCCGTTCGCGTTCCGCAGACAAAGACCCGATTGCGCGGGTTCATCAGGAAATGCTGGCGGCGCTGGCGGAATCGCAGGCCGAAAATCCGGCGAACGCAAACGATCCGGTCTGGCTGAAGCGCAACGCGAAGTTTGCCGGCGAACTGCTGCTGGGCCATCTGCGTTACGGCACACGCGGCCGCGGCGGCATTGATTTCTGTCATCCGTTCCTGCGGCCGAGCAACTGGCGCAGCCGCAATCTGGTGCTGGCGGGTAATTTTAATCTGACCAACAACGATGAACTTTTTGACGCGCTGGTCGAGTTGGGTCAGCATCCGATCGATGAAACCGATACGGTGATGGTGCTGGAAAAGATCGGCCATTTCCTCGACGAAGAGAACGACCGTCTTTTTCGTGAGTTCCGCAAGGAAGGTGTGGAGCGCTCGGCGATTTCAGAAAAAATTTCCGATCATCTCGATTTGGTAACCGTGCTGAAGCGGGCCGTGAAGAATTTTGACGGCGGCTACACGATGGCGGGTATTATCGGTAACGGCGATCTGTTTGTCATGCGCGACGCCTGCGGTATCCGCCCCGGATTTTTCTACCACGACGATGAGTTTGTGGTGGTGGCTTCTGAGCGACCGGCCATTCAAACGGCGTTTGATGTGCCGATTGACGCGGTTCAGGAAATCAAACCGGGTCATGCGCTGATTGTCCGTAGAAACGGCGAGGTGCTGCATGAACCGATTTCAGACGTGCAGGAAATCCGGCCGTGTTCCTTTGAGCGGATTTATTTTTCGCGCGGAACCGACCGCGACATTTACGGCGAGCGCAAACAGCTGGGCCGCCAGCTGACCGAGCCGGTTCTGAAGGCGGTGGACTATGATCTCGATAACACCGTGTTCTCCTACATTCCGAACACGGCCGACGCCGCATTTTACGGTTTGATGGAAGGGGCGAAAGCCTACGTCGCCGACCGGGCAAAATATCACATTCTGCATGAACGGAACCTGACCGCCGAGCGAATCGCCGAGCTGGTGAATTATCAGCCGCGCATGGAAAAGATCATGACGAAGGACGCCAAGCTGCGCACCTTTATCACCGCTGACGCCGACCGGCGCGATCTGGTTTCGCTGGTGTATGACACGACCTACGGCGTGGTCAAAAAAACCGACACGCTGGTGATCCTCGACGATTCGATTGTGCGCGGCACGACGCTCCGCGAGAGTATCTTGCGGATTCTTGACCGGCTGAATCCGAAGAAAATCGTTATCGTTTCCTCGGCTCCGGAAATCCGCTATCCGGACTGCTACGGCATCGATATGTCGAAGCTGAAGGATTTCGTTGCGTTTCAGGCGGCCGTCGCGCTGGTGAAGGAAACCGGACGCGATACGATCCTGAAGAATATCTATGACGCCTGTAAAGCGAGCCTCGAACTGCCGCGCGATCAGGTTCAGAACGAAGTGCAGGCGCTTTACAAACTCTTCAAACCGAATGAAGTGGAGAAAAAAATCGCGGCGATTCTGCGACCGTCCGACCTCAAGGCTGAGTTTCAGGTGATCTACCAGAGCATCGAAGGATTGCACGCCGCCTGTCCGAAGCATAAGGGCGACTGGTATTTTACCGGCGACTATCCCACGCCCGGCGGCAATCGCGTCGTCAACCGCTCGTTTGTCAACTTCATGGAAAACAGCGACGCGAGGGCTTACTGATAATGGAAACGAGACCGAAGCTGACGGACTTTGACCTGTTCCTGCACGGCAAAGGAACGCATTACCGGACGTATGAAAAGTTCGGCGCGCACCTGCTGGAAGAAGGCGGCAAGCAGGGCGTCTATTTCGCGGTCTGGGCGCCGAATGCTCAGCACGTCAGTGTGATCGGCTCGTTCAATAACTGGGAAGCGTGGATTCATCCGATGAAACTCATCGGCAATTCCGGCATCTGGGAGTTGTTCATTCCCGGTGTCAAAGAAGGCGACCCGTATAAATTTGAGATCAAAGGGCCGGACGGATTCTGGGCGCAAAAGGCCGATCCATATGCTTTTTCCGCCGAAGTGCGTCCGCGCACGGCGTCGGTCGTTTGCGACCTCAGCCGTTATCAGTGGAGCGATGCCGCGTGGATTAAACAGCGCGGGCAGACCAAGTGGCACGAAAAGCCGATTAGTGTTTATGAAGTCCATCTCGGATCGTGGAAGCGCAACGTTGAGCAGGGTAACCGCTGGCTGACGTACCGTGAGCTGGCCGAACAGCTGATTCCTTATGTCAAAGAGCTGGGCTACACGCATATTGAACTGATGCCGATTGCCGAGCATCCGTTCGACGGTTCGTGGGGTTATCAGACTGGCGGCTATTATGCGCCGACCTCGCGGTTCGGTTCGCCGGACGATTTTCGCCATTTTGTGGATTGCTGCCATCAGGAAAATATCGGCGTGATTCTCGACTGGGTTCCGGCGCATTTTCCGAAAGACGCGCACGGCCTCGGCTACTTCGACGGCACACATCTTTATGAGCATTCCGATCCGCGCCAGGGCGAGCACATGGATTGGGGCACGCTGATTTTCAACTATGGCCGCAACGAAGTGAGCGGCTTCCTGCTTTCGAACGCCATCTTCTGGGCGCATGAATATCACATCGACGGCCTGCGTGTGGACGCCGTCGCCAGTATGCTGTATCTGGACTATTCCCGCGAAGCTGGACAGTGGATTCCAAATAAATACGGCGGACGCGAAAACCTCGAAGCGATTGAATTTATCAAACACTTCAACAGCATGGTACACGCGGAATGCCCCGGCTTTCTGACGTTTGCCGAAGAATCCACCGCCTTCCCGCAGGTTTCGCATCCGGTTGATATCGGCGGCCTCGGCTTCGACTTCAAGTGGAACATGGGCTGGATGAACGACACGCTGAAATATTTCAGTAAAGATCCGGTTCACCGGAAATACCATCAGGGCGACCTGACGTTTTCCATGATCTACGCCTTCACCGAAAACTTCATCCTGCCGTTCTCACACGACGAAGTCGTTCACGGCAAAGCCTCACTGCTCGACAAAATGCCCGGCGACTTCTGGCAGAAGTTCGCCAACCAGCGCCTGCTCTTTGCCTATATGTTTGCGCATCCCGGCAAGAAACTGCTTTTCATGGGATGCGAGATCGGCCAGTGGCGCGAATGGGACGCCGCGACCAGCCTCGACTGGAACCTGCTCGCCTACGATCCGCACCGGAAACTCAAAACGCTGGTTCAGCGGCTGAACGGCCTCTACACCGGCGAATCCGCGCTCTACGATATTGAATCTTCCTGGCAGGGTTTCGACTGGATTGACTTTCAGGATGCGGAAAGTTCCGTCGTTTCATTTCTCCGCAAAGGGCGCGACCCGCAGGAAATCATTGTTTGCGCGCTTAACCTCACGCCGACGCCGCGCCTTGGTTATCGCATCGGCCTGCCGCAGGCCGGCGACTGGAAAGTCATTCTTAATACCGACGCCGCCACCTACGGCGGAAGCGACTCTGGCCCGAAAGAAACCGATGTTTACGACGCGCACCACCTGCCGTGGCACGGCAAAGGATTCTCCATCCAGCTCGACCTGCCGCCGCTCGGCGCACTCATGCTCAAGTTCCAGCGGTGAGTTTTAAAGTGTGGACGCGACGCCCTCGTCGCGTTTCTCATTCATTTACATGCGACGAGGGCGTCGCATCTACGTTGTGACCAGCGGCAAAGATGCCGCTTCCACATTCCGAGGCCGTCGGCCTCGGCTACAGAAGAAAATACAAAACTGGCGGCGGGACAAATTTCGGCGCGGACGGACCAGATTTGTCTGATTTGTTCACCAAAAAATACAGGCGTGTAACATTGGTCAGTTCTGGCGGCGCGACGGATCGTTGCAGAAAATAATTCTAATCCATTCACCTCCAGCATCTAAGACCGCGGTGTTGCGGCGGCATTTTTGGCTGGGGCATAGATCGTGCTTTTCTCGGGTCTTTACTTTTCACGGAAAAATTGACGCTGACAAACGGAGGAAAACAAAGATGTGGTTTAGAAAAAGATGGAGTCTGTTCTTACTTACGGTTTTGTCGGTCGGTGCCGCGCAGGCGGCGGAAAGCGCACCGAGCGAACTGGCGCAATCTTCCAATACGCTGTTCATTCTGATCGGCGCAGTGATGATTCTGGCGATGCACGGCGGGTTCGCCTTCCTGGAGGTCGGTTCGGTGCGCCGGAAAAACCAGGTGAACGCGCTCAATAAGATCATCTGCGAGTGGGGCTTCTCGACCATCGTCTATTTCTTGATCGGCTATCCGATTGCACGCGGCGTTTCCTTTCTGGTTCCGGTTGAAGTGTTGACGGTTGATCACGGTTTCGCCTATGTGAAGTTTTTCCTGCTGCTCGGTTTTGCGGCCTGCGTTCCGGCGATTATTTCCGGCGGCGTGGCGGAACGTTCCAAGTTCTGGACGAACTCGCTGGCGGGCGGAATTTTTGTCGGTCTGGTTTATCCGCTGGTCGAAGGTTCGCTGTGGGGTCAGTTCTCGAATACGCTGGCGGGAGCTACCGGCTGGCTGGCGACAACCTTCGGCGCGCCGTTCCATGATTATGCCGGTTCCGTGGTGGTACACGCCGTCGGCGGCTGGCTGGCACTCCCGGCGATTATGCTGCTCGGTGCGCGGCTGAAGCGCTACGAAACCAATTCGATCAAAGTCAGCAGTATTCCGTTCCTCGCGCTGGGAAGCTGGACGCTGATCGTCGGCTGGTTCGGCTTTAATGTGATGAGCGCCGGTTCGGTCGAAGCCATTTCCGGTCTGGTGGCAATCAATTCACTGATGGCGATGGTCGGCGGCACGATGGCGGCGATGTTTATTTCCAAGAACGACGCCGGTTTCGTGCATAACGGCGCACTGGCCGGACTGGTGGCGGTCTGCGCCGGTTCGGATATTTATCATCCGGTGAGTGCGCTGGTTGTCGGCGCGATGGCCGGCGCGATTTTTGTTTTCCTGTTCGAAACCGAAACGGTCAAGTGGAAGATCGACGACGTACTCGGCGTCTGGCCGCTGCACGGTGTCTGCGGCGCATGGGGCGGGATCGCCGCCGGTATTTTCGGCCAGAAGGCGCTCGGCGGAGTCGGTGGCGTTTCGTTCTTCTCTCAGCTGATTGTGACACTGGCGGTGATTCTATTCTGTCTGGCCGCCAGCACCATCGTGTACGGTCTGATGAAAATTACCGTCGGCATCCGGCTGAATCCGCACGAAGAACTGATCGGCTCCGATCTCGCGGTACACCGGATTGAAGCACATCCTGAAGACGCGCTCTAAACCTGAAAGGAACTTTTGCCATGAAAATGATTATTGCCATTATCCAGCCTGAAAAACTCGAAGACGTTAAAGCGGCGCTGTTCAACGCTGAGGTGCATAAAATGACCGTCAGCCGCGTGCGCGGCTGCGGCCAGCAGATGGGGTTTACCGAGCACTACCGCGGGCAGGTTCGCTCCGTTAACCTGATCGAAAAGGTGCGGCTGGAAATCGCCGTGAATGACGATTTCGTCGATCTCACCATCAAGACGATTATCAAAGCGGCCAAGAGCGGTAAAATCGGCGACGGCAAAATTTTTGTCATGCCGCTGGAACAGTGCATCCGCATCCGCACCGATGAAACCGGTTCGGAAGCGATTGGTTAAGATGATTTGGAGTGCTCCGGCAAACGAATAGTGCGACGGAGCTTTTTGCCGAAAGTTTGTGAAAAAGCGGCCTCGCGCTCCGCTTGCGTCCGCACTCCAAAGAGAATTTCAACATTCCGTTTGCCCGCGCGGGGCTCGCCGTGCTAGATGTCTTCCGTCGTTTTTAACCGAAAGGAATGTCAATATGGCGCGTGCGTATAATTTCAGTGCGGGGCCGGCAATTCTGCCGACCGAAGTTCTTCTCGAAGCTCAACGGGATCTGCTGGATTTCAAAGGAACCGGCATGTCCATTATGGAGATGAGTCACCGCGGCAAGGAATACACCGCTGTGCACGAAGAGGCTGTCGCCAATCTTAAGACGCTGCTGAACGTTCCGGACAATTACAGCATTCTATTCATGACCGGCGGCGCAACCAGCCAGTTTTCTTTTATTCCGATGAATCTGCTCGGTGCCGGACAGAGCGCCGACTACATCAATGCCGGCTCGTGGGGCGCAGGAGCGGTCAAGGCCGCCAAGAAGCTCGGCAAAGTCAACGTGATTGCCGACACCTCGAAAGAAATTCCGACCCGTATGCCGGCCAACAGCGAACTGAAGTTCACTGATGGCGCCGCATACGTTCACATCACGTCCAACGAAACCATCGCCGGAACGCAGGTTAAGGAATTTCCGAAAACCAAAGCGCCGCTGATCGCCGATATGTCGTCCGACATTCTTTCGCGTCCGATCGACGTTTCGCAGTTCGGCCTCATCTACGCCGGTGCGCAGAAAAACCTTGCTCCGGCGGGTGTGACGCTGGTCATCATCCGTAACGACCTGGCTGAACTTGCACCGAAAGAAACGCTGCCGGAACTGTTTCAGTATCGCGCCTTCATCGAAGAAAACTCGCTCAAGAACACGCCGCCGACGTTCCCGATCTACATCATCATGCTGGTCACCCGCTGGCTGATCGCGCAGGGCGGACTCGAAGGAATGCAGAAGATCAACGACGCCAAAGCGGCCAAGCTCTATGCCGCGATTGACGCTTCAAGCTTCTACAAAGGCACTGCGGTGAAGGAATACCGTTCGCCGATGAACGTCACCTTCCGTCTGCCGACCGAAGAGCTGGAAGAAGCCTTTATCAAAGCGGCGTCCAAGCTGGGAATGACCAGCCTCAAAGGTCACCGTTCCGTCGGCGGCGTTCGCGCCTCGATCTACAATGCTTTCCCGACCGAAGGTGTCGATGCGCTGGTTGCCTTCATGAAGGATTTCGAAGCCAAGAATAGCTAAGCCTGATTCCGGCTCGACCGAAAATCCGCCACCGCGTTCGCGTGGTTGCGGATTTTTTATTTGGAGCATGTAGCAATTTAAGCGACGCATCCAGCGACCCCGCCTTTGCCGGAAGCATCGTGTGGGCCGCCTTCTCCAATAATGAGGCCGTCTTTGGCAAGGCATGTAGTCCCGCCTTCAGGCGGCATGACCTGCTCCGGCTAAAGCCGGTACTACATACCTTGCCATGAAAAAGGGACTCCCGCTGACTTTTTACCGAATATCCAACGTAAATGGCGTGAGCACTAGTTCCGGCTGTACCGGCATTTCAATCGCGAAAAGCTACAGCAGTTTTGACAGGAATGCGGATCTGTAGCGCGGAGACCAGATTGACGCAGGCCACGGCGGCGCCGATCAGAAAAACGTATTGGTAGCCGAATTTCTGCCAGATGCATCCGCACAGGATGGCGGTCGAAATAGAAAATATATGGTCGATGCTGGTCGAGGCCGACAGCGCGGGCATGATGTGATCCGGTGAGAGCGCGATTTTTTTCAGGTACGTGGCGCGGGCCATGCCGACGGACATCAAAAGCTGGTCGGCGATATAGCATCCGCCGGTGACGAGCAGGGCGATGGACGTGGAGAACAGTTTTCCGGCGAAGCCGTAAAGCAAACAGACGCCGATCAGCACCAGCGCTTCACCGGCCAGCACAAACCGTTCGCCTCGGGTGTCGATCAGCCGTCCGAGCATTGGCTGGAGAATGATTCCGAGAATTCCGCCGATGGTCATCAGGATGGCGATGTTCTGCACCGGCTGGGCGAATACTTTAACCAGCACCCACGGCGCGAAGGTGAGGAAGATTTGTTTGCGGGTTCCGTAGAGAATGGAGAGCCAGTAAAACAGCCGGTATTTTTTATGAAGCTTCAGATGCATCGACGGCGGATGCGGGCGGCTGGCTTTCATCCGGTAGAGCATGATCGCTCCGCAGAGAAATCCCGCCGAGGCCGTCAGGAAAGCGTATGAAAAGTTGAGGTGCAGCCAGTGAAATCCGGCGAAGACGAAGAAGGCGCCGCCGATCGCGCAGAAATTACGGATGGCGTTGATTTGGCCGAGCCGCCGTCCGTCCTGTCCTTCGCGGGCCAGCTCCATACCGATGCCGGACTGAAGCGGAATCATCAGGTGCTGGCCGGTGCTGTAAATAAAGAGGCAGGCCAGAGCGATGATCAGCGAATTTGAACTGAAGGCGATCAGTGTCAGTCCGACGGAGCACAGCGCCAGTGCGAAGGCCGCCAGCCGACGATTGCACAGAAAAAAATAGCAGGGCGGAGAAGAACATCACCAGCAGGCCTGGCGTTTCGCGCGGGATTTCAATCAGCGTCCGGGTCAGACTGCTGATGGTGAACGTTTCGTTCAGGAAGTTATTAAAGACGGCTTCCACGATACTGCCGGAAAAGCTGGCGATGGCAATGGCCCCCAGAAATCGGCGGACATCGCCGCTGGTGCTTGCAAAACGCTGTTTCAAACGCCTGATCATAGTGAGTCTCTGCGCTTCGCTTCGAGCGAAGGCTGGTGCACCTGCCGGGAGTCGAACCCAGATCACCGGCTTCGGAGGCCAGTGTTCTATCCATTGAACTACAGGTGCGTTCAAAAAGAGTGTTATCTGTTAGCGGTTAATGCCTGCGGAGAAAAGCCAAAACATTTTAAATCTGTTTTGAAATATAAGCGGCAACCCGCATAATGCGCCCGTTAAACCAAAAGGAGAACGAACCATGGAACTCAGAGGAAGCCAAACCGAGAAGAACCTGATGGCCGCATTCGCCGGCGAATCGCAGGCCCGCAACCGTTACACCTATTACGCCAGCGCAGCCAAAAAGGAAGGCTACGTTCAGATCGCCGATATTTTTGAAGAAACCGCCAATCAGGAAAAAGAACATGCCAAACGTCTGTTTGGACTGATGCAGGGCGGCGAAATTTCGATCGCCGGATGTTTTCCGGCCGGACCTGTTGGAACAACCGTTGACAATCTGCTGGCCGCCGCCGCAGGCGAAGAGCACGAATGGACCGATATGTATCCGTCCTTCGCCAAAATCGCCAAAGAAGAAGGCTTCGTTTTGATCTCCGCTGTGTTCAGCGCCATAGCTGTCGCTGAAAAGCAGCACGATAAGCGCTACCGTGAACTCGCCGCCAACATCAAAGCGGGCAAGGTGTTTGAACGCGGAGAAAAGGTTGTATGGCGCTGCCGCAACTGCGGCTATCTGCATACCGGCAATAAGGCTCCTGTCAAATGCGCCGCCTGCGACCATCCCCAGGCTCACTTTGAACTGCTCGGCGAAAACTGGTAAGCGGGTTTTGTCTGTGTAAATGCGGAGTTTCCAAATATTGGAAGCTCCGCATTCTTTTTTCCGATGTTTGGAAGGCAGGTTATTCGGCGAGATTGCATTTTTCGCAGGCGATCTGGCCGGATCCTTGAGCTTTGCAGAAATAGCCCTTGGTTTTTCCCTGCCAGACTGCGCCGCTGTTCGGGCAGCGTTCGACAAATTCTGCGAAACCGATAAAACGCTCTAACACATGGTCGGGAATCGCGTGTTCCATCTGGCAGGCAAACTCTTCGGCTTCTTCGCGCGGGATATCCAGCACATTGGCGAAAAAGTTCAGAAGCGCCTTGTGTTTTCCGGCAATTTTTTTCGCGGCCCGGTTGCCGGACGGTGTCAGCGTGACGATGTCGTACGGGGTGTAATTAATCAGCTCTTTTTCAGCCAGCTGGCGGAGGGCTCCCGTTACCGAAGCGGCTTTCACATTCAGCCGGTCGGCAATGTCCTTGGGCCGTGCGGCGCCTTTTTCTCCGGCAACGGTCAGGATGGCTTCCAGATAATCTTCAAGGCTGGCGCTGAGTTTTTCCATGCCGCAAAGCCTAGCAGGCTTCCTTCTGTTTCCCAAGAGCCGGAGCGCTGTTTTTTTGGACAGAAACGGATTGACTAAAAGTTAGGCCAAGCTAAATTGTTTCGCTTTGGCAAAATAAGGGGGCGTCGATGACTTGCAGCGGATTGCGTTGGAGAAAGGGTTTGGCTGGGCTGGTGCTGGCGGCGGGGCTGGATGTTCAGGCCGGTGCGCGTAGTTTTGCTTATAACTATGAGACCACAGTGATGCCTAAAGGGGTGTGGGAATATGAGCAGCACCTGAATTGGAAGACTCACAAGCATGATACGGACAGCTCGTTTGACCGGCTGGATATCCGGCACGAGATCGAATACGGGCTGACAGATCGTCTGCAGACAGCGCTATACTTCGACTGGCGCTATCAGGACGGCGAATCAGTTGAGCGGGATCGTGCGCGGTTTCGCGATGTGGCCTGGGAGACAATTTATCAGCTGACCGATCCCGATCAGGAGGCTTTCGGCAGTGCGTTGTACGGGGAAGTTAAGCTGGGCGACGAAATTATCGAAACGGAGGGCAAGCTGCTGTTGCAAAAAAACATCGGTGACTGGGCGCTGGTCTGGAACGGTTCCGTCGCCGCGAAATGGGAAAGCAAAGGCTATGATGAGAAGAAGGGTGAGGTGGGGCAGACCGTTGGCGCCTCATATCGCCTTTGTGATCGTCTCTCTCTTGGCGTAGAGGCTGTGCATGAGCTGGAGATCGGAAATTGGGAGCAGGCCGGTCGTAATGTCGTTTATGCCGGACCATCTCTGTCTGTTCAGGCGTTGGGCGGATATTTCACCGTCAGCCAGCTGGCGCAGGTTTCAGATGTCCAGGACGAAGCGGATTATCAAACCCGTTTAATCGCCGCGTTTCTTTTCTAACGGATTATTGTACCGTTATTTCATGAACCTGACGGGTTTAGTCTTATCTCTGAATTGAGGCGGAATGAAGCAGTTCACTATAGCTCTGGCGGGGAATCCTAATTGCGGGAAGACCACGCTGTTTAACGCGTTGACCAGCTCGCGAGGGCGGGTCGGCAACTGGCCCGGCGTTACCATTGAACACCTCGAAGGCGAATATCAGCATGACGGCGCGGCTGTTCGAGTGGTTGACCTGCCCGGTATCTACTCCTTCTCGGCCGGATCTCCCGACGAAAACGCCGCCCGCAATTATATCCTCAAGGAAAAACCCGATGCGGTCGTGAACATCATCGACGCCCGTAACGTCGAGCGCGGACTTTATTTGACGGCGCAACTTCTGGAGATGCGTGTGCCGCTGATCGTTGTGCTCAACATGATGGATTTGGCAAAGCGACGGAGTATTGAAGTGCAGGTGGATCATCTCGCACGGCACCTTGACTGTCCCGTTCTATCGATGGTCGCCGCCCGCAAGGAAGGGTTGGACATTTTGCAAGCCGCCGTGGCGGAAGCCGCCGCAACGCACTGGGTGAGTGCCACGAATGTGACGTATGACGAGCAGGTTGAAAAGGCGCTGGCCCGGCTGATTCCTGAAGTTACGCCCGCCGCCGAGCGGGTTTCTGTACCGGCCCGCTGGCTCGCCGTCAAACTGCTGGAGCGCGATCCGGTTGCGGAAGAGTTGACGATCGGGGTCTGTGACGAACTGCTGGCGGCGGAAATCGCGAAGGTCGAAAAGCACATCGGCGAAGACATCGAAATTGTCATGGCGGACGGCCGCTACGGTTTTGTCCATGGCCTTGCGCTCGACGTTTCGCGCCGCACCGGCGAGCTGCGGAAAAATCTTTCCGATGCGATTGATCAGATTGTCCTCAGCCGACCGCTCGGCATTCCGCTTTTTCTGGCTGTGATGTATCTGGTATTCACCGTCACCATTACGTTTTCCGCTCCGATCACCGGCTGGATCGGCACCGCTTTCGGTGCGCTGCTGGTTGACGGCTTCGGCGGCTGGCTCACCGGAATCGGCGCGCCGGTCTGGCTGAAGGTTCTGCTGGCCGACGGCCTCGGCGGCGGCATTCAGACCGTCGCAACGTTCATTCCGCCGATCTTTTTTATGTTCCTCTGTCTGTCTTTGCTGGAGGAGTCCGGTTACATGGCGCGTGCGGCGTTTGTGATGGATCGCAGTTTGCGGGCCATTGGCCTGCCGGGCAAAGCCTTCATTCCGATGCTGGTCGGCTTCGGCTGCAACGTCCCCGGCATCATGGCGGCGCGGACACTTGAAAATCAGCGCGACCGTACACTCACGATTCTGCTGAATCCGTTTATGTCCTGCGGCGCGCGCCTGCCGGTTTATGCGCTGTTTGCCGGCATCTTTTTTCCGCAGACCGGCGGCGCGGTGATCTTCGCGCTGTATCTCACCGGCATTCTGCTGGCTGTGGGGAGCGGACTGCTTTTCCGTCGTACGATTCTGAAAGGCGACGCCACGACCTTTGTCATGGAACTGCCGCCGTACCACCTGCCGCGCGCTGTGGCGATCGTTCACCACACCTGGGAGCGCCTCAAAGAATTTATTCTGCGTGCCGGGAAAATCATTCTGATTCTCGTGCTGGTTCTGAGCGTTCTCTGGTCCATCGGCACGGACGGAAGTTTCGGCAACGAAACATCAGAACGCTCGGTTCTAAGCGCGTTCAGCCGTGCGGTGACGCCGCTATTCCAACCGATGGGAATCACCGTTGACAACTGGCCCGCTACGCTCGGACTCATCACCGGCGTCTTTGGCAAGGAACTGGTCGTCGGCACACTCAACACGTTTTACAGCGCCAACGGCGCCGATCCGGCTGCGACCATGCTCGCCGCGTTCGACGGCCAGGCGGGCGCGTTTGCCTATCTGCTTTTTGTGCTGATCTACTCGCCGTGCGTGGCATCCATCGCCGCCATTCAGCGCGAAACCGGCTGGAAGTGGATGACTTTCAGTGTCAGCTATCTCACCGTGCTGGCGTGGACGCTGGCGACGCTCTTCTATCAATTTGCCACATTCGCCGCGCATCCTGTACGGTCGGCCGGATGGCTCGGCGCGATTTTTCTGGCGGGACTTTTATTTGCGCTCACACTTAAATTGATTTCTCGAAGAAAAGGATAAATTCATGTTCAGACGTCTTTTTCAAAAACGGCAGCAGCAGCGGTGTGGACGGCGCGCCGGGCAGGGAATTTGCTGTGCTCATCCGCTTAGCGACTTCGCGCAAGGCGCCGATGTGGTCGTTATTTCCAATGGCGACCGCAAGACGCTTGAGATGGGACTCTTCAGCGGTGCGCTGGTTCATGTCATGAAAAACCGTCCCGGCGATACCAGCATGGTGGTTGCCGCCGGCGAAAGCCGTTACATCATTTCTAAGGAAGCCGCGACGAAAATTCAGGTGCGCTGATGCTGACAGAAATCATCAAACTGCTGAAAGAACGCGGGCCGATGTCGCTCGCCGATCTGGCACGCCATTTTCAAACCGACGTCCCAGCGATGGAAGGTATGCTGGAGATGCTGGAACGCAAGGGCCGCATTCAGCGGCTGGACACCAAATGCTCGCGCTGCAAAGGTTGCGCTGAAGTGAAACCCGAAGACGCCGCGATTTTCCAATACCGGAACGGCGGACACTGAATATTGAGCATTGATCATTTCCGCTGAGCAGGCTTATGCTCCGGGCCTTTGGAGAATAATTATGTTCGATGGCATTTATGACAAAATCGGGATGGCGGGCGTGGTGCTGGCGTTCCTGCCGTTATTCAGTCTCTACTTTTTTATACAACCGCTGATTTATCTGGCATGGGTTCCGCGCGGATTCAGAACGTTTTGCGCGGCATTTGAAAAGCCCGCTCCGGCAGTAACGGAAAGTCAGGCGCGCTGTAATCCGCTCAGTTCTGTACTTTGGGATGTGCTGAAGCATCAGACGCCGCGCGGAGAAGTTCAGGAAGAAGTTCAGTATCTCTTTCAGCGCACGTTTGGACGCACCTACGTCGCGGTCACGGTGCTGCGGCTGATCTCCGTGATTTCGCCGCTGCTGGGGCTGTACGGAACGGTGCTGGGGATGTCGAAAGTATTTCGCGAAATCGGTGCAAAGGCGGTCGCGGTTGATCAGTCGGTGCTGGCCAATGGGATTTGGGAGGCACTGATCACTACCATTATGGGGCTGACGATCGCCATTCCTACGCTGGTCTTTTACTATCTGGTTCGTCTGCGCATCCGGTCTCTGATGATCGAATGTATTGAAACCGCCCGGGATTTGCAGAGAAGTTCAAAATAGAAATCCTGCCATGTTCGAACACTTTTCACTGGATGATGAATTCGATGCGGAAATTGATCTGACGCCGCTGGTGGATACGATCTTTATTCTGCTCATTTTTTTCTTTCTCACGACGACATTTGTGAGTCCGTCCATGCAGGTCAATCTGGCGAAGGCCGCCTCGGCGGCGATAACGGACGAGCGGAAAGACCAGCTGGAGATTACGGTGGATCGGCAGGGTTCAATTTTTCACGGCGGCAAACTGTTGACCCGTGAAGACATTCCCTCGCTGCTTAAAGCGAATCCGGAAAAGGGCATCAACCTGTTTGTCGCCGAGACCGCGCCGTTTCAGTCGTTTTTGACGGTGGTGGATGAAGCGCGTCTTTTGAACCGCAAAGATATTTCGATCACCACGCGTCCGGCAGACCGTGAATAGCTTTCGTACATCCGAGCGGCTTAGCAGTCTGCTGGCCTTTGCGCTCAGTGGACTATCGTATATTTCAGTCGGAGTGCTGGTTATTGTTCTGGCGCAGAGAAACAGTGTCGAAAAGCAGCCCGCGATGGGGCCGAAAGCGGTCAGCCTGAGTTTTGCGCAGATCGAACTGCAGGCCGTTGCCGCTTCGCCCGCGGAATCGGCCCCGGTTCCGGTGCTGCCAAGACCACCGCCTGAACCGGCGGATGTGGCACTGGAAGAAATTCAGAAAGCGCCGGAACCCGAACCAAAAATTCAACCTGAGGTGTCGCCCTCTGATGCAGTCCGAGAGTCCAAGGCGCCCGCCATGGCACAAGTGGCACAGGAAGCCTCCGCGTCAGGAGTGCAGGTGAATGCCGCGGAATCAATGGCGGGCACGGCACAGAAAGCGGACTGGCGGGCGCTGGCGATTGCAAAACTCCGCGCGATGGTTGAGCGCGAAAAATTCTATCCGGCGGCGGCGCAGAAAGCAGGCTATACCGGAGAGTTCAAGGCACTTATCCGACTTGAGCCGGACGGTACGATTTCCGGCTGTTCCATTACGGCGCGGCGCGGACATCCGCTGATTGGAAAAGCCGTCGAAACGACGCTGGATAAAATCAGGGGCCGGTCGATTGGCCAGACCCTGCCGGAGCGGTTTGATATTCTGCTGCCGATCGAATACGAGTTGAGATGAGATGAACTGGGGTTCAGTCAGTATATGGTCGGCGGTTATTCTGTTGCTGGATGCGGCGTTCGGGCTTTGGAATCACGAGCGGGTTCGGGCGCTGGCACCGAAGATTAATGTTCCGCGCATCGCGCTGATTGAGGCGTTTGCCGCGCTGGTTCTGGTTTTGCTTGGTCTGTGGCTGTGATTGCCTTTGCTCAGCCTTCTATGCTTATATCCACGCCCTGCGAGTGGTGGTTTTAAGGGGCGTGCGGAGTAATTTATATGGCTGGTTCCATGTTGATACGGGCTTCCGGTGTGATTCTTTTTCTGAGCCTTCTGCTTTCCCCGCCAGCGGGGCGAGGCGCTGAAGGAGGCGGATCCGAATTTCCACCATTGACGAAAATTGCTCTCACGCACGGCGATTTTGACGTCAGG
This sequence comes from Kiritimatiellaceae bacterium, assembly GCA_013141415.1. NCBI lineage: Bacteria > Pseudomonadati > Kiritimatiellota > Kiritimatiellia > Kiritimatiellales > Kiritimatiellaceae > Kiritimatiellaceae bacterium. The sequence continues at coordinate 338,278 of JABFQY010000001.1, forward strand.
CTTTATGCGACAGAGGGTAATGATCCGCGTGCGCTGGTTGTTTTCGGATCGGGGGACGGCGGCTGGAGCGCGTGGGAGCATGTGATTGCCACCTGGTTGCAAGAGGCTAATCTGGCGGTTGTTTCTTTTGATTTTGAAAAATATTCAGCGACAGATTTTGACCAGCCAACTGTTGCGAAGGATATGGCCGCCGTGGCGGATTTTGCGGCGAAGAAGTTACATGCCGACGGCCTGCCGGTTCTTTACGGCGGGTGGAGTATGGGCGCGGCTCAGGCAATTGCCGCCGCCAAGGGAACAAACCGTCCGCCGGAACTTGCCGGCCTGCTGCTGATGAGTCTGGACAGCCGCGGACGTTACGGTATTCGCGCGCCGGATCTGGTCGGTATCACGCCAACCGGGCCGGGAACATTTGATCTGAATGAGTTTAATCCGGATCTGCGCGACATCAGAGTGGTTCAGTATCACGGTACGGCAGACTTCATGGCCCAAACGACGTGGATCCGTTTGTTGAAGTCGCCGCATCAGTTGTACCTGCTGAAGGGAATGAACCATGGCTTTGACGGGCTTGGCCCTGAGTTCCAATCCGTATTGCTGCAGGGCGTGGCCTGGGCGCTGGGGGACGATTCCGCCGCCGCTCCGCCGGAAGAAGGCCGGCATTTGCGCCCGGTACGGATGACCATATATGGAATTCTTCTGCTCATGCTGTTGGCCGGAATGGTTTCGCGCCGGGCCTCGCTGGTGCTTCTGCCGGCTTCGGTGGCTCTGTGCGGATTCTCAAACATTCTCGACTCCATCATTCCGGCATCCCCCGCGATTATTGATAAAATACAGGAATGGATTCCATTGGAAGTCAGTCAGCACGGACGGTTTGTTCTGTTTCTATCCGGCGCGATGCTTCTTGCTCTGGCCCGTGGATTGCGCCGGCGTAAACGGGTTGCATGGAATATGACAGCCGCTATTCTGTCGGCGGCTGCGGTTCTGGATTTCACACAAACCTTTAACTGGAACCGCTCAGCGGTTGCGCTGGTGATCCTGATGGCGCTGTTCCGGCGGCGTAGTCTGTTTGATGCCCGCTCCGATGCGCCTTCTTTCCGGCTTGGTATTGCCGCTGCCGGTGTCATGTTCCTATTGCTTGCGAGTTATGGAACAATAGCCATTCACGGACTGGGCGCACGCGGGGTTTTCGGGGATCCGCTGTCTTGGAGCGAGGCGTTTCACGGAGCGGTTTCTGCCGCCCTGCAGATCAAAACCGAGCTTAATGAACTTGCCGGGCGGGAAGCTTCTCATTTTTTGCATACGATCCGCCTTCAGGGTCTGTTTATCGGATTTTTTGCGCTGATTATGGTTTTACGCCCGGTGATTCTGAGAAAACAGGCACACAGTCCGGAAGATTTTGAAAACGTCAAATGGCTGGTGGACACCTATTCGGATGATCCGATGGCCGTGTTTGCTCTGCTTCCGGATAAGCACTATTACTTTGAAGAAGGCGTTGAAGGTGTTGTCGCTTACGCGCTCTGGTGGAATGTCGCCGTGGTGCTGGCCGATCCGATTTGCAAACCGGACTGCCGGGAAAAACTGGTGCACGGATTTATCCGCCATTGCCGCAGTTGCGATTGGAAGCCGGTTTTTTACTGTTCCCACTACACCAATCGCGACATTTACGAGCGGATCGGATTTCAGCTCATCCGGATTGCCGAGGAGGCCCGGCTCCGGCTGGCGGATTTCAAATTGGACGGTGCACGCTTTCAGAATTTGCGCACGGCCCGGAACAAGGCCCGGAAAAACGGACTGATATTCGGGTGGTACGGGGGCGAAGGGTCTCTGCCGGATGAGCAGATGGAAGGGCAGCTTCTGGAGCTATCCAAAGAATGGCTGAAACGGAAACGCGGCGGAGAAATGGGTTTTGATCTCAGCTCATTTGATCTGCAGGCCATTCGCGAAAAAGGCGCTGCGGTGGTCCGTTCGCCGGATGGCCGGCTGGAAGCTTTTGCAACATGGCACACCTATGACCATAACAAAGGCCGCTGTCTTGACATCATGCGGAGTCGTGCCGAAACCCGGGATGTGATGGATTTTCTGATTCTGGAAGCCATTCAGTCGTTCCGTGATCAAGGGATCGAAGAAATCAGTTTTGGCAGCGCGCCGCTTGCGAACACAGCGGATCCGAGCGAGCACAGCATGTATGACCGCTCCATCCGGTTTGTCTTTGAAAATCTCGAACGGTTCTACGGCTATAAACGGCTGTTCTTCTTTAAGCAGAAATATCAGCCGTGCTGGGAGGCCCGCTATCTGTCCTATCCTTGCGGCACATCGCTTCTGCTGGTCGGTATGGCGATTGCCGGCGTTCACCTCACGCACGGATTCCGGAGTCTGTTGAGTTCCCGGAAACTATAGGTAAAGCGCGGTCTGCGGCTTGCTTTCGAGAACGTTGTACTGCCGCAGCGCCATCATCCACCACGGTGCCAGTTTTTCCGGCGGCAGAAGCCATATCTGCTCATGGAGCCATGCCATGCATTCCGGATTCATCAGCAGTGCCATTTGTTCGCGGCGGCTCAGCACGTCGGGGCCTTCGGTCACGACGCGATCCTGAAGCTGTGTGAAGTAGGTGCCTTCCAGCCGGCGTTTGTTGTGCCGCCGCAACAAGGCAATGTGGATGGCGTTGACGTAGGGATCAATGACAACCTGCATGAAGCCGTAATTTTTACGCAACGGTTCGAGCGGCGGCACATGCTGAGTGCAGACATCCAGGCTGACCTGCAGTTCCGCCAGTTCGACCGGCGGATTGCTTTCCTGCGGGGTAATGAAAAGTTTCATCCGGCGGGCGGCGGCTCCTGCCGATACTTTGCCGAGCAGTAACGAAACCGGAATGGCGACGACGAGGCCGATAAAAATGGGGCTCATCCACCAGAAAAAAGCCGGGTTGATATGCCAGGCCATTGCGCCCCAAAGGATGCCGATGATCGTGTGTCCACCGTACGCTTCGATCGCTTCGCCCCAGTCGATGCCGTTTTCGCCGCCGCGCCGCTGAGGCCCCCAGCCGACTTCCTGTCCAGCCATAACGCCGAGGACAAACCGGGAGTGGAAGAGCATGAGGATCGGGGTGATGAGCATGGAGAAGAAGTGTTCCAGGAAAACGCTGATGGTGGCGCGCAGGCGTCCGCCAAACGGCAGGGCGGCCTGCCGGCTGCGCAGAATTAAAATCAGGCTGAGCAGTTTGGGGAGGAAGAGCAGTGAGATGGTGGTGGCGAAAAGAATAATGGCCAGCTGATTGCCGCCGATGTCGAGCAGTGAAGAGAGTCCGACATCATAGTCGAATGTGCGAACGGTCAGCCGGGAGGCGATCCAGAACTGGAGCGTGCCAATGATCATGAAAAAGAGCCAGAGCGGAGAGGAAAGATAGCTCATGATGCCAAGGGCAAGGTGCAGGCGGTTAATCGGCCGGACGTGTGGCGACAGCACAAGCCAGCTGTGCTGAAAGTTTCCGCGGCACCAGCGCCGGTCGCGTTTGGCCATGTCGAGGAGCGTCGGCGGGCCGCCTTCGTAGCTTCCGTCAAGGCCGTAGGCCAGCCAGACTTCGTAACCGGCGCGGCGCATGAGAGCCGCTTCGACGTAGTCGTGGCTCATGAATTTGGCGCGGGGCGTTTTGCTGGCCGGCAGATCGGGTAAAGCGCAGTGTTCGATGAATGGAGCAAGGCGGATGATGGCGTTGTGGCCCCAGTAGTTGCCTTCGTCGGCCTGCCAGAAATTCAGTCCGGCCTGAAAGACGGGGCCGTATAATGAGCCGGCGAACTGCATACCGCGCCCGAAGAGGCTTTCGCTGAGCGCCTGAACCGGGGCGGCCTGAATGATGCCGGCCTGCGGATTCAGTTCCATGAGCTGTGCCAGTTTGACGAGGCAGTCTCCGCTTATCACGCTGTCGGCATCGAGAATGACCATGTAGCGGTATTTGCTGCCCCAGCGGCGGCAGAAATCGCTGATGTTGCCGCTCTTGCGGTTAAGGGCGGTTTTGCGTTTGCGGTAGAAGATGCGTCCGAAGCCCGAGACCTGTTTACAGAGTTCAGCCCAGGCCATTTCTTCTTCGATCCATTTGTTGGGATCGTTGGAGTCGCTCAGGATGAAGAAGTCGAAGCGCGAAAGATTTCCGGTTCGTTCGACAGATCGGTAGATGGCGCGCAGGCCTTCGTATACGCGGCTGACGTCTTCATTAAAGATGGGCAGAACAACCGCTGTGACGGGGAGTTCCGGAAGGTCTTTTGTTTTTTCAAGCAGGGAAAGAATGCGTGCCGGATCCTTTTGCCGCCAGAGAACGATGAATCCTGTCAGCGCCTGAACGATTCCGAGAGAGACCGGTGTGAAGAGGATGGCAAAGAGAATCAGGATGGCGACTTCGCAGCTGTTCATGCCGCCACGCCAGAGAATGTCTGCCATGACCCAGGTGGCCAGCGTGATGAGCAGGAACACCAGCGAAAAGAAGATAATGCGCCGGCGTATTTTTTGAATGCCAGATAAAAGTTTTACTGCCGTCATCGTGTCATCCAGAAAAGATAAGTTAGGAATGCCAGAAAAATCAGCCAGCCGACCAATGCTTTGATAACCGGCATGCGGTTTAAGGCATCCATGGCGTCGTCGGCAAATTCAGGAATCAGCCCCAGATCAATCGGACGCGGCACCATGTTGCTGATCTGAAGTTCGGGCCCGGCGCGGATAAGGCTTTTGCGCATGGCGACTTTCAGGTCGGTCGGGATCTGGCGGGATTCAAGGAATGCGTAGGGCCAGCGCAACGGCCCGTCACAGAGGAACAGGGCGACACGACCGTCGGCGGCGGTAAAACTGGTATTGGTTCCGGCGGGTAGCTCCATAATCATAGTGAACCATTCGTTTAACAGACGATTCGCTTCTTCGATGACCAAGGTTGCCAGAGGCGCTGCCGGGCGTTGATCCTGCCATCGGCGGCTGACACGGCGAAGAATCATGGTGTTAAGGTGAGCTCGGTGTAAATGGCTATCCACCTCATGAGCCCGCAGGTAGCTCTCGAGTTTTTCGTAGGCGCTGTTCCATTCCTCCGGGCTGCCCCAGGTGGGAACGAAGGGTTCTATGGGTTCCAGAAGTAGGTCCACGTTTCGCTCCGCGGCAGTCCGCCTGATTGCAGGAAACAGCGCATTTCGACAGGTTTGGTGCGGTCAACCGGCTCGACATCAAAGAAGACGCGCCACGTGTTGCCGAGATCGTTGCGCTGAAGATGCTTACCTTTCAGGTTTCCGTTGGTGACGGAGATGATCGGCTCCACACTGTCCGGGTTGTTCCGGTCAAGGCCCGGGTGGTTGCTGAAATCGAGTACAAATTTTTTGGCACCGGGATATTCACTGGCATCACCGATCCGGGTGGATGCGGCCCGTGCCAGAGGCGGCAGGGCTGCGTCATCTCTGAACCAGTGCAGACGGTATGAAAACTCGATGGGATTTTCCGGGGTGAGCGGTTTTTCAGGCATCCAGAACGCAACGATATTGTCGGCATATTCCATGTGAGTTGGGAGCTCGACGAGCCGGATTTCGCCGCGGCCCCAGTCTGCGCCAGGCTCTATCCACGCGCTGGGACGGTTCTGGTAGAATGTTTCAAGATCTTCGTAGTTGGGAAAATTCCGGTCGCGCTGAAGAAGTCCGAATCCGCGCGGATTTTCTCCGGCGAAACAGGATACTTTGATGCCGCCTTCGTTGGAGAGCGGGCGCCATAGCCATTCGTCAGTGCCGGTGTGGATCAAAAGTCCGTCGGAGTCATGCACTTCGGGACGGAAGTCTCCATGCCGCGAAGTGGAGTTTTCACCGAACCAGAACATACTGGTCAGCGGGGCCAGACCGAGACCTTCGACCGTCTGGCGGGCAAAGAGTGCCGCTTTGATTTCCATGACCGTGTCGATGCCGGGAATGAGCAGCATTTCGTAGGCCCCGGCGAGGCTCGGGCTGTTCAGCAGAGCGTAAATTTTGATGCTGGCGGATCGGCTGTTTGGTTTTTCGATCCAGAATTCAGTGAACTCTGGAAATTCTTCCGGCGTTTTTCCGACTACGTTGATGGCCAGTCCGCGTGCGGAAAGACCGTAGTGAAGTCCTTTGCCCAGCGCCCGGAAATAGGAAGCGCCCTGAAAGACGATGATCTCGTCAAGGTATTCCATGGAGTTGAGCGGATAATGGATGCGGAAGCCGTTGAAGCCTAAATCGTCGGGAAGGCGCCCGTTTATTTTAACCTGCGAATAGTTGAACAGATTTTTGGAAAACGGGATCAGTTCTGCCCGCCCGTCTTCAATGGAGTTCACGGTGATGTGTCCGTTTTGCGGGCCGCCGCGATGAACAAACTGGAGCTGGAAGGGAAGCCGTTCCATGCGCCAGATGGCGGATTTCGGATCGAACCGGATGTTGCGCATATTATCGTAATTAAAGCGCTGCAACTCGTCGGGCAGGCTTCGATCCGAAGGCTGATATGGCGCGGCGGCCAGATTCTGCGCCCGGTTTTTGAGCGCGTTAAAGTCGAAAGCCGAACTTTCATTCTGCGCGAACCCGTTGAGCGTTGCGCAAAGCAGTATCACTGGAGCAAGTCTGTATTTATTCACGCGCGAAGCATATTCAAGATGCATGTAAATGCACGAAAAAAGAGCGGCGGGACGCATAAATCCGCTTTTAGCTGATGCAATTTTTCTCTTTCCCGTTTTAATTTGACAACGATAGGGGCTCTTTTTATGGTTCAACGCTTCTCTCGGGGGAGAGGGGTGTTTTTTTTGGTACTAAAAGGGCTGCCCGATAGTGTAATGGTAGCACACAAGATTTTGATTCTTGGCGTCTAGGTTCAAATCCTAGTCGGGCAAATCCACTAGGACGGGTAAAGCGACCGGCTGAAAAGAACGCAATGGTATTAAGGAAATGAAACGGTGAAAATTTTAGCAGGTACAGCCCATCCGGAACTGGCGGAACGCATTGCCGCCAAAGTCGGCGAAAAGCTCTGTGATGTTCAGATCAGCCGCTTTCCGGACGGGGAAATCTTCGTGAAGATTGCCGAAAATGTCCGCGGGCGTGATGTGTACATTATTCAGCCGACGTCCTATCCCCCGAATGAAAACCTGATGGAACTGCTGATTATGATTGATGCGGCCAAGCGCGCTTCGGCGTCCCGCATCACGGCTGTGATGCCGTTCTACGGCTATGCCCGGCAGGATCGCAAAGATCAGCCGCGCGTTCCGATCACGGCCAAGCTGGTGGCTAATCTTTTGGTGGCGGCAGGAACCAACCGTCTGCTGACCATGGATCTGCACGCTCAGCAGATTCAGGGCTTTTTCGATATTCCTGTTGATCATCTCTATGCCGCGCCGGTTTTTGTAAAATACCTGCGCGAGAAAAAACTTAAAGATCTGGTCGTTGTGGCACCGGATACAGGCGGCATGAAGCTGGCTGCGGCCTATGCGGATATGCTGGATGCCGGTGTCGCTGTGGTCGGTAAAGAACGCAAAAGCGCTGAGCGGGTTGAGGCAACTCATCTGGTTGGCGATGTAAAAGGTTGTAACGCGGTGCTGGTGGACGACATGACATCAACCGCTGGCACGCTGACGGCTGCCGCCAAACTTTTGGAACAGGCCGGAGCTTCTTCGATCCGTGCAGCGGTGAGTCACTCCCTGCTGAACTGCAAAGGAGTAGAGCGGTTGAATGAATCGCCGATTATCGAACTGGTGACCACCGACAGCGTGCCGGCCCGTTGTGAGACCGGCAGTAAAGTAAAGGTTCTTTCTGTGGCGGAGTTGCTGGCCGAAGCAATCCGCCGCATTCATGACAATAATTCGGTAACATCACTTTTCAGAATAACTTGAGGAGAAGAAAGCTATGGACGCAAAAATTATAGTAATGAGCAGAGATGAGAAGGGTTCCGCCAGTGCACGCAGACTGCGCCGCGACGGCCGGGTACCAGGTGTAATTTACAGTGAAGGCACGGCGGCCCGCTCTGTTTCGCTGCCGAAACATGAGTTCGAGCAGATGCTGCGGCATCACACGAGCGAGCATGTGATGATTAAGATTCAGATCGAAGGCGGCAAAGAGGAATCTGTACTTCTGAAAGATGTTCAGCATGACGCTCTTTCCGGCGGCGTGGTTCATGTCGATATGCAAAAAGTTGCAATGGACAAGAAGCTGCACATCGAAGTTCCGGTCGAGCTTATCGGCGAGCCCGAAGGCGTTAGAAATCAGGGCGGCGTGCTGGATCATCTGCTGCACCACATCGAAATTTCGTGCTTCCCGGCTGATATTCCTGAGGCGATCAATGTGGACGTCAGCGCACTGAAACTTGGTGACGTTCTTGCCGTTAAAGATATTCAGATAGACGCTTCGAAATACACGATTTTACTGGATGCTGACACCGGTGTGGCCTCGGTTTCGCTGCCGAAGGTTGTTGAAGAGCCGGCGGCTGAAGAAGGTGCTGTTGCGGCACCGGGCGAGCCCGAAGTGATCCGCGAGAAAAAACCGGAAGAAGCCGCGGAGTAAACCCCGCTGTTTTCTGAGGAGACCGTCTGCGTGAAGGTTATCGTCGGACTTGGAAATCCCGGGCGGGAATATGCAATGACCCGCCATAACATCGGATTTCTGGTGCTGGATGAACTCGCCGGGCGCTCAGGAGTTTCTTTTCGCCGGAATTGGTGGTTCCCGGCGCAGACGGCCAAAGGAACAATCGGTGGTGAAGCAGTTCGGCTGGTAAAACCTCAGACGTTCATGAATCGCAGCGGATTGGCGGTCGGAACAGCGCTTCGCAAGGCAGGCGGGAAAGCAGATGGCCTGATTGTGGTGTTTGACGATGTGGCGCTCGGCTGGGGTCAGTTGCGCGTAAGAGCGCAAGGTTCGGCGGGCGGACACAACGGAGTGCAGTCTGTAACGGATGTGCTGGGGAGCGGCGCTTTCGGCAGGATTCGGATTGGCATCGGCCCGAAACCTGATAGTGTGTCGCTCTCAAATTATGTCTTGGGGCCGTTTTCGGATGCCGAGGAACAGGATTTGAAGGATGTGGTTCGCCGCGCCGCAGATGCGGTGGAGAAGGTCTGCACTGCAGGGATTGAGCAGGCCATGAACTGCTTTAATAGAGTATAGGAGCAAGGAGAGAGAAATTGAAAACACTGTACGAGGGGCTTTATATTTTCCCCGAAACACTGGACGAGGCACAGCTGGATCAGGCTCTTGAGGCCGTGAAGGTTGAATTGGAAAAGCTGGGCGGCACACTGGAAAGTTCGACACGGCTCGGCAAGCGTTCGTTTGCGCGTCCGCTCAGAAAGAAAAAGGGCGGCATTTATGTGGTGAACATGTTCCGTCTCGAAGGCGGACAGATGGCCGCGTTCAAGCACCGTTTGAAGCTCACCACCAATGTGTTCCGTGCACAATTTATGCAGAAGGACGAGGCGGCTACAGCTCAGGAGGCGTAAAATATGTCGACCCTGAATCGAGTATTCCTGATGGGCAATCTGACCCGCGATCCGGAAGTGCGCTATACGCCTTCTGGAACTGCGGTCGGCGACCTCGGTCTGGCCATCAACGAAAGCTACAAAAACAAAGCCGGCGAAACAGTTGAAAGCACGGTGTTTGTTGATGTGGAAGTGTGGGCCCGCCAGGCGGAGACCTGCGCGGAATACCTTTATAAAGGGTCGCCCGTTTTCGTCGAAGGACGTTTGAAGCTCGATCAGTGGACGAATCCGCAGGGAGAAAAGCGCAGTAAGTTGAGAGTGCGCGCGGACCGGGTGCAGTTTCTCGGTGCGCCAAAACGCGGCGCCGAAACAGCTGATGCTCCCCATAACAGCATGCCGACGTCAGCAGGATTTGAAGTCCCGGCGGCGGATGAAGACGATATTCCGTTTTGATAAGGAAAGGATCATAGAACATGGCATACGACAAAGAGGAAAAAGGCGGTCGGCTTCTGGAAGGCGTGACCGAAATTGATTACAAGGATGCGGAGCTGCTCCGTAAATTTATGACCGAACGCGGCAAAATTCTTTCGCGCCGTTATACTGGTGTAACATCCAAACAGCAGCGTCAGGTGAAACGGGCAGTCCGTCAGGCGCGCGTAATGGGACTTTTGCGCTAAGGCGCGAATAGAGGAGAATTGAAATGGCTGTAGAAGTTTTATTGATGAATGCGGTGCCCGGACTCGGCATCGAAGGCGATGTGGTTCGTGTGGCCGACGGCTATGCACGGAACTATCTTTTTCCAAACGGGCTGGCCTCGGAAGTAACCGCGGGCAAAAAACGCCAGATTGAGAAGAAACGCATTGAGCGTCTTGAGCTGATGCGCAAAGAACAGACCGCCGCTGAAGAGCTGGCCAAAAAGTTTGAGAGCATTTCCTGCACGATTGCGGTGAAGACCTCGGAAGGCGGTAAGATGTTCGGCTCCGTTACAGCGGCGCAGATTATCGAAAAACTGGCCGAACAGGGTATCACGCTGGAACGCGCTCAGTTGAAGTTGGATGCTCCGTTGCATGAATTGGGTGTATTTGACGTTATTGTGACCCTCCACCCGGAAGTGAAACCTGTGCTGAAGGTATGGATCGTTGAAGAATGAGTTCTATCGATCAGAGCGGGCGTCGTCTTCCGCCCTATAGTGAGGAAGCCGAACGAGGCGTTCTCGGCTCCGCTCTGATCGAATCCAACCGGGTTATTGAACTCTGCCTGATCAAGTCGCTGTCCACTGATTCATTTTACGTTCCCGCCCACCGGTTGCTCTTTGAGCAGCTTCTGGGAATGTATCAAAGCGCGCGTGCCGTCGACCTGCTGACGGTCGGCGAAGATCTTAAAAAAAGCGGACGGCTCGATCAGGTTGGCGGGTACGCCTTTCTTGAAGGGCTGATCGACAGTACGCCAACATCGGCGCATGCCGACTACTACATTGATATCGTCCAGCAGAAACACCTGCTGCGTCGCATCATCAGTCAGGCGGCCGAAGCCATTGACCATTGCTACACGGACGATGATGCAGAAGAACTGCTCAGCCGGACCGAAGAGGCGTTTTTTGAACTCAGCGATAAAAAGACGGCGTCTTCCGAAGCTTGGAAAGACATAGTCTATAAGACCGCCGGGCAGATTATCAATGGCAACATGCTCGACAACGGCGTACCGACCGGGTTTGCCGGTCTCGATAAGGAACTGCGCGGTCTCCATAATACCGACATGATCGTTTTGGCGGCGCGCCCCTCCATGGGAAAAACGTCGCTCGCCATGAACATTGCGGAACACGCCGCGCTCGGCCGGGGCGGAGATAAAAAACATGCGGTTGGTGTATTCAGTCTCGAAATGTCGCAGGAACAGCTTGTCCGCCGCATGCTTTACAGCAAAGCCGGCGTGCCGGCCTGGAAAGATTATTTTTCGGAAGTCGATCAGAGAAAAATTTCGTCCGCCGCCGACCAGCTGGGGAAAGCCTCCATCATCGTGGATGATTCTGCCGGTCTGGATGTGATGGATTTGCGCGCCCGCGCCCGCCGGATGAAACGAATCCACAATGTCGATTTAATCGTGATCGACTATTTGCAATTGCTGGCGGATAAGCGCCGCTCTCGCGAAGGCCGGCAGCAGGAAACCGCTTCGATTTCCAACAGCATCAAAGCGATGGCGAAAGAGTTGAAAATTCCGGTTCTGATTCTCAGCCAGCTCAGCCGCGCTCCGGAGCAGGGAACCCGCGACGGCAAGCCGCGACTTTCCGACCTGCGCGATTCCGGTGCGATTGAACAGGATGCCGATGTCGTGCTTTTGCTTCAGCGTCCATCTTACTATAACAAAGAGCTGGACGCAGCTTCCGGGGAGGACACACTGGCCATTGTTGATATTGCCAAACATCGTAATGGGCCTACCGGCGAAGTGAAGTTGAATTTCTTTAGAGAGATTACGCGGTTCGAGGATCGGGACGAACGGCACGGGGTAGATGGATCGGCGGAGTAAAACATAATGAAAAAAACAAAATTACTTTTTGGACTGCTGCTGTTGACAACCGGGCTGGCGGCTTCCGGTTTTTCTGCTCTGGTGCTCAGTGAAGTCCGCATTGAAAACATCGAAAGCGCCGTGCTTGACGAATCGTTTGTGCGGGCCTACGTCTCGTTGCGGGCCGGTCAGGAAATCGGAAGTGAATTTGAGCTGAACGCGGCGGTTGCTCACGATGTTGATAATCTTAAAAAATCCGGACGGTTCGCTTATGTGCGCGCTGTTATCGAGCAGTTCGGCGATAAATTTACGCTGGTGTACAAGGTGGCCAGCCGGTTGCGTCTCCGGCAGATTGATATTATCGGTGCCGAAGAGATTGGTAATCGCAAAATCAAAAAGGAACTTGATCTGACGCTGGGCGATTATGTGGATGAGGCGCTGATTGGTGAGAAGGTGCGTAAAGTCGAAGCCTATTGCCGGAAAAACAAATATCCCGACGCCACCATCACATGGGAACTGAAGCCGGATGAAAAAACCGGCGCAGGCGATCTTTCACTGAAGGTGACGGAAGGTGAAAAACTGCGGGTTAAGCGGATATCTTTTGAGGGCGATAACATTGCGAGCGACAGCGTTTGCCGGAGGATGACGCCCAACATTTTTCCGTCCCGGAAAGCTTCCGATAAGTTCAATCCATGGGAACTGCGGAAGGTGATGCAGCAGAAAAAGACCTGGTGGATCACTCCCTGGTTCGGCGCGTATAAGCCGGAAATGAAGGAAGCCGATCTGGCCGCCATCCGTAAGCTTTATCAGGATCGCGGGTTTCTGGATGTGCAGGTGGAGGGTCCGGAGATCAAGCCTCTTGGCGACGGGAATGTAGAGCTGGTTTATCGCGTGCAGGAAAAAGTTAAGTATCAAATCGGCCCGATTGAATTTGATGGAAATACTCTGTATGACCGCGCAGAACTCGAAAAGCAGATAAAAATACAGTCCGGTGCGCTGGCTTCCCGCACGGCGATTGACGATTCCGCTTCTGCTGTGAACCATTATTACGGCAACCGCGGATATATTCGCAACGACGTTCAGCCGTTGATTACAACGGATCCGGCGACAAAAACAGCGTCCATCCGGTTTGTCGTTCGTGAGGGTGAACTGGCACACATCAATGAGATTGATATCCGCGGCAGCGAAAAAACCCGCGACGAAGTGATGCGCCGTGAACTGGCGGTTTATCCCGGCGAGCTCTTCCATCAGGGCAAAGTTGAAACCAGCGAGAGTCGGCTTAAAAATCTTGGCTACTTCGAAACCGTTAGTAGTTCATACACTCCGGCGGCAACCACCAATACTTATGATCTCGCGTTTAAGGTTAAAGAAAAGGCGATGGGCAGTTTCTTAATCGGTGCAGGCTTTTCCAGCGTGGACAGTCTGGTCGGCTTCGCCGAACTTTCCCACGGCAACTTTGATATCCAGCGCTGGCCGCCGGTCGGCGACGGGCAGAAGATGAAAGTGCGGGTACAGGCCGGTACGAAACGCAGTGACTTGGAAGTTTCGTTTATTGAGCCTTGGTTTATGGATCGCAAGTTGGCACTGGGTCAGGATTTGTATTATCGCAATGCCAGCTATTACAGCGATCAATTCGATTTACAGACCGTGGGAAGTAAGACCTCGCTGACGAAACCGATTTGGGATCCGTTTACTCGCGGAACGGTGAGCTATTCACTCGAACAGTTTAATGTCGATAATGTGACGGCTCCAGCTGGCTCCGATATATTGAACGATGCGGGAACTTGGCTAAAATCAACAGTCGGAACCAGTATTTCGCGCGACACGCGTGATCAGTTCTTTATTCCGACTAAAGGAAATTTCAGTTCGGTCGGTGTCGAGTTGTCCGGCGGACCGCTTGCAGGCGATGAAAGCATCTATGCGCTGGAGGCAAAATCTTCCCAGTTCTGGCCGGTGCTGAATGATCATGTGTTTAATCTCAAGGGCGAGGTTCGTACGGTTGATAGTTATGGCGATTCGAGTCGGGTTCCGATTTTCGACCGCCTTTTTCTTGGTGGACCGCGCACGATTCGCGGTTTTGCCTATCGGGATATCAGCCCGCGCGATTCGATCAATGGTAATGAACCAATGGGTGGCTTGAGTAGCTGGTACGCAACAGCCGAATACACGGTTCCGCTTTGGAGTAAAATCCGTGGCGCTGTTTTCTATGACATTGGGGCGGTTTCGGCAAACTCGTTTGATTTCTTCAGTGCGGATATTAATTCCAGCTATGGAATCGGCGCCCGCGTTGACTTGCCGATGTTCCCGTTGCGTCTGGACTATGCAATTCCGCATATTATGGATGAAAACAATTCAGGGGCCAGCGGGCGGTTCAGTTTTCTGCTGGGATACTCGTTTTAATCAACGAAACAAGGAGATGGTATGAAGAAATTTTTGTTATCGATCGCTGCTGTTTTTCTGCTGGCCGGCTCAGCGATGTCGGTGGAAAGTATCGTTTTCATAGATCTTGAACGGACGTTTAACGAGTTCTACAAAACACAGCTGGCTAAATCAAAGGTCGAAGTTCAGCAGCAGGACATTGAGGCTGAGCGGAAGATCATGGTGGATGAAATGACCATCATTAACAACGAAGTTGATGCGCTGAAAAAAGAAGCGCGCGACGTCACGTTGACGGATGAAATTCGCGACAGTAAGCGCATGCTTTACGAAGAACGGCTACTTACATTGCGAGCCAAGCAAAAAGAGATTGAAGAGTTCACCTCTCGGCGGCAGCAGCAGCTTCAGCTTCAGGTTTCCCGTATGAGCCAGACCATTATGGATGAAATACGCCAAACCGTCGTGGAGTATGCAAAAAAAGAAGGATTTACTGCCGTGGTGGATAACTCATCACGCCGCGCAGCCATCGGCGTTTTTATCTACACCCATCCTGATGTCGAAATCACGGAGGCCATTCTGGTTATACTCAATAGCAAGCACCCTGATGTATCCCGAGGGGGAGGTCTGTTCGATGATGGAACAGAAACAAATAAACCCTCCGCGAAGGAAAATAAAAAGCCATGAAGCTTTCTGATTTAGCCAGGCAGATCGGCGGCTCTTTCGATGGCGATGGGGCGGTGGAAATCTGCGGCGTTTCCGGTATTCGGGAAGCCGAGGCGGGCGACGTTTCCTTTATTGCCAACCCGCGTTACGCCCCGGAAGCCGCTTTAACTAAAGCATCAGCTGTAATTGTTGCCGAGGACTGGGCTACAGATTGTCCGGCGACACTTATCCGTGTCAAAAATCCTGATGCGGCGTTTGCCAAGGTTGCCTTGCTTTTCTATGTTCCCGCGCCAGACCCCTCGTCCGGCGTGCATCCGACAGCGGTTGTTGCAAAAGATGTCGAGCTGGGGTCTGGAGTTAGCGTTGGCCCGTTTTGCGTAATCGAATCAGGTGTAAAAATCGGTGAAGGAACGGTGATTTCTGCTCAGTGCTACATTGGATTCCGGTCCGTTATCGGCGCAAAAAGTTTTCTTTACCCTCAGGTATCCCTGCGTGAATTTACACAAATCGGAAACCGTACGATTATCCACAACGGAACGGTGGTTGGCAGCGACGGGTTTGGTTACTCGGTGGACGGCGAAGGAGTCCGTACGAAGATTCCCCAGATCGGTCACGTTGAAATCGGCGACGATGTTGAAATCGGCGCGAACGTAACCATTGATCGTGCCCGTTTCGGGAAAACCCGGATCGGGAAAGGCGTTAAAATCGATAATTTGGTGCAGATTGCCCACAATGTCACCATTGGTGATCATGCCGTTATCGTTTCACAGACAGGTATTGCCGGGAGCACATCCATCGGGGATAAAACTATTTTAGCTGCACAGGCCGGCATTGCCGGCCATCTCAACATAGGATCCGGGGTGATCGTTGGCCCAAGATCCGGCGTCACCAAGGACCTCCCGGATGGAATCCACGTTATGGGTGCGCCTGCAATGCCGGCCGATAAAATGAAGAGAATGAACGCCAGTGTTATGCTCCTTCCGAAAATGAAGGAACGTATCGCCGCATTGCAGGACAGAGTGAGTAAGCTGGAGGAGCGCAACAAATCTGAATAAGCGGAACACAATTGTATTTTAAATTTCAAATAAAATACACTTTGGTATCTAGTCGTCCGGGAAAATAATTGCGAGGCGGCGACTATGTTGTCGCAATTTGTTGTTAATAAATATGTTGAGGATGTTATGTGGTCTATGGCGCTTAGAGGTACGCTTGTTGCTAAGACAAAGGGCGCCTTCGACTGAAGTTGTCGGCAGAAGAGCTGATATTGATTTATTTGAAAAAGAACTGAACCCACTACGCTAAGGAGACATAAAATGGCCAATCCCACCGAACTGTTTGGAGAAAACGTATTCAGCATGCGCATTATGCGCGAGCACCTCTCTGAGAAGACCGTTAAATCGCTCGAAGCGACCATTAAAACCGGCAAAAGCCTTGATGCTGGTATCGCAGATGAAGTCGCTGAAGCGATGAAAGAATGGGCCATTGCTAAAGGTGCGACTCACTTCACCCACTGGTTCCAGCCATTGACCGGCTCAACCGCCGAAAAACACGACTCCTTTATTGTTCCGGACGGAGAAGGTTCTGTTGTTTGTAAATTTTCCGGTGCTGAGCTGATTCAGGGTGAACCCGACGCATCCAGTTTTCCGTCCGGCGGGCTGCGCGCCACCTTTGAAGCCCGCGGTTATACCGGTTGGGATCCCAGCAGCCCAGCATTCATCAAAGACAACACCCTGTGCATTCCGACCGTTTTCTGCGGCTACCATGGCGAAGCGCTGGACAAGAAAACTCCACTGTTGCGCTCTATGAAGGCCCTCAGCGAGCAGGCCGAACGTTTGGCTAAGCTTTTCAAGCTTCCTTGCAAGCAGACCGCGTTTTCTACGCTGGGCGCAGAGCAGGAATATTTCCTGATCGACGAAGAGATGTACAATGCCCGTTTGGATCTTCAGCAGACCGGTCGCACTCTTTTCGGCAGCAAGCCAGCCAAGCATCAGCAGATGGAAGATCACTATTTCGGCGCCATTAAGACCCGTGTGGTGGCCTTCATGGAAGACCTTGACTTGGAGCTCTGGCGTTTAGGCGTTCCGTCCAAAACCCGCCACAACGAAGTGGCTCCCGGCCAGTTTGAAATCGCTCCGATATTCGAAAGCCTGAACCTCGCGGTAGACCACAACATGATCACCATGGAAGTTCTCCGCAAGACGGCTGAACGACATGGGTTTGTCTGTCTTTTGCACGAAAAACCCTATGCGGGCGTTAACGGATCCGGCAAACACAACAACTGGTCGCTCTGCGGTCCGGATGGGAAGAACTGGCTTTCGCCCGGCGACAATCCGCACGAAAACGCCAAGTTCATGACCATGATTTGCGCGCTGATGAAAGCGGTCGATACCCACGCGGACATTCTTCGCGCCACAGTTGCCACTGCCGGTAACGATCATCGTCTGGGAGCCAATGAAGCGCCCCCGGCGATCATTTCCATTTTCCTCGGCGATCAGCTCTCCGACATCGTGGAGCAGATCGAAAAAGGCGGAGCGAAGAGCTCTAAGGCGGGCGGGCACATCAACCTCGGTGTGGACACACTGCCAGCCCTGCCGCGCGGTAATACCGACCGCAACCGCACATCGCCGTTTGCCTTCACAGGAAACAAATTCGAGTTCCGCGCTGTCGGATCCAACCAGAGCTGTGCTGGTTCCAATGTGACGATCAACACCATCGTCGCGGAAGCCCTCGATGAAATCTGCACGAAACTCGAAGCCGACGTAAAAGACGGCAAGAAGTTTAATGATGCCCTCCAGACCCTGTTGGCCTCGATCATCAAAAAGCACAAACGGATTCTTTTCAACGGCGACAACTACACCGAAGCCTGGGCCAAAGAAGCTGCCAAGCGCGGCCTGCCGAACGTCAAAAAGACCCCGGATTCACTCAAAGCCTTCAACACACCTAAAGCGAAGAAGCTCTTTGAGAAGTACGGTGTGTTGTCTGAGAAGGAACTGCACTCCCGCTTCGATATCTACAACGAGACCTATGAAAAGACGGTTGAGATTGAAGCCGGCGTGACGCTGACCATGGCGAAAACCATGTTTATTCCGGCGGCCGTGACTGCGCAAAGCGAACTGGCCGCATCCATCAAGGCGATTGCAGCGGCTGGCGGAACGGTGACTGGCGCCAAAGCGGAGCTCAAAGCCATGAGTGCTGAGACCGAAAAACTCTATAAGGCTGCGGCTGCGCTTGAAAAAGCGCACGGTGCGGAAAAACTGATTGCCGCGATGGGCAAAGTCCGCGCTTCAGTTGATGCGCTTGAGAAGATGGTTCCGGATGATATCTGGCCGGTTCCGACCTACGTCGAGATGCTGTTCATGATGTAATTCGCGTCAGCGCATCAAAACCGAAAAGGCTCCCTGCAAAAAGGGAGCCTTTTTATTTTGTAAAAAAACCGGGGCTCAGCGGGTCAGAAAATGACTTTGACTGAAAATGTCGATTCCCAGATAACTTTTTACGAAATAGATAATCAGCATAATGCAAATGCCAACGCTCAGGGCGAGGACTCCTAGAGCCAGCATGAGCGCCAGAATGTTGCCAAAGAGCGGCGCGCCGTAGCGGAAGGATTGCTGAGAGATCACTCGTAGCCGGTAAAGCCAGTAAGGTGCGCTGTAGACCTGCTTGTCAATTTCCTTCTGGTTGAGCGCCAGTTGCTGCTGTAAGGATTCGATATCGTATTGGCGTACGGCCGCATGGACGGCCTGCTGAATGTCGGCAGGCGAGGCAGGCTTCTTTATAAAACGGAAAATCTGGCCCTCGTTAATGGCTTTAATAAACAGATCAGTTTCAAGCGCTGCGCTGAAGAGTACGCTTTTGATCTGGGCATTCCGCTGTTTTAGTGTGACCAGAAAGTCGAGGCCGCTTTGGCCCGGCAGGATATGGTCGCACAGGATGGCTTTGATATTCCGTCCGCGCAGAACCTCAACGGCTTCTTCGGCCGATCCGGCCTGATAGATGACGTATTCTTTTTGAAGAACCCGGTAGAGAACTTTCAGCATGAACGCGTCGTCGTCAATAACCAGAACGGCGTCCTTTTCCTTCGCGGCAAACTCTTGAGTTTTTTCAGTCACTAAAGCCAAGCTCCTTGTGCATTAGATGATAGATTTGGCGGATGTTTGTCAAGTCTGCCGGCAGTTCACGGTTGGAACAAATAGAGGCGGCGGAATCCGCATCCTGAGGGTCGTAGCCGTGCAGCCCTTTGATTTGCTTGACGCCCATGAAGCCGGGAACGATTTGCAGACCTGAATGAATCAGAAAAATAAGATCGCCGTACATGCCGTTCCCAAACCATACGCCTTCGCGTTTCAGCTCGTCATCGGTCAGAACCCGGCCCTTCGGGTGACGGCTCAATAGAGCTGTAATCGCCTGTCGCGCGCCGTCATTGAGAAACCAGAACCGCGCCATCGTAGAGTCATAGAATGCGACATAATCTTTATTCCAGCGCAGGCCGGTTTTTTTGATGTCGGCAATCAAGTCGTATCCTGCGGTGACATCGTGCATGCCGTGGTCGGTAAAAACATACCACGCCACTTCGTCATAATTTTTTTCCGCTGTCGCAATCAGTTGACGTATCTGCAGATCGTACCTGTGAATCAGTTCTGTAACTTTCGGGTCGTGTGTGCCGACAGCGTGCATCAGGGCATCCAGCTTTCCGAGGGAGCAGTAGGCAAACTCAATCCGTTGTGTTTCTATGTCGGTCGTGAGGCGTGCCAGCTTGGTTTCATCGCTTACCGCACTGTCGTGAACGTAGTGCGGAATGCCGCGCCGCACCAGTTCATCAAAAATGGTTTCGCCGCGCAGCAATCCGCCCGGCTCCCAGATACGTCTCTTTTCGGCGTAGTTGAACAGCGGCAGAATTTTGAACGGTACGCCGTAGAGCTGGAAATAACCGGTGAACCCCAGAGTCTTCTTAATAATTTTACTTAGATAGTGCCGAACCCGTCCGCGCCGGAAAATGATGTCTGGCAAAACCGCCAGCACGTTTGTCCACTTGAACGGCGAGCCTTTCGGGTCATAGTAGAATGACGACCACATCAAATGTTCACTGGGGAGCTTGCCGGAAATAATGGACGGGTCGCACGCCGAAGAATAGCCCAGAATGGTATCCAGTTTTTTGTGGTCACGGATCAACCCGTGCAGGAAGAACGGGTGCCGGAGAAAAATTTCCCGGCCGAACGCATCAATAAAAATGAAAAGACTCAGCTTGGGCTTTTTCATGAGAATCTCTGCTGAAGGGCATAAAATTCACTGCACAGTTTTTCAAATTCGGTTTCATAGGAACAAAGCAGGTGGCCGATGACATCGCGATCCGCATGTTTCGTCAGCAGTAACGGCAGCACCGCATAAAGCCGCAGGCGGGGGTGAGCAAATCCATAGCGGAGAGCGCCCGGCCCGAAGGTGCGCAGGTTGTGTATTGTGTTTTTCACCGGCGACCCTTCTTTTCCGAGGTGCGGAAAATAGTGAGCATATTTTTCCAGTGTCTGGAACTTCCGGTTAAGCCGGCGCCGCTCATACCAGAGAAAGAACTGCTCGTAACGTTGCACGGTTTCTGCAAAGCGCAAATGGACATTTCCGTTGTCCAGAGCCTGGAAATCGACCCGTTCCTTGAAATCAATCGCTTGGCTGTAGGCGCTCATGAAGGTTCGCGCATCGTCCAGCCCGGAAAGATCGATTTCCGGCAGACGGTGCCGTTTAACAACATACGAGGGGTCGTAAGCGCCGCGCATCAGCAGCGCGCAGTCGCCGAAGGCAAGATCGGCTTTGAAAAGGAACTTCAAAAAGCGCTCTTTTTCATCGTGTGTCAGTATTTCCGGCTGGGCGAGCCGCCGTTTGATATCGAGCAGCAGTTTACCCCGGTTCATCAGCAGTCGCGTACCTTCGGAAAGCGGAATGGCGTTGCGCGGATAAGCCGGCATGGCGCTGAGAATTTTTTGATTTCCGCGGATCACCCGGTGGCCGTATTTCATTTCGTAGTTGAGCAGGGAAAATTCGCACTTCGGCAGTGCGGAGGAAAGATAAGGGTAGAGGTCAACCGGCAGGCCGATCTCTCCGGAAAGTTCTTTCTCCAGTTTTTTGAGAGCCCTCTTCAGTAGCGGATCCAGTGTATCGGTCACCACAATCAAGTCGTAGTCGTTGAAGGGGAGCTCTTGTCCGCTGGGGCCGATCATCGGCGATCCTTCGCCGCGTCCATAGCCGCCGAGCAGGATCAGCGCCATCCAATGTCTTGAAAAAGGCGATGCGTACAACGCGTCGGCGATACGTTTCATGTCTGCGTCAATGCGGGCATCGAATGCCGGAGACCCTTTGACGGAATATTTACCCACGGGAGCCTTCTTTCAGTCCGCGGTAGAGGGCCGTATGGATGACGGCGCGATAGGCGATGTTATAGGGAATTGTATCGGGCCGTCCTTTGCGCAGGGCATAAAACAAATCGCGCGCCCACTCCTTGCAGAGTTCCATGGTTTGGGAAAACAGATTCGTCCGGCGGCCATAGGTGTGCGCGAACCGCAGTCCGTGCCGGAATTTTTTTCGGTAAAGCTCCTTGAGCGTGTAATTGTGGGAATGCTCCACAACGGAATCGGCTGCCAGCTTGAATCGTGCGCCCTGTGCGCGGCATTCATGTGCCCATGCGACATCTTCAGCGTAACCCTTTTCCGGGAATTTGATTTTTTGCCAGAGATCGCGCCGGAACGCGCAGGTGACGGCGGAAAAAAAGTCGGCATTGTCACCCTTGATGTTTTTCGGATCATAGGCGCGCAGGTAATCGTAGGTGATGATGAAGCGGGCGTCGGAGCGCGTGACCTGTGCGCTCATCACGGCGTCGGCTTCGCCGTCAAACAGCGGGCGGAGCAATTTTTCGAGCGCGTCTTCGCTTTGGAAAATCGCATCGGCATTCTGAAAAACAATAAACTCCTGCGTGGCACGCGCCGACATATCATTCAGCACCTTACCCGGAAGGTATGATTCCGGCGGAATACAGATCAGGTGCTCCGGATTAATCGTGTTGCGCAAAATATCGAGCGACCCGTCCGTCGAGCCGGAATCTACCGCGAACAGCTCGATGTCTTTGAACGTTTGACGCCTCAGGCTGGCGATGGCCTCCGGAAGATAGGGCATCTCGTTCTTTGAGCGCATGATGACGGCGACGCGACTCATAATCCGGCGACCCTTTCGTAGATGTCGAGAGTCTGCCTTGCCGTGCGGTTCCAGTCAAACTCCGCCGCATACTCAACGCCTTGGCGGCGTTTCGCATAGCTCCAGCCTTCGGAAAGCGTTTTTTCCAGACACTGAAAAATTTCCTCCGTGCTGTGCGGATTAAACTTTGGCACCACATTGCCGGCAATTTCGCGCATGGAGGACGTGTTGGAACAGATCACCGGCGCTCCGCAAGCCAGCGCTTCAATGATCGGGAAGCCGAAGCCTTCGAAAAGCGACGGAAACGCCATCAGGTCGCAGGCGTTGTAGAAAAGCGGCATATCCTCCAACGGCACGAAGCCGGGGAAAAGAATATCGTCGTGTACCGGGCTGGTGGCGGCGCGTGCGCGAATCACGTCCGCGCCGTTCCAGTCGGCTCCCGGCAGGACCAGTTTATGCGGGCTGTCGGTTGCCGTCTTAAACTGTTCGAAGGCCTCGATCAGCCGGACGTGATTTTTCGCCGGATGCTCCAGCCGGGAAACATAAACGATGAAGGGCTTGTCGAGTTTGTACTTTTCGGCGAGTTGTGCGCGGGCGGATGATTTTTCCGCAGGGCAGAAAATCTGATGGTTGATGCCGGAGTAGAGCACGGTGATTTTTTCCGGCGCAACGCCGACGCGTTCGACGATGTCCTTCTTGGAATAATGGCTGACGGTGATGATGTGGTCGGCATTGCGAATCTGCGATGGAACAATGCGGCGGTTATAGAACATTCGCGCGGCATCATATTTGGCGTCCATCGAAAGCGTGGCGACATCGTGAACGGTCGCGACAATCGGACATTCCTTTACCAGCGGAATCCGCCGGTAGCTTGGCACATGCAGCAGGTCAAACTTTCTGAGTTTTGCCAGAACCGGAAGAACGGTGTTGTGCCACGCAATGTTGACCACCGGATGGGAAATAAAATCCGAATAGAGCCGCTTCTGGAAATTCGGCGACGTCAGCTTAATCAGCTCGGCTTCGCGCATCGGCATCATGATGTCGTACCGGCTGACCGGATCCTCCTGCTGGAGGTGCCGGAGCAGTTCGCGGATGTAGGAAGCCACGCCGGAGCGCCCGCCCTGCATTACAAAAGCTGAAAATCCAATCTTCATTGCCGCCGGATTCTAACCACACCGCCGCGCATTTAAAATAAACTTCCCCCGCAAAGTTGGTAACAGCCTTGGCAGGGAATCGGCTGCCGGTGTACAGTGCCGTCCGTGATGAACGCGAAGACCATTTTTAGAATTCTGGCGGCCATGGTTCTCTGCGGAATCGCGCGCGGCGCGGAGCCGGTACAGGTCGATTTCTTTTTCGAGCCGGGCTGTCATGAGTGCGAGCGGATCGAAACGGAGCTTCTTCCGGAGATCGGAAAGAGGTTTCCCGGAACCTGCTCAATTCGGCGTCATGACATCGGCGTCGAGACAAACTTCCTGCATCTGCTCCAGCTGGAGCATGAGCTGGGCTATACAAGTCCGGATCGGGCTTACCTGATCGTCAACCGGCAGGTTGTTTTCGGCCCATCGCCGTCGCACGAGGATTTTTTCGCCGCAGTCTCCAATCTGCTGACCCAAAGCACCGTCAGTCCGGCGACGCAAACGGTCGCGCCGGATCTGGCAGAGAAATGGTACAGCGGATTTACGTTTTCCGCGGTGATCGCCGCCGGACTGATTGACGGAATCAATCCGTGCGCGATTTCAACGCTGGTCTTTTTCATGAGCCTGCTGGCAGTTGCTAAAGTCCGGAACCGCCAGCTCATCCTGCTGGGAATCTCATTCTGTACCGCTTCATTTCTGACCTATCTGGGTATCGGCTTCGGACTGTTCCGCATCATACATCTGTTCTCCGGCTTTACCGCACTGCGCAGCGCGGTGGAATTGGGAATGGTCACGGCCTTGCTGGTTCTCGCCGTCCTGTCGTTCCGCGACGCCATTCGCTTCCGGAAAACCGGCCGCGCCGCCGATGTGACGCTTCAGCTTTCCGCCGGCATGAAGAAGCGCATTCACGACGTCATGCGCCGCGGACTTGGCAGTACCAGCATCATCTGGGGCGGATTGCTGATCGGTTGCGCGGTGACGGTACTGGAAAGTGTCTGCACCGGGCAGGTCTATGTCCCGACGCTGGTTCTGATTCTGAAAGACAGCGCCTTCTCCGAATTCCGGGCGTGGATGCTTCTGCTGCTTTATAACGCGCTGTTTATTCTGCCGCTGGTTGTCGTATTCGCCGCGGTTTACTTCGGCCTGCGGACGGAAACGCTGCTCGCCTGGAGCCGCCGGAACGTAGTCGTCTCCAAGCTTCTCCTCGGACTTTTCTTCGTCCTGATGGCGCTGTTTATCTTCTGCGGGTGAGTATCACACCAAAGCCGCCGGGACGGCGGCGATACGTGTACCGCAAGCGTCCCGCTTGCCGAAGTCTCAGATGTGCTTCCGCGCGGCTTTGCCAATGGAATAGACGTTGAAGCCGACCTTGTGAAGCGCCTTGTGATCGAGGTGATTGCGTCCGTCGAACAGAAACGCGGGCTGAACCATGCCGTCGAAAATCTTCTTATAGTCGAGCGTTTTGTATTCCTTCCACTCGGTCAGCAGAGCAATGGCATGCGCGCCTTTGGCCGCCTTGTACGGATCAGCCTCGAACTTGACGCGGTCGATCACATCGGCCAGATCAACCTTGGCGTGTTCCATGGCCTGCGGGTCGGTGATCACCACTTCGGCATTTTCCGCCAGCAGTTCGCGGGCGATCAGGATGGCCGGGCTTTCGCGCGTATCACCGGTATCGGCCTTAAACGCGAAACCGAACAGCGCGATCCGCTTGCCGGCAATCGTGTTGAACATTTCCTTGAGCATCCGGGCGACAAAGCGGCGTTCCTGATATTCGTTCATCTTCACAACCTGCCGCCAGTATTCGGCCACTTCGTGCAGTCCGTAGCTTTCGCAGAGGTAAACGAGGTTCAAGATGTCTTTCTTAAAGCACGATCCGCCGAAACCGACGCTGGCTTTCAGGAACTTCGGGCCGATCCGGCTGTCCATGCCGATGGCGCGCGCCACTTCGCCGACGTCGGCGTCGGTTGCTTCGCACAGCGCGGAAATGCTGTTGATTGAACTGACGCGCTGGGCGAGGAACGCATTGGCCGTCAGCTTGGAAAGCTCGCTCGACCAGAGATTGGTCGTCAGGATTTTTTCCGGCGGAACCCATGCGGCGTAAACATCTGCCAACGCCTTAATCGCCTTCTTGCCTTTAGATGTCGGATGTCCGCCGATTAAAATACGGTCGGGGTTTTCGAGGTCGGCGATGGCGGTGCCTTCGGCGAGAAACTCCGGATTGGAGAGAACGTCGAAATGCACGCCGTTCTTACCGCTGTTCAGAATACGTTCCATCGCGGCGGCGGTACGGACGGGCAGGGTGCTCTTTTCGACCACGATTTTATCGGAAGTCGAAACTTCCAGAATCTGGCGGGCGCACTTTTCCCAGTACTGGAGGTCGGCGGCGCAGCCCGCGCCGTGACCGAACATTTTGGTCGGCGTGTTCACGCTCACGAAAATAATATCGGCATCCTTGATGCCCTTCACCACGTTGGTGGAGAAAAAGAGATTCTTGCCGCGGGCGGCCTTAACCACCTCGTCGAGACCCGGCTCGTAGATCGGCAATGTGTCGGAGTTCCAGGCGTCGATGCGCTTCTGGTTGATGTCCACCACGGTCACTTTGACCTTCGGATTCTTCTTGGCGATCATCGCCATGGTTGGCCCGCCGACATAACCCGCACCGATGCAAAGAATTTTAACCATAATTAACTCCTAGCCTGATCTATTCACTTCCTTCATAGCCACCTGCAAATCAAGCTTATGCTCGTCTTGCAGGTTTCGACTCGCCCTTGGCTCGCTCAAGGCTAGCCCTGAGCGAACCCTTTCAAGGGTTCTGTCGAAGCCCCTCCGGGGTGAATAATTCATTCATGAATTATTCAGGCTAGAAGGTTCTAGAAACTGGCAGGATGTATAACCGTTTTCCGCACCGCCCGCCAGCCCTTGCTATTGGAAAGTTCTTTGAGCGTTTTTATAGGCCGCACGACAGGCCGTCGACGATTTTTTTGACGGTACTGTTACTCGCGAGAAGGGACATCAGGACCAATGATATTCCAAATAGGGTAAGTCCGGAGCCTACTATCAAACAGAGCGTGTGATTGGATGGAGTTCCCGACATCAGGTCTTTAAGGAAAAGTCCTCCGAGTCCGCAACATAGCAGGCCTGCAACAAATGCAATTACACGAAAACCTCCTTCTCGTTTTTTCCCTATAGCAAAATTACCGAGGAAGTAGAGGATTATGGCCACGAGAAGAATTCCAGCAGTAAACAGCAATCTATTCATCTTTATTGATCCAGTTACCCGCGGTAGCGGTTGGTGATGGGCATGCGGCGGTCACGTCCGAAGGCTTTCGGTGTGATCTTAATGCCGGGCGGACCTTGTCGGCGTTTGTATTCGCTGAGGTCAACCAGCCGGACGGCTTTACGCACGGCGGCTTCGTCGAATCCGGCGGCGAGCATTTCGGCGACGCCCATATCTTTTTCGACGTAGGCTTCGAGAATCGGATCGAGCACGTCGTACGGCGGGAGCGAGTCGCTGTCTTTCTGGTCGGGCCGCAGTTCAGCCGTTGGCGGACGGTCGATGGTGGACGGCGGAATGACAACGCCCTGCCGGTTGCGCCAGCGGCAGAGATCGAACACCAGTGTTTTCGGAACGTCTTTGATGACGGCGAAGCCGCCAGCCATATCGCCGTAGAGCGTGCAGTAGCCGGTGGCAAACTCGCTCTTATTGCCGGTGGTGAGCACCAGCCAGCCGAACTTATTCGAGAGCGCCATAATCAGCGTACCGCGAATGCGCGCCTGGAGATTTTCTTCGGTCAGATCCGGCTGCGCGCTTTTCCAGACTTCGGCCAGCGCGCCGGTGAATTTTTCGTAGATCGGGAAAATCGGAATGGTGTGGAATTCAACGCCGAGGTTTTTGGTGATCAGTCCGGCGTCGGAAAGGGTTTCGTTTGATGAATACTGCGACGGCATGGTGACGGCGGCGACGCGGTCTTTGCCGAGCGCGTCAACCGCCAGCGTCAGTACCAGCGCGGAATCAATTCCGCCGCTGACGGCGACCACGGTTTTCTTGAAGCCGTTCTTGTTTACATAATCACGCAGACCGAGCTTGAGCGCTTCATAAACCTCCTCGACCGGATCGAGCGAGTCCCAATCCTTGGAACTTGTAGGACGCGCTTCCCGTATTCGGGAGCGTGTGTCATTTTGCTCGCATGCAGAACACAAGCTCTCTGGATACAGAGAAGCTTGTCCTACAACGGTCGGTATCAGCGTGTGTTCAACAAAAAGCGGAGCGCGGGCGGTGACGTTTCCGGCGGCATCGAAAGCGGCGCTGCCGCCGTCGAAGACCAGTTCATCCTGTCCGCCGACCTGATTGCAAAAGAGCAGCGCCGCGTTGAGTTTCCTGGCGGCGGCGGCGAAAACCGCTTCGCGCTCAAACCGCTTGCCGCGGTGATATGGTGACGCCGACAGATTAATCACCAGTTCCGGCCTTTCAGCGGCGAGTGCGCGGCAGGCGTCGCCGTCGGGCTGCCACGAATCTTCGCAGATGTGAATGCCGACTTTGGTGCCGAAGGCGTCAAAAGTGAAGGCTTCGTTTCCTGCATCAAAGACCCGTTTTTCGTCAAAGACGCCGTAGTTCGGCAGAAGCATTTTGCGGTAGATGCCGACGACTTTACCGGCGTGAAAAACCACGGCGGCGTTATAGCGGCCGGTGCCGTCGGTCAGCGGCGCGCCGACGACGGTGTAAACCTGTTTCGGCAGATTATCCGCCAGCCGCTTGAGCTGTTTATCGCAGTCCTGAATGAATTGCGGACGGAGGACAAGGTCTTCCGGCGGATAACCGCACAGCGCCAGTTCCGGAAAAACGATCAGCTGTGCGCCGGTTCCCGCCGCGCCTTCGGCATCGGCGATCATGCGTCCGGCATTTTCCTCCAGCGCCCCGACGGCGGGGTTCATCTGGATTAAAGCTGTTTTTAGATGGTTCATGTTACTTGGCCAGCAGAGCGGCCGCCTGAACGGCCGTGGAGTCTCCTCCGGCGCTTTTTGCCACTTTGGTTCCGGCTTTTACGCCAGCTACGGTGACATCTCCGGCGACGCCGATCGACGTGGTGGCTACTTTTCCGGCGGCTTTAATCGGCGTGGTAATCATTTTGGTACAGCCGGATGTCAGGACGACAAGGAGAACCGCAGAACACCGAACAGAGAATAACGAATTTCTAAGTGAAGAGCCTTTCACCCGCCCTTCGGAGTTCAGAGTTCCTTGTTCGATATTCGGCATTCCCTACCGCCGGTAGTTCGGGGCTTCTTTGGTGATCTTGATGTCGTGGGCGTGGCCTTCGAGCGCTCCGGCGTGGGAAACGCGGATGAACTGTCCGTTTTCCTGCAGTTCAGGAATGGTGCGGCATCCGCAGTAGCCGAGACTGGCCTGCAGGCCGCCGCTGTACTGCTTGAGCATTTTGCTGACGGCTCCGGCGTAGGGAACAACACCTTCGATACCCTGCGGAACGAGATCGTCTTCTGCGCCGTCTTTCTGTCCGTAGCGCTGGCGGGAGCCTTCGCGCGACTTCATGGCGTCGAGACTGCCCATGCCGCGATAGACGACGAACTGGCGGCCTTCGTAAAGAATTTTTTCACCGGGGCTTTCGTCGGTACCGGCGAGAACGGAACCCATCATGACGCTGGACGCACCGGCGACGAGCGCTTTGGCGATGTCGCCGGAGTGGCGGACGCCGCCGTCGGCGATGATCGGAATAGAACCTTTGAGCGCATCTGCGCAGTTATAAATCGCGCTGATCTGCGGAATGCCGACTCCGGCGACGACGCGGGTGGTGCAGATGGAGCCGGGGCCGATGCCGACTTTTACGGCGTCTGCGCCCGCTTTGCGCAGAGCGAGCGCTGCTTCGCCGGTGGCGATGTTGCCCGCGATGACGTCGATACCGGGAAGATTCTTTTTGACCCACGCGGTCATTTCGATCACGCCTTTGCTGTGGCCGTGCGCGGTGTCAACGACCAGCACATCGACTTCGGCTCCGGCGAGGGCTTCGGCGCGGACATAGTCGCCGGGGCCGATGCCTGCGGCGGCGCGCAGGCGGTAGTGTTCGTCACGGTTATAGAGCGGGCGGGTGTTTTCGATCAGGTCGGCGACGTCGGTGTAACTGTAGAGACCGATCAGCTTGCCGTTTTTAACCAGCGGCAGTTTGCCGATTTTATTGGCCTTCATGATTTCGTAGGCCTGTCGCAGGTCGGTGCCTTCTGCCGCGGTGATGACATCCTTTGTCATGATGTCGCCAGCGTGGACATTTTTATTGGCGGCGTACTTAATATCTTTGGTGGTCAGAATGCCGGCGAGGTTGCCGCCGTCGTCCAGAATCGGGAAGCCGCTGAAGCTGTAGCCTTTTTCCAGCCGGTGATGCTGAATCTGTGCGAGCGTCTGGTTGATGTTGAACGTGACCGGCTTGCTGATCAGTCCGTTGAGATAATGTTTAACGCGAGCCACATCGCCCGCCTGCCGGTCTGGATCGAGATTTTTGTGGATGACGCCGATGCCGCCGTGAAGCGCCATCGCGATGGCCATGTCGGCTTCGGTCACGGTGTCCATCGCCGCGCTGAGGAACGGAATGTTCACCTTGATATTAGCGGTCAGGCGGCTGGTGATGTCGGTATCGCCGGGCAGGAAGTCGGCGTACTGGGTGATGAGGGAGACGTCGTCAAAGGTGAGCCCTTCAAAAGGAAAGGTGCTCATAAATTTATCGAGATACTTGTTCTGGCTCATGGAATGTGTCCTTTTGCCGCAACAGCTTGGCGTTCAGTGCGGGTCGAGTCAATCCTGTTTTACGATTCTGCGCGTCTCGCCGGGTTTCGCAGATAAAACGGCGCTTTCAGGTTGTCCGTATTGATACGCGGAGGTTTTGAGGTACAGTTCGCACGGATGAATTCATACAGCAAATCGGCGATTCCGTCTTATGTGACTCTTCCTGAGGGCGGCGGCTTTGCGACCATTTATGAGTTTATTGTGTTTCGGTTCCCGCGCATTCCGGAACCGGTCTGGCGCGAACGGATCGAACTCAACAAGGTGCGTTTCGATGATGGCAAGCTGATCGGTTTTGTTACCCCTTATCAGGCGCACCGCCGCATCTGTTATTTCCGGGAGGTCATCAATGAAACAAAGATTCCCTTTGAGGAAGAGGTGATCTTTGAGAATGACGACTTTCTGGTGGCCGATAAACCCCATTTTCTGCCGGTTCATCCTGCAGGGGAATATGTAAACGAGACGTTGATCACGCGACTGCGCGCCAAGTATGGATATAAAGAGCTTGGCAGCGCGCACCGGATCGACCGATCAACCGCCGGCTTGGTGCTCTGCGTAAAAAACTGTTCAAAGCGTGGTTTGTACCAGCAGATGTTTAAGGAGGGATTGGTAAAAAAGATTTACCTCGCGGCGGGAACTCTTCCGGCGGAGACCGACCAAACTCACTGGCACATTAAGGCGCGCATGGAACCCCGCGACCATTTTCATATGCAGATTGTTCCGGATGGGCCGGTCAATTCGGAGAGTATCATTAATCTCGTTGACCGCCGTGACGGGATCGGGTTGTTCCACCTGCAACCGGTAACGGGAAAAAAACATCAACTGCGCGTCCATCTCTGTGCGATCGGATCGGCCATTATCGACGACCCGTTGTATTCGGAGTATTCAGACATCGACGGGGATGATTATCAGCGGCCAATGCAGCTGCTGGCGCACCGCCTTGAATTCACGGATCCGGTCACGGGGAAACCGATGGAGTTCACGAGCAGACGGTCACTCCGCTCTTTCAGAGTTTTGTAGCCGAAGCGCCGGGGAGCTGGTAGTTTTCGGCCCATGTTAATTGTTCAATCCCAAAGCACGGATGTGTACCGCAATCTGGCGGTGGAAGAGTGGCTGCTCGACCACGCCGAAGGGCGCGGGCCGATTCTGTTTCTCTGCGTCAATGCGCCGTGCGTGGTGATCGGTAAAAACCAGAATCCGTGGCGCGAATGCCGGTTGTCGCTGATGGAAAAAGAGGGCGTGCCGCTGGCGCGGCGTATTTCCGGCGGCGGAGCGGTCTATCACGACGAAGGCAATCTGAACGTCGGCGTCATTGTGCCGCGTACAGAATACCGCGAAGAAAAGCAGTACGAACTGATTTTCCAAACTCTGGAAGAATTCGGAGTGAAAGCTTCCAAGCTTCGGAAAAACTCGCTGGCGGTGGATGGAAAGAAATTTTCCGGACAGGCTTTTAGCTTTCGCGGACAGCACGTTTTGCATCACGGCACATTGCTGGTGAACAGCGATCTGAACCGGCTGGGCCGCTACCTCGGCTCCGAAATTGAAGGAATCGAAACCAAAGCCGTCGCTTCCGTTCCGGCGGACGTCGCCAATCTTTCAACATTTGCGCCGGAGCTGACGGTTGAAAAAATTTCCGCTGCGCTGATTGAAACGTTCCGTGAGATGTATGGCAGGAATGTAGGACAGGCATCTTGCCTGTCTGAACAGGCTGGAAGCCTGTCCTACGTTGAGAAAAATATCACAGAAGTGGAGCTTCTTTCGATCATCGAAAAACTTTCTTCCAACGACTGGAAACTTTGCCACACTCCGTACTTTCAGGTGACGATCAGCGGCCAGACGCTTGATGTCGAAAAGGGCCGCATTACAAATCTGGAAGGCAGTCCGCCGTTTGGGGAGTGGGGACGGAGTCGATAATTAATAGGCGCCTTACGGCATTAACGGCTTTGGGCGGGAGCAAATCAATCGCCGCCGGGAATTTTCCGGCAATTGAGTAAAGCCGGAACTTAGAGCGGAGCTCGTAGATCCGGCTTAGAGGCGGGCGGTGCGACCGGATTTGCCGGATCCACGCCGGGATACGGCTGAGTTCCGGCAGTACTTTCGTGCTGATTAGCGTCCATTCGCGGTTAAAAACTCTCTGTTCGCTTGCAGACGGCGGTCGGAATGTTTAACACTTTCCGCATTCATCCGGAGGAAAAACTCTTATGCAAACATTTGAAAAACTGATTTCCATTCTGTCGGGCTGGGTATGGGGTCCGCCGATGCTGATTCTGCTGGTCGGAACTGGCCTTTACCTGACGATCCGGCTCAAAGGGTTGCAATTTCGTGCTCTGCCGATGGCGTTCCGCATGATCTGGGAAAAAGACCACGGCCACGCGGGCGATATCAGCCATTTTCAGGCGCTGATGACGGCGCTGGCGGCGACGGTCGGTATCGGCAATATCGTCGGCGTGGCGACGGCGATTACGCTCGGCGGCCCCGGCGCGGTGTTCTGGATGTGGATGACCGGTCTGGTCGGGATGGTGACGAAGTATTCTGAGGCGGTGCTGGCGGTGAAATACCGCGAACACGGCCCGCACGGAATGCGCGGCGGCCCGATGTATTATCTTTCCAAAGGCGTCGGCCTTCCGTGGCTCGGAACGCTGTTCGCCATCTTTACCGCGCTGGCGACATTCGGGATCGGCAATATGACGCAGGCCAATGCGACCGCCGGAATTTTTGCGACGGTCTTTCATGTCGAACCGTGGATCACCGGGCTGGTGCTGATGGTGCTGACGGCGCTGGTGATTATCGGCGGCATCCGCTCCATCGGCAAATTCACCTCGTTCCTCGTGCCGGTGATGATTCTCGGCTACGTGATCGCCTCGCTGGTGGTGCTGGTGCTGAACGCAGGCGAGATTCCACACGCCTTCATGCTGATTTTCCGCCACGCGTTTTCTCCGGCGGCGGCCACCGGAGGATTCGCCGGAGCCACGATAGCCGCCGCGATGCGTTTCGGGATTGCACGCGGCGTGTTTTCCAACGAGTCCGGGTTGGGCTCCGCGCCGATCGCCGCCGCAGCGGCCCGTACGCATGATCCGGTCAAGCAGGCGCTGGTGAGCATGACTCAGACGTTTATTGACACGCTGGTGGTCTGCACGATGACCGCGCTGGTGATTCTGACGGCGACGTCCTGGACGAAAGGTATCGCTCCCGGCGAACTGACGAGCGCCAGTTTTGCCGAAACGCTGGGTGAAACGGGACGGATTATCGTGGCGATTTCCACCGCGCTGTTCGCCTATTCGACGCTGATCGGCTGGAACTATTACGGCGAGAAAGCGATCGAGTATTTGCTCGGGCCGCGCTCCATCCGCATCTACCGCATTATTTTCATCGCGGCGGTCATGGTCGGCTGTATGACCAAGCTGGAGCTGGTCTGGAATGTTTCCGACCTGATGAACGGGCTGATGGCGATTCCGAATCTGATCGGGCTGCTGGTGCTGTCCAAGGTGATCAAAGACGAAACCGACCGCTACTTCGAATCCGGCAAAAAGAAAAAATAGTTCAGGGCCTGATTAGAGCATTTCACGAATGAAATGCCGCACCCATATTTTGTAGGACGAGCTTCTCTGTATCCAGAGAGCTTGTGTCCCATGCACGGGCAGGAGCACACACGCTCCCGAATACGGGACTCGACCAAGGGGAGAGAGGCTTCACTATCGTGAAGCAACGCCCGAAGGAAGTGGCAACCGCGTCCTACAAGCGAATCGCACGGCATCTCAATTGTTAAGTGCTATAAGGTGTGTACCTTGGACGGATGTGGCCGGAAAAGTTTTCGGTCAGCCGGTTGAAAGAATCCAGCACGGAGGCCGGAATATCGACGTGATTGATGAAATTGTGTCCTTTGGGGCCGTAGCCGTTTTCGTCGTCACGCAGTCGCGGGATTTCGCCCATTACCAGCTTCAGGAAGCCGTCCATTTTATAATATCCGGCGTGAACCGGATTTTCAAAAGCGATTGCTCCGTTCTGAACCGTCAGAAGCGGAATGACCGGCGCGACGCAGTCGAAGGTGGTTGGCTCAGTTTCCCATCCGCGCAAAAACGCTTCACAGGTTCGGCGCTCCATCGTTGGATCCTGCAGGATAACCGCCGTCCGGGGCACAGCATTTTCTTTTCGTGCGACTTCCAGCGCGAAGGTTGCGTTGTTTCCGCAGTTGGTGGATTGGCGTTCGACCAGAATCCGTTCCGGCGGGACGCCGAGGAAGGTCGTCAGAATATCAAACAGCATGTCGGCCTCCGGACGGCCTACGGTCGGAACTTTTCCGTAGCGCGGATGGCGGGCAATATTGTCGCGCAGGTTTTGCGTGGAGTGCCCGATTCCGCCGACCACCATCAGCCCCGCCGCGAATCCGTTATGAAACGCTTCGGCGGTGATCTCGGCAAAGTCGGGCGACGTGATGCCGCCCAGCAGAATCAGGCGGTCGACCTGACGGATGCCGCGCCGGGCGAACAGTTCGGCGGAAGTCAGCTCCGTCAAATCCTGCCGGGCAAGAAAGCGGATGACGCAGTTGAGATCGTCAATTTGACGGCTATGCATCATGCCTTGTTTTCCGTGACGACGCAGTTATCTAACAGCAGCACCCGGATGACCGGGGCTTGTCTGTCGAGCAATCGCACTGGCAGGCCGATTTGGTTGCAGATACGGATTTATCCGTCGAGCAGTCGCATTCGCAGGACGTTTTTTTTGCGGCGTCGGTTTTATCCGGCGCACAGCAGCAGGAATTGGCAGGTTGTTTCATGGCTTTCTCCAATATGTGAATAAAAAAGAGCGCGGCGGTTACGCCGCCGACTAACGGGGCGGCGATGTAAACATAAAAGAACCCGCCGGAGCGATCTGGAAATGCGGCGTCGCCCCAGCCCGCAAGCCAGGCCACCAGACGCGGGCCGAAATCGCGCGCCGGATTCAGTCCCGCCTGAGTCAGCGGCGCGATCAGGCAAATGATGGATGTCACGGTCAGGCCGATGAATACCGGTGCCAGCGCATTGTCCGGGCGGCCGACATTACAGCCTTCCGTCAGCGCAAAAATCATCAGTACCAGCAGGAACGTACCAAACGCTTCCGCGCCGATGGCCAGTGGAAGAGAAACAACGGCGCCGGAGCCGGAATAATATTCGCCGAACATTCGGGCGGTCGCCACCGATTCCGCCGTGCCGCGCACAATGCCGTGAGCATTTTCGTAGGCCGCGATGGACGGGGCGAATAGCGCGTACACCGTCAGACCGGCGAGAATCGCGCCAGCGAACTGGGCGGTGATATAGACCGGCAGTTTCCGAACCGGCATGCGTCCGCTGGCGGCCATCGCCACGCTCACCGCCGGGTTGAGATGCGCACACGACAGATGCCGCGTGAGATAAATCGCCAGCGTCACGCCGATTCCCCACGCCAGAGCGATCTGCATCAAACTCTGATACGCATTAAACAGAATGGAAACTGCGACCGATCCGCATCCGAACAGCACCAGCAAAAAGGTGCCCAGTGCTTCACCGATGAATTCCCGCCTGCAGATCATTTCCGGAACTTCTCCTTGGAAGAATTATGGCTTGGCGGCGTCGGAGTCCTGATAGTCGGAAAACTTCATGGACATGGTGCGCGAGACGCCGCGGTTGGGCATGGTTACGCCGTAGATCACGTCGGCCGCTGAAATGGTCTGTCGGCTGTGCGTGATCAGGATGAACTGCGATTGCGTCAGGAAGCCTTTGACCATTTTCACGAACCGGCTGACGTTAGCTTCGTCGAGCGCCGCGTCCATTTCGTCGAGTACGCAGAACGGGCTCGGCTTAACTTTGAACAGCGCGAAGAGCAGGGCGACCGCAGTCATCGTGCGTTCGCCGCCGGAGAGCAGCGAAATGGTCTGGAGCTTTTTGCCGGGAGGCCGGGCGATAATTTCAATGCCGGATTCCAGTACGTCCGTTTCGTCCACCAAGACCAGCTTGGCCGCGCCGCCGCCGAAGAGCTGTTCAAAGATGATGCCGAAGTTTTCGTTCACCTTGTCAAACGTGTCTTTAAACAGTTCGGTGGTCGTGGCGTTGATCTTTTTGATCATTTCGACAAGCTGGTCTTTGGCGCTGATCAGGTCGGCTTCCTGCTGACTGAGGAAGGCGAAGCGTTCTTCGAGTTCGGCGTGTTCTTCGATGGCGACCAGATTAACCGGGCCCATGGATTCGAGCTTAGCGCGGTGTTCAGCGGCCTGAATTTCAATTTCTTCCATCGCCGGTTCGACATCGTTTTCCCATTTCGGGGCGGGCTCGCGGGCGAGCTGGTCGGGCGTGATGTGCCAAGTGGCGGTCAACCGGTCGAGCGAGTTCTGGTGGCGCATACGCTGTTCCGCCAGTTCGACTTCGAGTTTGGTTTTGCCGTTCTGCATTTCTTCCATTTCGCTCTGAAGCGTACGGAGAGTCTGCTCGCGTTCGGAAAGGGCGGCGGTGCGGCCTTCGCGTACCTGCCGGGCTTCGGCCAGTTTCTTTTCCGCGGCGGCGACGGCGGCGCTGAGCGGAGCAACTTTCTGCTCGGCCTCGCTGCTGGCGGCTTTGAGCTGGGCGACGCGCTGCTGGTAGGAGCTGACGCCGCGTGTCCGTTCTTCGATCAGTTCCTGCAGTTCTTTCAGCCGCGCTTCGAGCGGCTGGCGGCGGCTCTTGAGCGATTCGATCCGCTGTTCGTGCTGGGAATACTGCACGCGGCACTCGGATGTTTCGGAAAGCACGGTGGCGCGCAGTTCTTCGAGCGCGTTGAGCGTTTCGGTCTGGGTCGAAATCTGCTGGCGGGTCTGCGCCAGCTTATCGCGCGCTTCGGCCCCTTCGCGGGCAACGGCGGTACGGCGGTCTTCGCCGGAACCTTTTTGCTCCATCAGTTTATTAAATTCGTAGGTGACGGTTTCGACCCGTTCGCGGGCCTGTTTCAG
Source organism: Kiritimatiellaceae bacterium (assembly GCA_013141415.1). Lineage (NCBI taxonomy): Bacteria > Pseudomonadati > Kiritimatiellota > Kiritimatiellia > Kiritimatiellales > Kiritimatiellaceae > Kiritimatiellaceae bacterium. The sequence continues at coordinate 375,264 of JABFQY010000001.1, forward strand.
TTCGCGGGCAATGACCTGGCTTTCACCTTCCTGTACGGCGAGGGAACGGCGGCGGTCATCGAGTTCGCGCTGAGCGGCTTCGAGCGCGTCGCCGGTTCCGTTCTGCTCGGCGCGCAGGGCTTCGTGCAGTTTACGTTTATCGGCCAGCGTTTTTTCCAAGGTCTGGATATCGCCCTGCAACTGTTCGCGCAAATGGTGGCGGCCCAGCGGATTGATTTCGCCTTCTTCGGGTTTCCAAAGTTCGGCGGTGCCTTCGGCGGTCAGCAGTTCGCCGCGCTTGGTTACAAACACCGAACCGGCGGGCAGGGTGAGCGGAATCGCCTGAAGCGTTTCAGCGACAAAAACATTAGCGAGCAGTCGCGCGGCCAGCGGGCGGACTTCGTCGGCGCAGGAAATTTTTCCGAGCAGTGAATTTTCGGCAGCGGCCGGAGCGTCGCCTTCGGCGGCGAGCAGGCGTACCGCGCCCTGATTACTTTCGGCCAGCAGGGTGAGAACGTTGCGTGCGCCGGAACGGGTGCGGACAACCAGTGCATCCATCCACGGACGGAGGACCGCTTCGAGCGCGGTTTCGAAACCAGACGCGGCGGTAAACTGTTCGGCCAGCGGGCCGACGACGTTTTCGTCGCCGCGATCCAGCAGGTGCTGGGCTCCAGCGGGGAAACCTTCTTTGCGGGCTTCAAAAACCATTTCGAGGCGGGCGTTTTTGTCGGCCAGCTTCCGCTGGAGTTCGGAAATTTCTTTTTCCAGAGTCTGGATTTTTTCGGCGGCGGACGAGCGGCGGTCGCGCAGTTCAGCCATCGCGGTCTGCTGTGCGGCGACGGCCGCTTTCAGTTCTTCCGCTTTGGCGGCCATTTGAGTGCCGCGTTCCTGATAGGACGCCAGCGCCCGTTCGAGTCCGCTCTTTTCGGCGGCGAGCTGTTCCTTGCGGATCACACCGGCGCGCTCCTTGGCGTCGATTTCGGAAAGTTCGTTCTGCAGGCGTCCGATACGCTGGTCGAGCGTCATGGATTCGTTGCGCAGACGGTTCAGCGCTTCACGGCCTGAATGAACCTGCGCTTCGGTTTCGCGCTGACGGGTTGTCGCGGTTTCCAGTTCGGTCTTAGCCTTCAGCCGTTCGGCTTCGGCGGACTGCATCATCTGTACAACTTCTTCGAGCGAAGCGCGGTGCTGGGTCAGGCGGCTTTTCGCCTCTTCAGATTCTTTGGTGTTCTGCTGGGCTAGCGTTTCGAGTTCGGTGATGCGTTCGGCGTTGGTACGGATGGTCTGCTGGGCGCGTTCGAGTTCATTTTTAACGCGCATCGAATCGTCCATCGCCGAGCCGATCGCGGTTTCGAGCTGCTGGAGTTCGGCGCGCAGGGCATCGGTTTCGCCGTTGGCGGCGGCGATGCGCCGGTGGGTTTCGTCCACTTTGACGCGGGAGGTTTCGAGCTGGGCGCGGATTTCGTCGATACGGGTGCTGAGCTGTTTGAGGCGGTGGCGCGTGGAATAAATATCCAGCGCGCGGAGTTCTTCCTGCAGGACCTTGAAGCGCTGGGCTTTGCCGGCCTGTCGCTGGAGGGAAATAATCTGACGCTTCACTTCGCGAATTACGTCGGCGAGACGGAGCAGGTTGGCTTCGGTCTGTTCGAGCTTACGGAGAGATTCCTGCTTGTCGGTTTTATATTTGGTGATACCGGACGCTTCTTCGAAAACGGCGCGGCGGTCGTCGGGGCGCGAGGAAAGAACGCGGTCGATTTTACCCTGTTCCATGACAGAGTAGGCGTCGGTGCCGATCCCGGTGTCCATGAACAGCCGCTGGATGTCTTTGCGGCGGCAGGCTTTTTTGTTGATGAAATAATCGCTTTCGCCGGAACGGAAAACGCGGCGGGTGATGCTGACTTCGTTCAGTCCGAGATCGAGCTCCTTTTCGCAGTCGGCGAGGGTGAGGGTGACCTCCGCCATGCCGAGCGGTTTGTGGGAATCGGTGCCGTTAAAAATGCAGTCTTCCATCGAAGAGCCGCGAATGGCGGTCGGGCGGGATTCGCCGAGCACCCAGCGGATCGCGTCCGAGACGTTACTTTTTCCGCAGCCGTTCGGGCCGACAATCGCCGTCATACCCGGTTCAAACTCCAGACGGGTTTTTTCGGCGAAACTTTTAAAACCAACAAGCTCTACAGATTTCAGGTACATTGGAACTTGATAGCACGCGAGCCCCCTCCGGCGCAATAGTTCAGGCCGCCAAAAGTCACTTTTATCGCACTTCGGGAGTTCGTTGTGGTTGACGGTGCCGGTGCTGGCCGTTAGTTTCTGACGGCAGGGCGGGTTTGAATAGCGAAGGGCGGTCAACCAATGTTGAATCTGGCAATTTCGCAGGAAATCCTGTTACTGTCCATTTGCTGTGGATGGGTGAAGTAAAGGAGACTGACGATGATGTTGAAAAATATGAACCGGATCGAAGCGGTGGCGGCAGTAGCGGCGGCGGCTTTTCTGGCGGTCGGATGTCTGCTGGTACTGCGTCCGTTTGTGTCGGCCATCCTGTGGGCCGCTGTGCTGACCTTTACTACATGGCCGCTACTGCTGAAACTGCAAGGCTGGATGAAAGGGCGCCGCACGCTGGCCGCTTTCACCATGACCGCGCTGATCGCGCTTATTCTTGTTTTCCCGTTTGTGCTGGCGGGAATCACGCTGACGGAAAATGTATCGCGGCTGGAAGAACTGTTTCGTGCTCTGCAAGGCGGGCTGCCGGTCAATGCTCCTGAATGGGTGAAGCAACTGCCGTGGGTCGGCCGGGCGATCGAGCATGCCTGGCCGGGAATTGCGCAGGATACCGGCTGGCTCTCCACCAGTGTGAAGTCTGTCGGGATGAAGGCCGGGGGATGGTTGCTGGCTCACAGCATTGATTTCGGTAAAGGAGTTCTTCAGCTGATACTGAGCGTGATTATCATGTTCGTGTTTTACCGGGACGGCGAAAGAGTATCGGCGCGAATTTCTGCCGGAGCGCAGCGTATTGCCGGTGACGTTTCACAACGCCTGCTGTCCATCGCCGGCAATACGGTTCGCAGTGTCGTTTACGGCATTATCGGCACGGCGCTGGCTCAGGCCATTGCTGCGGCGATCGGATTCTGGGTGGCGGGCGTGCCGTCGTCGTTCCTGCTGGGTCTGCTGACATTCCTGCTGGCACTGATTCCCGGCGGCCCGCCGTGTATCTGGATTCCGGCAGCGTTCTGGCTGTTTAACGCAGGACATCCCGGCTGGGGTATTTTCATGATCGTCTGGGGCATTTTCATTATCAGCGGCATCGACAATCTGGTTCGCCCGTATCTGATCAGCCGGGGATCGAATCTGCCGTTTATCATTGTTCTGCTGGGCGCAGTCGGCGGCGTGGTGGCTTTCGGATTTATCGGTCTTTTTCTGGGACCGGTGCTGCTGGCTGTCGGCTATGCGCTGATGCGTGAATACACCGCCAGCCGTGAATCAACTGCGGATGAACTGCCGCCGGATCTGCCGGTATAACAATACAGCCTGAACTTTGATCCGGCAGGGATGGTTTTCTTCGTGTCATAGTACGGCGTTAAACCCGCGAAGACCCCCGTTTTATTCATCAGAAGCTTGCAGGAAGGCGGGCATCCTTTAGACTTCCGCTTCATTTTCACCTAAACGACCGGAGTGGCTTATGGCTGAAGAACTGCAACCGTTACTCGAACAGATTCGCAAGGAAGGTGTCGAAAAAGCCGAGGCACAGGCTGCCGAGATTCTTGCGCAGGCCAAAGCTAAAGCGGCGCAGACCGTGCGCGAGGCTGAAACCAAGGCCAAAGGACTGGTTGCCAAAGCCGAAACGGATGCCGAGGTTTACACGCAGCGCAGCACGGCCACCCTCGAACAGGCCGCCCGCGACCTGCTGATTACCGTCGGACAGGGGATTGAAAACATTATTGCCGACATTATCGCCGAGTCGGTGGATTCCGCGCTGAAGATCGAAGTGCTGGAGCAGATGATGGTGAAGATGGCCGAGGCCTGTGCCGCGAACCACGGTGAGACCCGCATCGAACTGCTGATCAGCGAAGCCGACCAGAAAGAGATGGCGACGTTTTTCGCTAACAAATACCGCGAGAAGATGATTCACGGTATTGAGCTGCACACCGATAAGGAAATCCTGAAGGGATTCAAGGTCAGTTTTGCCGACGATCACGTCTATTTGGATTTTACCAGCGAAGCCATCGCGGCTTCGCTGACCGCCTTCCTGCGTCCCAAACTGGCCGCCATCGTCAGCCGCGTGGCGAAGGAACCCGGAAAATAATCAACAAACAATTTTCAATGCTCAATGAACAGGGAAAGGGCTAAGTGCAGGATGTTCTAAACTTGAATATTGAAAGTTGAACATTGTGTATTGAGAACTTCTAATCGTGAACCACTGGTATCTAGTCGCCTCGCTTCCGTATTTGCGCTTCGGCGAAAAGCCGCTGGTGAACCGCGCGGCGTTTTTAGCGGCTTGCACTGAATGGCTGGCAGAAGAAGATGTGACGGCACTTCAAGCCGCATTCGAAAACCGGTGCTCACCGGACAGTGATGTTTCGCGGCGCTGGTGGAATGGCGAGGTTGAGTTGCGCAATGCCGTGGTGCGGGTTCGCGCCAAAAACCGCAATACCGATGCGGCCCGGTTTATCCGCCCATGCGACGGGTTCAATATGTCGGTTGAAAAAACGGTGGCGGACGCTTTTACGCGCGCCAACCCGCTGGAGCAGGAAGCCGAGCTGGATCGTATCCGCTGGGCGCAGGCGGACGAGCTGGCTTTGGCTGCTCCATTCGGTTTCCCCGGTGTTTTTGCTTTTGCCATCAAACTGCGCATTGCGGAGCGCTGGGCCGGTCTGGATGACGCCGCAGGGCAGAGTAAAGTCGAAGAATTTATCGAACAGGCAACCGCTTAAAACAGGAACAGAGTCATGAACCTTGGGAAAATTGTCGGTGTAAACGGAAACCTACTGACGGTGGAGTTTGAAAAACCTGTCATTCAAAACGAAACGGGTTTTGCCCGGCTCGGCGACATTCACCTGAAATCCGAAGTGATCCGTATTCGCGGCTGCCACGCTGAACTGCAGGTGTTCGAATCCACCGCCGGTCTGAAAGTCGGCGACCAGGTGGAATTTACCGGTGCGCTGCTTTCCGTCGAACTCGGCCCCGGTCTGCTGACACAGATTTTCGACGGCTTGCAGAATCCGCTGCCTGCGCTGGCCGAAGAGTGCGGCTTTTTTCTTCAGCGCGGAAAATATCTAAAAGCGCTTCCGCGCGATAAAAAGTGGAAGTTCACGCCGTCGGTGAAAATCGGCGATGCTGTACAGGCCGGTTCTGCGGTCGGAACCGTGCCGGAAGGAATTTTCGATCACCGCATTATGGTGCCGTTCCGCATCACAGGACGGTTGACGGTTAAAGAAATCGCGCCTGCCGGTGAATATACGGTCGAGAATGTGGTTGCGAAAGTCACCGACGAAAAAGGCCGTGAGCATGACGTGAAGCTGATGCAGCTCTGGCCGGTCAAAGTGCCGATCAAGTGCTACGCCGAACGGTTGCGCCCGACGGAACCGCTCATTACCAAAGTGCGCATCGTGGATACCTTTTTTCCGGTGGCGCGCGGAGGAACCTATTGTATTCCCGGTCCGTTCGGCGCGGGCAAAACCGTTTTGCAACAGATCACCAGCCGCCACGCCGATGTGGATGTGGTGATCATTGCGGCCTGCGGCGAGCGCGCCGGTGAAGTGGTGGAAACGCTGCGCGAATTTCCGGAACTGACCGACCCGCGTACCGGCAAGAGTCTGATGGAGCGCACACTGATTATCTGTAATACCAGTTCAATGCCGGTGGCTGCGCGCGAAGCGTCGGTCTATACCGCTGTGACGATTGCTGAATATTACCGCCAGATGGGACTGAATGTTCTGCTGCTGGCCGACTCAACTTCGCGCTGGGCACAGGCGCTGCGCGAAATGTCGGGACGTCTCGAAGAAATCCCCGGCGAAGAAGCGTTCCCGGCCTATCTCGAATCCGTAATTGCCGCCTTCTACGAACGCGGTGGCGTGGTGCGTCTGCACGATGGCTCAACCGGTTCGGTGACGGTCGGCGGAACGGTTTCGCCTGCGGGCGGTAACTTTGAGGAGCCGGTCACGCAGAGCACGCTTAAAGTGGTCGGCGCGTTCCACGGTCTGTCACGCGCCCGTTCCGATGCGCGCCGCTATCCGGCCATTGACCCGCTGGAAAGCTGGAGCAAATATCCGAGCGTCGTGGATGCCGAAGAGCTGAAACAGGCGCGCCGCTTCCTGCGCGAAGGCAGCGAAGTGAACCAGATGATGAAGGTCGTCGGCGAAGAAGGCACCTCGATTGAGGATTTTGTGGTTTACCTGAAAGGCGAATACATCGACTCCGTATATCTTCAGCAAAACGCGTTCAGTGAAGTGGACGCTGCCACGCCGGTGGATCGCCAGCGGTATGTTTTTGGCGCACTTGCCGCTATTCTTCGAACCAAGCTGGAATTTGAAAACAAAGATGCGGCGCGCACCTTCTTTCATAAGCTGACGCAGGCAACGCGCGACTGGAACAACGCCGCCTTTGAAAGCGAAGAATTTAAGAAACAGCAGGAGCAGATCAACGCACTGCTCGCGGAGGTTACGGATTATGCATAAGGTTTATCACCGCATTGAACAGATCGCCGGCAACGTGATCGTGGTCAGCGCCGAAGGGATCAGCTACGGCGAGCTGGCGCAGGTCACCTCCGATATGGGCACTTCGCTGGCACAGGTGATTCGTCTCGAAGGCGGGCGCGTTTACCTCCAGGTTTTTGCTGGCGGACGCGGTATCTCGACGGATTCGCAGGTGCGCTTCCTCGGCCGCACTATGCAGGTGCCGTTCTCGGAAAACTTGATGGGCCGTGTTTTCACCGGATCGGGCGTACCGCGCGACCGCGGGCCGGTGCTCAGTGAAAACATGATTGAAATCGGCGGGCCGTCGGTGAATCCGGCCAAACGTATTATTCCGCGCAATATGGTGCGTACCGGGATTCCGATGATCGACGTGTTCAATACGCTGGTCGAATCGCAGAAGCTGCCGGTGTTTTCGGTCGCGGGCGAGCCCTACAACGAACTGCTGGCGCGTATCGCCCTGCAGGCCGAAGTGGACATCATCATTCTCGGCGGCATGGGACTGAAGCACGACGACTACCTTTACTTTCGCGACTACCTCGAAGAAAACGGTGCGCTGTCGCGCTCGGTGCTTTTTGTGCATACCGCCTCCGACCCGACGGTGGAATGTCTGCTGGTTCCGGATATCGCGCTGGCGGTTGCCGAGCAGTTCGCGCTGAAGGATAAGCGCGTGCTGGTACTGCTGACCGACATGACCAACTTTGCCGATGCAATGAAGGAAGTCGCCATTACGATGGAGCAGATTCCTTCGAATCGCGGCTATCCCGGCGACCTCTACAGCCAGCTGGCCTCGCGCTACGAAAAGGCCGTGGACTTTGAAGGTGCCGGTTCGATCACCATTCTGGCGGTGACGACGATGCCGGGCGACGACGTGACCCATCCGGTTCCCGACAACACCGGCTACATCACCGAAGGGCAGTTCTATCTCAAGAACGGACGCATCGAGCCGTTCGGTTCGCTCAGCCGTCTGAAACAGCAGGTGAACGGAAAGACGCGCGCCGACCATCGCACCATCATGGACACCATGATCCAGCTCTACGCTTCGTACAAAGAAACGCTGGAAAAGCAGTCGATGGGTTTCCGCATGAGCGGCTGGGACACCAAGCTCCTTAAATACGGCGAACGGTTCGAAAAGGAAATGATGGCGCTCTCGGTGAATATTCCGCTCGAAGGCGCGCTCGATCTCGGCTGGCAGATTCTGGCCGACTGCTTTGAACCGCAGGAGACGGGGATCGCCTCTAAACTGACGGATAAGTTCTGGCCGAAATCGTAAGGGCAGGATGCATCCTGCCCATACCTGAAAAACAGCATGGCAAAAATCAAGTACACCAAAAACGAGTTGAAGGCGCAGCGGGATTCGCTGACGCGCTTCCGGCGCTATCTGCCGACGCTGCTGCTCAAAAAGCAGCAGTTGCAGCTCGAGATGCGTCTGCTTGAAGGACAGATTGCCGCCAAGCGCGCCGAAGAAGAAAAGACACGCGCCGATCTGTCTGTCTGGGTAAAACTGTTTTCCGAGCCGCCTGCGGTGAGCTCCGCCGAACCGTTCGATTTTTCACCGTACATCAAAGTTGCAGAGATTAAGCGCTCCAGCGGCAATATCGCGGGCGTCACGATTCCGCTGTTTGAAAGGTTGCGCTTTGAAGAGGCTTTGCCGGATTTATTTGAAACGCCTGCCTGGGTGGACGGCGGGATTGATCTGCTCCGTCAGCTCATCCGTTTGCGGATTGAGCGGCAGGTGATTGAAGAGCAGCATCGTCTGCTGTCCGACGAATTACGCACGACGTCGCAGCGCGTGAATCTGTTCGAGAAGGTGAAGATTCCTGAATGCCGTGAAAACATCCGCGTCATCCGTATTTTCATGGGCGACCAGCAAACCGCCGCCGTCGCCCGGGCCAAGATTGCGAAAGGCAAGAGCGTAGAAAAGGTTCGCTCCGCATGATCGTCAAAATGAAAAAACTGACGTTGTTATGCACTTCTGCTTCACAGGAGGGCACACTGAATGCCTTGCGTGATTTGGGTGTACTGCATGTCGAGTCGATCCGTATGCCCGAAGGCGGCGATCTGGAGCAGGCTCGTAACCATCTTGCTTACGTCCGGCGGGCTCTCGAAGTGCTTCCGAAACATCCTCATATCGAACCGTCTGATGAGCCGGTTGATACGGTGATCGAAAACGTCTGGAAGCTAATTCATCAGCGTGTCGAGCTGGAAGAAAAGCTCGAAATGCTGCGGATGGAACAACAGCGCCTGGTGCCGTTCGGTGAGTTCGATCCGGATACTGTTCGCGATCTGGCGCATAAGGGTATTGCCGTGCGGTTTTTTCAGGCGTCGGCTAAAGAAAAAATCAGCATGCCGGACGGATGTGTGCTGAAAGAACTCAGTCGCGATCGCGGCACCATTACTTTTGCTGTAATCAGTCGTGCCGGGGTGGAGCTGAATGTGCAGGGAATGGCTCTTCCGGAGCATTCGCCGACCGTCGTGAGAGAACAGCTCGTAAAAGTTGAGCATGATCTCGGCCGGGTTGACGAGGCGTTTGGATCGTATGCCGGAGACCGCGCGCGGATCGCGGCGGCGGTTCAGCAGTCTGAAGACACGGTCGGTTACCTTGAAGTGAAAGCGGGCATGGGCGAGGAAGGGCCGGTTGTTTATCTGCAAGGATTTTTTCCGTGCGAACAGGAGCCCGCTGTGCGGAAGGCGGCGGAACTGAACGGCTGGGCGGCGATGGTTCGTGCTGTCGGAGAAGGGGATGAGCCGCCGACCCTGTTGCGCAATCCGAAATGGGTCCGTCCGATTAATGCCGTATTTCAAATGATCGGTGTGTCGCCCGGTTATCACGAAGTGGACATCAGCGCTGTATTTCTGATTTTCTTCAGTCTGTTTTTCGCCATGCTGGTCGGCGACGCGGGCTACGGAGTTCTCTTCCTCGTGCTGACTCTGATTGGAAAACAAAAGTTTCGGAAAGCGCCGCAGGACGTATTCAATCTTCTGCTGGTCACCAGTGTCAGTACGATTATTTGGGGCGTACTGACCGGTACGTATTTCGGTCTTGCCAACATTCCCGCTCCGCTCAAACAGCTGCGGCTGGGCTGGCTGACAGGGCCGGAAGCGGACGCGCATATCATGTGGCTGTGCTTCCTGATCGGTGCGGTACATCTGACCATCGCGCATGCCTGGAATGCCATTCGCATTTGCAATACCTGGCAGGTGCTGGCGCAGATCGGCTGGATCGGCTCCACCTGGACGATGTTTTTTGCCGCCCGGACGCTGGTGCTCAACGCTCCGTTCCCGCCGGTGATGCTCTGGGTACTTGCGGTCAGCGTGGTGCTGATTCTGTTTTTCATGACTCCGGTGAACAAAATGAAAAGCGAATGGTTCAACTACGTCATTCTGCCGCTCAACATCGTCAGTAATTTTGTGGACGTAGTTTCCTACGTCCGACTATTTGCCGTTGGCGTGGCCTCATTTGCTCTGGCCAGCGCGTTCAATCAGATGGCGATGGATGTCGGGTTCAACAGTTTTTTAAGCGGACTCGGCGCGTCCATGATTCTTTTCTTTTCCCACTTGCTGAACATTGTGCTGTCGGCGATGGGCATCATGGTTCACGGCATCCGGTTGAATACACTCGAATTTTCAGGGCACATCGGTGTGCAGTGGGCCGGGCGGAAATATAATCCGTTCCGGAAGATTTCTGTAACAGACGCATAAAAAGGAGGAATGAATATGGATGCAGCAATGATGAAGACCGTGGCGCAGGCCGGTGCGGTGGCGACGCTCAGTCTGGCGGCTCTTGGATCTGCTATTGGAGCCTGCGCTGCCGGTTTGGCGGCCGTTGGCGGATGGAAGAAATGCTACGCGCAGAAAAAGGCCGCCCCGTTTATTCTGGTGGTTTTTATCGGCGCGCCGCTTTCACAAACCATTTACGGCATGATCCTGATGAATGCTATCCGGAATGCGCCGTCGTTTGAAAACTGGCTGGCGATGGCAACGGCCGGAATTCTGGGCGGCATCGCGCTGGGCGTATCCGCCTGGCTACAGGGCAAGGCCGGAGCGGCCTGTGCGGATGCGCTGGCGGAAACCAATCAGGGCTTCGGCAACTACCTGATGACCATCGGGATCATTGAAACCGTCGCGCTGTTTGTGCTGGTGTTCTCGCTGGGCACATTGAAGTAGCAACTGCGTTGCGGCTTGCTATATTTTCCAATGTTTGGAAGAAACTCTTCCGAACAGTGGAAGCCGGTTGTGACGGTGAATGGATTTTTCAAGGATTCAAAAACATATGAACCTGCAGGAACTCAATCAGATCAGAGAAACAGCGCTGGCCGAAGCACGCGGCGCGGCGGATGCCGCTGCGCTCGAAGCGGTGCGCATTAAATATCTGGGCCGTAGCGGACTTCTTCCCGACGTGATGGCTCAGCTCAAAGAAGTGCCGAACGAAGAAAAGCCTCTGTTCGGAAAAGGCGCCAACGCGCTCAAGAACGAACTGGCTGAGCTGATCAAAGAACGGCAGGGCGCGCTGACTTCCGGTTCCAAATCCGGCGCGGTGTTTGATCCGACTCTGCCGGGCCTTTGGCCGGAACTCGGCTCGGAACATCCGATCAGTAAAGTAACGTCGCGCATCGTCGAAATCTTTCAGTCGATTGGCTTCACCGTCGCCGACGGGCCGGATATTGAAACCGTCTGGAACAACTTTGACGCGCTCAACACGCCCGCCGATCATCCGTCGCGCGACGAGCAGGACACCTTTTATCTGAACAGCGGTGAACTGCTGCGCTGCCACACCTCGCCGGTGCAGGTGCGCTACATGGAAAGCCATCAGCCGCCGATCCGCATCATTGCGCCCGGCCGTTGCTACCGCCGCGACACGCCGGATGCCACGCACAGCGCCAACTTCCATCAGGTTGAAGGATTGTTTGTTGCGGAAAAAGTTTCGATGGCCGACTTGAAGGGCACGCTGGCTTATTTCGCCAAACAGTTTCTTGGCGATGAAGTGAAAATCCGGTTTCGTCCGCACTTCTTCCCGTTCACCGAACCGAGTTTCGAAGTCGATTTCTTTTTCGAAGTCGGCGGCAAGAGCCGCTGGATCGAAATTCTCGGCGCGGGTATGGTCGATCCCAACGTCTTTCGCAAAGTCGGCTACGATCCGGATAAAGTGACCGGCTTCGCCTTCGGCATGGGCATCGAACGGCTCGCCATGATCATGTACGGCATCAAAGACATCCGCAACCTCTACGAAAACGACGTGCGCTTCCTCGCGCAGTTCTAAGGGGCTATATGAGCAGGATTATTCCCATCGAAACGCTGGGCGAATGCAAAGTTGATTCGCCGTTTCAGGCGCAGCAGCAGGAATTTTTCAATGATGATAACGGAGTGATCTGCCGGGTGCATTCGCTGGATTACGCGCCGGGTTCATCGGTGGACGGTATCGAATACTTTCAGCGGGCGGGCGCCCGCGAAAAGATTTATTTCAAGCCGAAGGAAGTTGTCGTCGGGGTGGTGACTTGCGGCGGACTTTGTCCGGGGCTCAACGACGTCATTCGTGCGGTGACGTTCTGTGCGATTGAAGGCTATGGCGTCAAGAAAGTGCTTGGCTTTCAGTACGGCTACGAAGGGCTGGTTGCCGAATATGCTCATCCGCCGGTCGAGTTGAACACCGATAACACCGACGACATTCACGAAAAAGGCGGCACCATTCTAAAGTCTTCCCGCGGCCCGCAGGACATCAAGGAAATCGTTCGCACTCTGCGGCACTACAACGTGAACATTCTGATCGCCATCGGCGGCGACGGCACGTTGCGCGGTGCCCGCGCCATTCAGGAAGAAATTAAAACGCAGGGACTGAAGATCGCAGTCATTGGTGTGCCCAAGACGATTGATAACGATATCGGCATGATCGAGCGGTCGTTCGGTTATGAAACCGCTGTGCAAGGTGCCTGGGGTGTGGTCAATTGCGCTCACGCCGAGGCCAAGGCGTACCGTCACGGGGTCGGTCTGGTGAAGCTGATGGGCCGCGAGTCCGGCTGGATCGCCGCGTCGACCGCCACCTCCAACAGCAACGTCAATTTCTGTCTGATTCCGGAAGTGCCGTTTGATCTCGACGGGCCGAACGGATTTTTTGAACACCTCCGTCAGCGGTTGGAACGCAAAGATCATGCTGTGGTTGTCGTGGCCGAAGGCGCGGGCCAAAATCTGATTCAGCATGGCGAATCTAAAGACCGATCCGGCAATAAGAAGCTGGCCGATATCGGAGTTTTTCTGCGCGATGAGATGCTACGCTGGTTCGCCGGAAAGAACTGCGAACTCAACGTCAAATATTTTGATCCGAGTTATTTAATCCGCAGTACGCCTGCCAACGCCAACGATGCGGAATACTGTCTTTTTCTCGGCTACAACGCGATGCACGCCGCGATGGCCGGAAAAACCGGCATGGTGGTCGGATTGCATAATCACCGGCTGGTTCACATGCCGATTTCGACGATCGGCGAGCGCAAACTGGTTGATCCTCGCGGATGGAACTGGCAGGCCGTTTTGCAGACAACGCATCAGCCGGCCCGCATGGTGAACGGATAATCAGCGCGACTGGAGAAACCGGAATGCATCGGGCAGGGCGTTGATCATATCGGTGGCGATTAACGATTCCTGTGTCAGGTCGTGCGCCGCGATATCCCCGGCGATTCCGTGCAGATAAACTGCGCTCATTGCCGCATCAAACGGTTCCATTCCCTGACCGAGCAGGCCGGTCAGAAGGCCGGCGAGCACATCGCCGGAGCCGCCGGTCGCCATGCCCGGATTTCCAGTCATGTTGATCGCCAGCTTGTGTTCCGGTTCTGCCACCACGGTTCCGGCGCCTTTCAGAACAATCGTCTTGCCGGTTAACTCCGCGGCTTCCCGCGCCTGTTTCCAACGGTCGGAAACCGGAACGCCAAAAAGCCGTTCGAACTCGCCGGGGTGGGGCGTAAGAATTACCGGACATTTTGCTGCGCCGATTTTTTTCGGTGCCACGCAGAGTGCATCGGCATCGAGAATCAGCGGAACGTTGCATGTTTTAAGCAGTGTCTCGACCAGCGCGGCGGTTTCTTTGGAGCGGCCAAGGCCGGGGCCGATCAGCAGGGCGTCAAATTTTGACAGGTCAAAGGGAATGGTTTTGTCGAAAGGATGAACCATCACTTCCGGCCCGGCGGCCTGTGCGACGATGGGATACACTTCTTCCGGTGTCAGCACGCTGACGAGTCCGGCGCCGGAACGGAGCGCGGCGCGCGCGGCCATCGCGATGGCACCGGTAAACCCTTTGGAGCCGCCGATGAGCAGAACGTGGCCGTAACTTCCTTTATGGCTGTCGCGTTCGCGGCGCGGAATGAAAATATCGGAGCGATTAATCAGTGCGGCTTCTTCGCAGCCGGCGATATCCTCTATAAATTCAAGCGGAATGCCGATGTCGAGGACTTCGACGGTTCCGGTGTACGGAAGCGCTTCGGGACGGATGAGTCCGGTTTTCGGCAGGCCGATGGTGACGGTCAGGTCGGCTTTCACGGCGGAGCCTTCGGCAATGCCGGTGTCGGCGTCGATACCGGATGGAATATCGATGGCGAGCACAAAGGCGTGTTGTCCTTCAGCATTGATCCATTCGATGAGCGGGCCCATGAAGCCGCGCGGCGCACCGTTGGAGCCGGTTCCGAGCAGTCCGTCAACGATGAGATGGGGCCACGTTTTCGGAAAGAGATCGTTCGGGCTGCGAATTTCTTTTGGGATGATTCCGGCGCGCACCATTTTTTTCAGGTGCAGTTGGGCGTCGCCTTTAATCTGACTTTGCGAACCGCAGAGCCAGACCTCGATATCGAGATCAGTTTGTGAAAGGTCGGTGGCGGCGGCGAAGACATCACCGCCGTTGTTGCCGGTTCCGGCGATCAGCAGAACGGAATGTCCGCTGCGGCTGGCGAGAATATCCTGCGCAATATCGGCGACGCCCTGTCCGGCGCGGCGCATGAGTTCTTCGCCGGTCACGCCGTTTGCGATCGTCTGACGTTCGAGTTCGCGCATTTCCATGGTTGACACGGTCTTCATGGGGATGAAAATGAACCGATTTTTTACATGAATCAATCCTAATGGAATGAGAGAGTGAAAACAGCCGATCGCGGATTTAACGGAAACGGGAGCTTATGAAAAAACGGAAAATCGTACTGATCATGACGGATACACAGCGGGCCGATATGGTGAGCTGTTATGGGAATCCGGCGATGCGGACTCCATGTCTTGACCGGCTGGCTGCGGGCGGAGCCCGGTTTGAGAAGGCGTATACCTGTCAGCCAGTCTGCGGGCCGGCGCGTATCGCGCTGTTTACCGGAACCTGGCCGCACCTCAATAACGGCTGGGCGAACAGTCTGGTGCCGGATTTTAAAACTCGGACGATCGGTCAGCGAGCCTCCGCATTGGGTCTTCACGCGGCCTACATCGGGAAATATCATTTGGACGGCGGCGATTATTTTGGCTACGGCGACTGTCCGGATGGGTGGGATCCGGATTACTGGTACGAGATGAAGAATTATCTCGACGAACTCACACCTGAAGAACGCGTGGCTTCGCGCCGGCAGAACCTGATGAACGAACTGAAAGGCGGCATCGCCAAGGAATTCACCTACGGATACCGCGTGTCTAACCGCGCCGTTGATTTTCTGAATAAGCACGGCGACGAGGATTTTCTGCTGGTCGTTTCGTACGATGAACCGCATGGCCCGTATCTATGCCCTGATTCATGGCGGGAAATGCACAAAGACACTGCGATTCCGCGGAATCAGAATCTTGCCGATCCGCTGACGAATAAGCCGGAACATCATCGGGTGTGGGCGGGTAAAGCGGTTCACGAAGAGCTAACAGATCAGTGCGGCTACCGGCCCGCGGATTATTTTGCCTGCAACTCGTTTGTCGATGATCAGATCGGACGGGTGATTGACGCAATTGATCAATATGCTCCGGATGCGCTGGTTATGTACACCGCCGACCACGGTGATATGCTGGCAA
Organism: Kiritimatiellaceae bacterium; assembly: GCA_013141415.1. Lineage (NCBI taxonomy): Bacteria > Pseudomonadati > Kiritimatiellota > Kiritimatiellia > Kiritimatiellales > Kiritimatiellaceae > Kiritimatiellaceae bacterium. The sequence goes on from JABFQY010000001.1 coordinate 390,935, forward strand.
GCCACCGGATCTGGAATAAAGGGCCGGTGATGTACGACGAGATTACAAACATTCCGTTCATCGTGCGCTGGCCGAATGTGATTCCGCCGCAGTCTGTTTCGCAGAATCTGGTGTCGCACATTGATGTAGTGAATACCATTCTGGAAGCGGCAGGCGCGGAAGAAATACCGAAAACCCTTCAAGGCAAGAGCATGGTTCCGATGTTTACGGATCTTTCGAAGCCGACCCATAAAGAAATTTTCATGGAGTTCGGGCGTTACGAGGTCGATCACGACGGGTTCGGCGGATTCCAGCCGGTTCGCTGCGTGCGCGACGACCGTTATAAACTGGTGATCAATCTGCTCTGCACAGACGAACTGTATGATATGCAGAACGACCCGGACGAAATGGTTAACCTGATTGAAAGTCCGGAGCACATGAAACTCCGCGACGCACTTCACGATAAGCTCCTCGACTGGATGAATACATCGCGCGATCCCTTTCGCGGATATTACTGGTTGCGGCGTCCGTGGCGGCAGGATGCTCCGGCGGCGACATGGGCGTTCACCGGATATACCCGTCAGCGCGAGCCGGATATCGGCGAACCGCGGCAGATGGATTACGACACGGGTCTGCCGATGACGCAGGCGACACGTAACAAGAACAGTTAACCCGTTCCGCGCTCTGACATCGCGGCGAGCATTTCGCGAACCGCGTTTTCCAGCCCGCAGAAAACGGCTCTGGCAATAATGCTGTGGCCGATGTTGAGCGTGTCCAAATGCGGAATTTTAAGGATGTCCGCGATATTGGCGAGGTTGATGCCGTGACCGGCATTGACCTGCAGGCCCAGTGAATGAGCGCAGTTCGCTCCTGAAATCAGTTTTTGCAAAAGCTGTTCCGCCTTTTCCGGAGCGGTTGCATCACAAAAAGAACCGGTGTGCAGTTCGACAACGCGTGCGCCGGTTTTTGCGCAGGCCTCAAGCGTTTTACAGTCCGGTTCGACGAACAGGCTGACGATTGAGCCGTTGTCCTGAAGCTGGCAAACGGTTTTTTCCAACGCCTTAAAATTTCCGATTACATCGAGACCGCCCTCCGTGGTGAGTTCCCGACGTTTTTCGGGAACGAGGCAGACTTCGGCAGGTTTTACCTCAAGCGCGATCCGGATGATCTCTTCGGCATTAGCCATTTCAAGATTGATAGGCAGCGGGCAGGCTTTGCTGAGGCGGTAAACGTCGGTGTCCTGAATATGACGGCGGTCTTCACGGAGGTGAATGGTGATGCTGACGGCCCCGGCTTTTGCGCAGATTCTCGCGGCGTCAAGCGTGTCCGGATAGATCGTTCCGCGCGCTTGGCGCAAGGTTGCGACATGGTCAATGTTAACGCCGAGGTTCATCTAAGGCCTTTTTTCCGTGTTGCGCCGAATCATACACCAGACAGGCGGTGGTATTCCATCCGCGAACGACTTCAAGTGCACGATAAGCACAGCGGAAAAGATCTCGCAGGTTGCGTCCGTGTTCGGGATGCGCTGTGATTCCGATGCTGACGGCGGTTTTAATTCGTTTAACTCCGGAAACAAAAACTTCTTTTTGAACCGCTTCGCGCAAACGGGTTGCGATCGTTTCACCCTGCTGCAGGGTGCAGGGAGCGAGTACAAGAAAGTCGTCGCGATGATAGCGGCCGATCAGGTCGCAATCACGGGTGAGGCGTTGAAGTATCCGGCCGACCCCGGCGATCACGTCGTCGGCGGCCAGTTCGCCGTGCATTTTAATGATTTGGTCAATGCGGCTGATACCGACACAGAGCAAAACAGCCGGTTTTTTGCTGCGGCGGATCTCGTCGAGATATTTGCGCATGTACGAACCGACAACCGTTGGTTTGAGCACCCCGGTGAGAGGATCAAGCGCGGCATTTTTATCCTGACGGCTGAGTTCGCCGATGGATTCAGATTCGTTTTTAGATTCTTCTGCGGTTGCCGGTGCCGATGCGATGCAAAGGGTCTGTGGATTATCATAGCCGACCGTCTCAAGCGCATTGGTGGCGGCATCAATTAATGTCTGAGTATTGAGTCCATGCAGGGGAAAGCTGCTGACGCCGGCCCGGACAGCACTGACTCCGGAGAGCGTTGCCATTTTTTTCCCAAGGCGGTCTGCCATGCGCCGTGCCGCCATCGGCACATGCTCTTCCTCGGTATCAATAATGGCGGCCACACAGTCGTTTCGGAACAGGCAGACCTTGTCGCTTGCCTTCCGGACGGTGTCTTTAAGTGCGCCAAGCAGTTCTTCCTGCACTTTCCGGTTGTCGTCTGTCTCGGCGATGAACTGCAGGATGAATACGCCGAATCCGGAAGATGTGCGGTTGATTTTGCTAAGGTAGCGAGTGACCTGAATAAAAAAGAAATCGTTACAATCGTCGACAGTAACGAGCTCGTTTTCACTGAGCTGAATCATTTTATGAAAGCGGTAGGTACTGCTGACCATGGTGATGATTGCAAATGCAACTCCAACCACAAGCAACAGCTGCCCGGCTTGCGCCAAGGGCAGCTGTGCGATCAGTGAGATCTGTAGGATAGAACCCGGCATGTAGGAGTCGCTTCGGGGAAAGCGCGAAGCTCGGCCTAGTAATAGAGCACGAATTCACCGCGCCGGTTTGCAGCCCAGGCTTCTTCGTCGTGTCCGGTGCCAGCCGGTTTTTCTTCGCCGTAGCTCTTGGTTTGAATCCGTTCGGCTTCGATGCCGAGACCGGCCAGATAGTCGCGGACAGCCTGTGCACGGCGTTCGCCGAGCGTGAGGTTGTATTCGTTACTGCCGCGTTCGTCGCAGTTTCCTTCGATAATCACGGCAACAGAATTGTTCTTCTTGAGATGCTGTGCAACGGTTTCAATCTTCGAACGTTCGGTGGAAGCTACTTGCGAGCTGTCGTAGTCAAAATAGACCGGAGCAAACATGCCGGGATGTTCGGTTCCGCCCGTAAAGCGGTTGCCCATGGCCAGTCCGCCGCCCATACCGTCGCCGTAAAGACCGTCGGAACCGGAAACTCCTGCCGGGTTCTTTTTCAGGCTCTTGCAACCGGTGAGAGATGAGACAGCCATCAACAAACATAGACCAACAACAAAGGAAGCACTTTTCTTCATGACAACGAACCTCGCGTTTAACTTTTTCCTACTGCGGCGAACAAGCGGGCGAATACCAGCTTCCGCTACCTTGGAGTAAAGCTACCGGACGGTCGCTGACTGTGTCAAGGAGGTAGAGGGCTGATTGGTATTTAACCGTGCGGGCGGCGACGATATGACGTCCATCCGGAGCCCAGGAAGGGTCTTCGTAGTCGGCCCCGTCAAGCGGCAGGTAGAACATTTGTCCATTGGACGGCTGGATGATGGCAATTACATATTGCCCTCCCGTCCGGCTGGCGCAGGCAATCATGCCGTTCGGCCCCCAGTCGGGCGCGACATTTTCCGTTCCGCGGTTGCTGATGCGTTTTGGAGTGCCGCCTTCGCGGGAGATGATGTAGAGCTGAGGCCTGCCGGTGCCGTTCTGGTCGGAGGCATACACGATTTGGCGGCCGTCTGGCGACCAGTCCGGGCTGGCCTCGGCGGCGCGGGGTGAATTGGTTAGACGGGTCAGTTTCCCGCTACGGATATTTTTGATGTATAGTTCCGGGTTGCCGTCTTTGGACAGAATCAGTGCGACATCTTTGCCGTCTGGTGAAACGGCTGCGCCGGTATTCAGTCCGCCGTAACTCGCCAGCGTTTCGCGCCGCGGGTTACGGCCAAGATCAAAAATTCGGCAGACGTCGGGGAAGTCGCGCATGTACGAGGTGTAAACGATACTGTTTCCGTCCGGTCCCCAGTTCGGGCCGATCGCAATACGTCCCTCGCCGGTGAGCGGGCGCACATTGCCGCCGTCGCCGTCACAAAGGTAAAGCTCTTTTTTGCCGGTGCGGTTGCCGACCAGTACAATTTTCATCGAGGCAAACCCTTTACGTCCTGTGACAGCCATTACAATGTCGTCCGCCATTTTATGGGCGATTTCGCGCGGTTGTCCGCCGTAGCTTTTGGAAAGCAGTGTGGTCTGATCGCCAAGCCGTACGACCTGACACCCCGCTTTCAGTGCGTTGCCGGAGGGGGAAGCGGTTCCGTTCACGAGGACTTCACCGCCAGCGCGTACCGGATCGAGCCAGCCGGAAAGACGCAGGTCTTTTTCCAGAGTCTGGAGAAAGGTCTGTGAAGCGGAATCGCCTGCTGTGCGCAGGCCGGAGAGATTAATGGTAATTTTGCGATCAGCGGATTTTACCACTCTCACTTGAGCGTGAGCTGACAGCGCGGGAATAATCAGGCAGAGACAGAGAGATAAAAACCTTTTCATAGCTCTCATCATTAGCGCAACAAGGTGGCCGATGAAAGTGGAATTTTCCGGAACGTTGTCTGGCGTCTATTTGCGCACGCGAATCTGGTAAAATCCGGAGGCATTTTGAGTGCGTCCGGCATCGGTATCTTCAAACTCGCTGGCAGAGACTGCCGGGTAAATACAGGAGAACCCCGCGAGGAGATTAGAACTCCAGTAGATGTCATACAGCCGTCCGGGCTTGCGGGTCCAATTGAACTTTTGTCCGGTTGTTTTATTCAGGGCGAGTCGGTCTGCCGGGTCATCCGGGTTCAGTCCCGCGATATACATTTGGATGCAGGTCGTGCCGTTTGACATAACGGAATTGGCTATAGCATTGGTGATACCGCCGAAATAATACTGTTCCCACCAGTCCGGCAGGCCGTCGTTATCGGTATCATCGGCATCCTCTGCGGTCAGTTCATCAAAGTAGGCCGGTGCGGCGCTGTAGTTGGCGATCAGAACAGACTCCAGCTGGTTGTTTGCAGAGTACAACGTCAGGTTGGTTGCCGCATTGACACCGTTGACTCCCAAAGCCCACGTCATGGTGTTGTAATCACAGCGGACGTCGAAGCGGATCCATATGTTGGTGGATATTTTAGTGTCCAGCACCACGGGGGCTGTTCCGTTGTACACCACTAGATTCAGATTGGTATTTATGAAAAAGGCCGCGCTGGTATTGGTGTTTGTTACAGCGGGGTCTATGTCGGGTTTGGCGGTGATGCGCGCCTGAAAGCTGAGCTGTAATGAATTGTCGCTACTGGAAAGAGCGTGTGTAACCGTTCCGGATCTTATTTCAAGAGCCTGAGTGCCGGACTGAACAATACTAGACTGAACGGTGGCCGTTCCCCCCTCGACCGCCCAGCCGTTTTGTCCGTGAACTGTGCCGTTTGTGACGCCGCCTGAAATCTCAAATGTCTCTGAAAGCGGAAGTTGTGACGCTACTGCTGATATAGACAGTCCCGCGACTGCACATAAGAATCCGTTTCTCATGCCGACAGGGTCTCAAACGGAGGTGAAATTGCGACACAATTTAGTCTGAGAGTTCAAATACAACCTCAATAGTGCGGTCGAAATCCGGATCGGAAGGCGGCGGAGGCAGCTGCGTAGTGGCGTTAAGGGCGCTTTGTACCGATTGGTCGAATTGCGAATTACCGGAACGTTGGGTGATGGATTTCAAAGAGACGGTTCCATTGCGCTCGACCCGGATCGTTGCGGTCGCCGTAGTGCCTCTTGGAGCGTTGGGCTGCGGCCAGACGGAGTACATGCGCTGTTTAATGTCGTCATAGTAGCCGGCGAACGGACTGTACATCCCGCCGCCGGAACCCGAACCGGATCCGGTGCTTGATCCTCCGCGGCCTGTTCCTAAGCCGGCAGTTTCGCGGTTTAGTGCTTCCCCAGCTGCCCTGAGTCGGTCGAGATTGTTTTGTGCGCTTGTTTGTGCGCTTGTTTTTGTTTTGGAAGCGGTCATCACTTTGCCGCTTTTACGTACTTCGGCCAGCCTGTCTTCTAACGTTTTTGCTTTTGGCGGTGCGTTGGTGACCGCCGGTTTTTTACTTTCCGCTTTTTTGAGCGGTGCGTTGGTTTCGATTTTCGCTGGCGGCGTATTGGTGATGACCGGCTTTTGAGTCAGCTTCTTTTCCTGCTTCGGTTCCGGTTTTGATTTAATTTCCGGTTTTGGTTCGGGAGCCGCCGCAGATTCAGGTTCAGGTGCAGGCGCGGGTGGCGGGGCGCCGGAAGTATCAACCTCCGTAACCATTGGACTTGGTTTATGGAAGCATCCGCGGAAAAGCGGTAGAAAAATGGTCAGAAGGATTACAATTCCATGCGCGATGGAAACCCGTCCGAATATTTTTTTTGCTAGGGGATTTTTCACGTTTTTATACGGCGTTTATTCGGCCTGTGTAACGAGTTTCATGGTCTTGATCCCGGCAGCATTCAGAATTCGCATAACTTCCACAACCTGACCGTAATCAAGCTTCTCATCGGCGCGCACATAAACTGCGACTTTCGGATTGGCTGCGCCGATTGTTTTCATTTTTTCTTCCAGCCGCTGCACGGACATCGCCGCGCCATCCAGCGTTAATCCATTTTTGATGGATAGTTCAATCGTGTGGTGTTTTTGTGTTAAATCCATTGCCTCAGCCTTTCCCTTCGGCAGGTTGACAGGAAGACTCTGTTCGATGATGGGCATGGTGATGATGAAGGCGAACAGCAGAATAACGATGATATCCATCAGAGAAGTGATGTTGATCTCGTTGTTTTCCCGGAGCGCGATCAGACTGGTTTTTCTTCTTCTCCTTCTCACACGCGGCTCCTTTAGTTCGAATAATCCAGCATGAATTCCTGCTGAATGCGTCCCGTGAATTCCTGTGAAAAATTATCCATTTGCACCGAGAGATAGCGGATGCGGGTCGCCAGCAGGCCATAGCCGATTGAGGCGGGCAGGGCCACCAACAGCCCGGCGACGGTAGTCAACAGTGCGCCGGAGATGCCGGGCGCCACGGCGGAAAGCGTGGCAGAGCCGGCCGTCGCCATCCCACTGAACGTTCCCATCACGCCCCAGACGGTTCCCAATAATCCGAGAAACGGGCCGACGCTGACAGCGGTCGCCAGCAGACCCATGAGGCTTTCCAGTTCCAGCGCCTTGTCTGCCAGCGCGCAATCCGTCGCGTCGCGGATGACATCCATCTGGTGCGTATCAAGCCGACGCTGTCCTTGCGGATAGACGTGCCCCAGCAGGATTTCGTCGCGGTTTCCGCCGATTAAAATGAGTTGCTCAATCAGCGTTTTGCATCCGGCCTCATAAATCGAGTCGAGCGGGGTTTCGGGCATGCGCTGCTTTTTCACAAACAGATTGGTTGCACGGGCCTGTTCCCGGAAAACTTTCAAGAAACGATTACTGGCCAGCCGGGCTGCACGCAACTGGGTGAACTTGGTCAGCATGACGGTCCATGCGCCTACCGAAATGAGAACCAGTAGAATCACAATCACTTTGCCGTTCAATTCACTTTGACTGAACGCCAGACCGATATTGGCCAGCATCAAGGGGGACAGCAGTCCATTCATAATTTATTATCTCCATTCTTTTCCGGTCGTTGGGGAAAAGTTGCCGTATTCTCCAAGGTTTGGAAAAACAGTACAGTTTTTTTTCCAAACATCGTAAAAATCAACTATGCTCCGCCGCATGAAAAAAATCCCGACCGCGCTCCTGACGCTTTTTCCTCTGCTGATTTCCCTGCTTCTGACCGGAGCTGCACCGGCGCATCTGCCGGAAGTCCGCGCGATCTGGGTGACGCGGTTTGACTATAAAAAACCTGCCGATGTGGAGGCGATCGTCGCCAATTGCGCCCGCGCCGGATTCACCGATATCTTTTTCCAGATTCGCGGCAACGGCACGGTTTGCTATCCAAGCCGGACGGAACCGTGGGCTTTTGAGCTTACCGGCGAAAACGCCGCAACGACCGGACGGAATCCCGGCTGGGATCCGTTAAAAATCGCGGCGGACGGTGCGAAGAAAAACGGAATCCGTCTGCACGCCTACATGAATGTGCTGCCCGGCTGGCGGGGCACGCAGGAGCCGCCGCGCTCGGCGGGTCAGAACTGGACGGCGCATCCGGAGTGGTTCATGGTCGATTCACTCGGCCAGCGGATGCGCCCGACCAGCGGCTGGTATTCCTTTCTGAATCCGGCGCTACCGGAAGTCCGCCAGCATCTGACGCAACTGGCCGCCGAACTGGCACGCTACGACATTGCCGGACTGCATCTCGATTACATCCGGTTCCCTTACGACTACAAAGACGTGGCGCCGCAGCTTTATCCGCGGGCTTCGGCGGCGGAAATCGCCAAGCGGTCAGATTTTTCCTATGACCGGTACTCCACGGAACAGGCGCGGCAGCGTTTCGGCGGAAATTGGGGCGCATTCCGCCGTGATGCCGTGTCGCAGGTTGTCGCCGCCTTGAATAAAACCTTTAAGGCGCAGCGCGGCCCGCAATGCATCGTTTCGTCCAGTGTACTGGCCGACTTCGATAAAGGGTACGGCTCCGCGTTTCAGGACAGCCGGCGCTGGGCCAAAGACCAGATGGTGGACTGGCTGGTGCCGATGAATTACAACGCGCCGCTTTTCGATGAACGGCTCAGCAAAATCCGTAAGTCGCTGGGTCGCGGCGCGACTGCCGAGAAACTGGTGGTGGGCATCGATTGCAAAGCCAGTCCGACCGAAATCCGCCGTCAGATTGCCGCCGTGCGCAAAGCCGGGTGCCGAGGCTACGCACTGTTTGCTTATTCCTACCTGTTTGAAAACCATCGTCCAACGGCGAAGGCGCAGTCGCTGACAGTCCGGCAATAAAAAAACCGCCTCCGAAAGAGGCGGTTTTGACTGTTCTGAACCGGATTGCTATTTCAGTTGCGTCGGCATCTCGGGGGCCGTACCGGGATTTTGCACCGGTTTCTCGGCTGATTTCGTCGAGGCTCTCTTTTGTTCCTTAACGGCCTGCTGTTCAACCGTTGCCTTTTCCGCCTTGTAGAACTTGTTGAGCTGGTCGGCGGCATTGCGGGCTTTGTTATCATCACCTTTCAGCTGATAGGCCTGGAAAAGACCGATCCAGACGCGGCCGTTGCGAGGTGTGATATCGGCGGCCTTTTCCATGTAGGCCAGACCTTTGGAGAGCTGTTTCTGGAGGATCAGGCTTTGTCCAAGGCCAAGCCATGCGCCAGCCATTTTAGGGCTGTTTTGAGTGAGGGCTTCGTAAAAACTTTGCGCTTCCTGAGGCCGGTTGAGCGCCAGATAGATTCCTCCGGCGCCGATCAGCCGGGCCGGGTTGCCTGCTTTAACAAAGCCCTTGCTCTGTTCCAGATAGTCAGTGCGGGATTTTTCGAGAATCGCAACGCCTTGGCTCTGAATGGATGCATCTTTGATGAGCGTTTCATATTCCGGCAGGTTGCGAACCAGGATAACCGTCGCTCCGTCAAAATAGACCAGCTTCCAGACTCCGGAAGAAATCAACCGGTTGGCCAATGCTCCGGCGTCCGGCCAGCATCCGTTAAGAACGACGGCGTGCGGGTTCCAGTCCGACAGGATGGTTTTCCACGCGCCCGGCTGTCCGCGCAGAGCGGCATCGAGTGTCTTGTAGAATTCTTCTCCGTAGAACGATGTGCGGGTGTCGCAGAAAATTTTCCGGCCCGGAGCCTTCAAAGCGATGTACCCGCCGTCGTGCGCGATATTCAGAATGTTTTTCGGGAAATCGGCGCGCGATAGAATACCGGCTGCCGCTACGGGGAATGCGCCGTCTTCGATGCCCAGCCCGAACCGCGAAGCACTGCCGATGTGGGTGTAGGTCCGGTTTGTGACCAGCGATCCGGTGGAGATGACGATTAAGATCAGCGTGATGACGGTCAGCACATCGTGAAGCATCGTATCGCTGGTTTTGAACACCATGGTCAAGGTGCGGGAGAGATATTCGCTGACGGCATTAAAGCTCAATATGATGAAAGGGAACGCGAGAAAGGCGAACAGATGCGTCATGTCGGGAGAGATCACGGAGAGTATTGCGCCTGTCAGCGCCAGCAGAGTGATCATGGTGGGAAGTCGTTTCTGCAGCGTAATCAGTCCGCCGGCACCCAGCAACAGCGCAAAGCGGGTCAGATTGTTAAAGAAGTCCTGCGAGAAAAACTGGCCGAAGAGAGATACCCACTCGATATTTTCTTTTCCCGTCAGCACCAGCCAGTTGGAGAAAATATGGCGGTGCAGATTGATCAGGTTCGGGTTGATCAGAGTAACCAGTAATGCGGCAACGGAAAGGCCGAAGAGCTTGGTCGTCAGCGGCGTGACCATCGCGGTGCGCGAAGCGTTGCGGGTTTTCTGCCAGTTTTCGAAAGCGAAAAAGAGGATCAGCGCAGGGCCAAACAGAAAAGAGGGGTGAATGTTGGTCCAGAGGATTTGCAGCACCATGAGAAGAACGGCCAGCAGGTTGAAGTTCTTAACGCGATAGAGCAGGGTTAAAAACAGCGCGGAGAAAAGCATAAAGAATATGCCCGGGCCGGGGTTGAATACCGGAACCAGCAGGCGTGCGCAAAGAAGCAGCGCCAGCCCTTGGCTTACCGGGCCGCCCCATTCTTTGCTGAAGCGGAGCATCATGATGAAAGCCGCCAGCAGGGCCAGAACATGAACCAGTGTGACGAGTCCGGCTCCGCCCAGATTCCAGAAGAAGGAAACCATGCTGTTGTAGAGCGGGTTCATATCGATCCACGGCTGACTGCTCATGGTGTACGAAAGAGGATCTGCCGAAACTCCGCCCGCCTGACCCAGCGCGATATGCGTGAAGATATCCGGACTGCTGATGGTGCGTACGCCGGTGAGGGCGAGAAGGAGGAATCCGAGAACAACCAGAACGAGACCGAGCGATTTCTTGTTACTCATAAAGTAAAAACTCCCTGTTTGAAACAACGGGGCGAATGTTAGTAGCTCAAGCCTTTTTTACAAGCAGGAAAGCCCGTCGTTTCAGAAAAGGTTCATTTGTGAATCATCGTTTTTTCTGCGCCGGGTGCGATGTTGAGCCAATTTCGGAAGACCCTCGGATTCGAATTCGCCTTCTTCAAGGTTATGCAGAATTTCGTTGGCTCGCTCCAACACGGATTGCGGCAGTCCCGCCAGCCGTGCGACGTGAATGCCGTAGCTCTTATCCGCCGCACCGGGAACAATCTTACGCAGGAAAGTAATCTGATCGCCGCGCTCTTTCACCAGTACGCTGGCGTTCTGCACTCCCGGCATCGTCAGGCTCAAGTCGGTCAGTTCATGATAATGTGTTGCAAACAGCGTCTTGGCGCGTACCGCCGGGTTTGTGCAGAGAAATTCGGCCACCGACCATGCGATGCTGATGCCGTCGAACGTACTGGTGCCGCGGCCGATCTCGTCGAGCACGATCAGGCTCTTCGGCGTCGCGTTGTTCAGAATATTCGCCGTCTCCTGCATCTCCACCATAAACGTACTTCGTCCGCGCGCCAGATCGTCGCTGGCCCCGACGCGGGTGAAAACGCGGTCAACCAGTCCGATCTTCGCTTCCGACGCCGGAACGAATGATCCGATGTGCGCCATGATCGTAATCAGCGCGACCTGCCGGATATAGGTTGATTTGCCCGCCATGTTCGGCCCGGTAATCACGATCAGCTGATGGTCGGCGCAATTAAGCGTTGTATCGTTCGGCACGAACCGCTCGGCGTCCGGCATCTGCTCGACCACCGCATGGCGGCCATCGTGGATGATCAGTTCATCGCCGTCGCTCATGACGGGTCTTACATAGCGGCGCGTCAGCGCATTTTCGGCGAAGGACGCCAATACGTCGGCTTCGGCGACGGCGCGGGCATTGCGCTGAATTTCGTCAATGTGTTTAACGACTTCGTCGCGGAGTTGAGTGAACAGTTCGAATTCCAGCGCGACGGCCCGTTCCTGCGCGCCGAGAATTTTATTTTCGTATTCCTTCAGCTCCGGCGTGATAAACCGCTCGGCATTGGTCATCGTCTGTTTGCGGGTGTAGGTTTCCGGCACCATCGCAAGATTGCTGTTGGTGATCTCGATGAAGTAACCGAACACCTGATTGAAGCGCACCTTGAGCGACTTGATGCCGGTACGTTCCTGTTCCGACGCCTGAAACTCCGCCAGCCACTGTTTGCCTTTACCGGCCGCGTCGCGCAGTTCGTCCAGTTCCGCCGAAAAGCCGCGCCGGATCATTCCTCCGTCTTTGGTCGAAACCGCTGGCTCGTCGTCGATCGCCTCGTCGATCATTTTCCCAATGGCTGGAAGTTCGGTCAGCGATTTTTCCAGTGCTTGAAAACTTCCGTTTGCCGCCAGCAGTTTTTTGAGCTTCGGCAGTTGGTCGAGTGATTCGCCGACGGCGCGCAGGTCGCGGGCATTGCCGCCGCCCGAACCGAGCCGCGACATAATCCGTTCGAGGTCGCGCATTTCGCCGAGCAGTTCGCGCACTTCGGCCAGCAGTGTCCGGTTGGCGGTGAATGCTTCCACGGCGTCGAGCCGCGCATTGATGGATGAAAGATCGCGGAGCGGGCGGACAATCCAGTCGCGCAGCATTCGCGCGCCCATCGCGGTGCGGGTCGTATCCAGTACGGAAAGCAGCGTGGACTTCGGACCTTGCCGCGCCGGATTGAGCGGCGCGACCAGCTCCAGATTCATCACCGTCGTTTCATCGAGCAGAAGATAGTCGTCCGGATTTTTAACCTGAATGCGCCGGACGTGAGAAAGATTCCGGCGCAGTCCGGTATTTACGTAATAAAGCACCGCACCGGCGGCGCGCAGTCCGAGCGGCGAGTTTTCGCAGCCGAACCCTTTCAGCGAATGCACCTTGAAGTGGCGCAGCAAAACATCTTCCGCGCTGGCGGATTCAAACGTCCAGTCTTCGCCGACAGTTTTGAGCGTCCGGCCGATGACGGCCTGAATTTCCGGATCGTCCGCCGCCGCTTCGGCGACGATGCATTCCTGCGGTGCGTAGCGCGCCAGATTTCCGGAGAGCGCGTCGGCGCTGGCCGACTCTTCGATCCAGAACGCGCCGGTCGAAAGGTCGAGCATGGCGAGGCCGAAACGCCCGCCGTCGCGAACAAGGCCCGCGAGATAATTGTTCCTGGTGCGGTCGAGCGACGTTTCGTCGAGAATCGTTCCGGGCGTCACCACGCGGGTAATCTCGCGCTTTACAATCCCTTTGGCGGTGGCGGGATTTTCAACTTGTTCGCAGATAGCGACTTTTTTTCCCGCGTCGATCAGCTGGGCGAGGTAGCCTTCGGCGGCATGATAGGGAATTCCGCACATCGGAATGTCATGGCGTTTGGTTAGCGTGATGTCCAGGATGCGCGCCGCTTCCTTGGCATCCTCCATGAACATTTCGTAAAAATCGCCGAGGCGGAAGAAGAGCAGGGTGTTTTCCGGCAGTTCACGGCGGATGCGCCGGTACTGATCCATCATCGGTGTGCTTTTTTCTGCCATAGCCCGCACAAGCTAACAAAGCAGGCTTCCAATGTCTGGAAGTTTTTTCAATGTTTGGTAAATCCAAGTTGGAAGGTCAGGATTTGAGGTTGCAGAAAAGAATTTCCTGTTTAGAATGCGGAGCAGTTGGCGGGGGCATGGTGCGCCTGCCGGAAACGGAGGGTTCATGAAGAAGCGTTACGGATTACTTGCCGGGTTGATGCTGGTTGCGATGCTCACTGGATGCGGTGGAAGCGGTATTGATGAAAACAAGCCGGTCAGCCAGGTTGCGGCTGATGCGCAGAAGATGACGCAGGCCGATCTGCAGAAGATGGTGGCGAAATATGACGCCGCTATTGCTGAAAAAGGCAAAGAACTCGAAGCCCTCGCGGCAAAGGTTAAAGATATTCCGCTGACCGAACTGATGGGCGAAAAAGCCAAGACCCTCAAGGGCGACATGAACAAAATCACCACATCAGTCGGCAAGCTGAAAGACCAGATGGCAGCTTATGCCAAGGAGCTCGCCGCCAAGAAATAACCGGAACATTTAGTTCCAGACAACGCCCCGCATCCGCGGGGCGTTTTTTATTTCCAAGGTTCGGAAAATTAATTGCGGCCATTTGCAAAGCCGTGTACCTTGGCATCCTCATGCGCCGCGCTTTGTGTGCGGAGCCGGTTTTGACTAAAAATTAAATCCAAGGAGAGTTGCGATGAAGGGTATTCCAATCTCAGGTGTCCGCAATTTTGCACTGATGGGCCACACGGGCAGCGGCAAGACGTCCCTGCTGGATGTGATGCTCAATATCCTTGGAACCAATGAGCGGGCCGGCTCCGTGGACGATAAAACCAGCATGGCCGACTGGACGCCGGAAGAGCAGGAACACGAAATTTCGATCTGGGCGAAACCCTTCGACGGCGTTTATACCGCCGCCAGCGGCAAACAGCGCCGCTTCGTCGTTATTGACACTCCCGGCTACGCCGACTTCGTCGGCCAGCAAATGGCCGCCGCCGAAATCACCGACGCCGCGCTGATCGTGGTCGATGCCGTTTCCGGCATTCAGGTCGGCACCAACCGCGCGTGGAAAATATGCGAGAAGCGCAATCTGCCGCGCGGTGTCGTCATCACCGGTCTCGACAAGCCGGAAGCCAGTTTTGAAAAAGCGTTGGCTGCCGTTAAAGCCATGTGGGGCGACATCCGCTGTGTGCCGGTCGTTTTGCCGACGACCGACGGAAAATCTGAAGTCGATATTCTCGACATGCCGACCGATGCCGTGCCCGCCGATATGGCGGCCACGGTGAAGGCGATCCGCGACCATCTGATCGAGCTGGCCGCCGAGACCAACGACAAGCTGATGGAAAAATATTTTAACGGCGAAGAACTCACTGCCGACGAATTCTCGCACGGCCTGCGCGAATCGGTACACGAAGCGCACCTGATTCCGGTGTTCGCCTGCTCGGCCAAAACGAAAATCGGCGTGAAGGAAACGATGGATTCCATCAGCCGCCTTTTCCCGTCGCCGGAAGATTATCCGGTCAAATGCGCCGACGGCCACGAAGTCGCCACCGGCGAAGACCAGCCGTTCGCCGGACTCGTCTGGCGCTCGGTCAACGATGCGTTTACCGGCCAGCTCAGCTTTGTGCGCGTCTATCGCGGCAAACTTACGCCCAACTCCGAAGTGCTCAACGCCACCAAAGGCGAAAAGGAACGCATCGGCAGTATTTTTTACATCAACGGTAAAAAATCGACTGACTGTCTGGAGGCCAAGGCAGGGGATATCATTGCGCTACCGAAGCTGAAAAACACTTTCCTGAACGACACGCTCTGTGCGACGACGGAAAAAATTACGTTCAAACCGATTGAATTTCCGCATCCGGTTTCCGCCTACGCCGTCGAACCCAAGACCAAAGGCGACGAAGACAAAATCGGCACGGCACTGCACCGCGCGGCGGACGAAGATCCGTCCATCCGCGTCGAGCGCAACACGGAGACCCGCGAAACCCTGCTGTGGGGTATGGGCGATATGCACCTCGACGTCACGCTCGAGCATATCCGGAACCGCAGTAAAGTGGACATCACCCACCACACGCCGAAAGTCGCTTACCGCGAAACCATCACCGGAACCGGCGAAGGGCACTATAAGCACAAAAAGCAGTCCGGCGGACGCGGCCAGTACGGCGAATGTTTTGTGCGGGTTCATCCGCGCGCGCCGGGCGATAACGAATGGTTCGCCAATAAAGTCGTCGGCGGAACCATTCCTCATAACTTCATTCCCGCCTGCCAGAAAGGTTTTCTGGAAGGAATGGCCAAAGGCCCGCTCGTCGGTTCCGAAGTCAGTAATCTAAAAGTGGAACTCTACGACGGCTCCTACCACGACGTGGACTCGTCCGAAGTCGCTTTCAAAATCGCCGGTTCGCGCGCCCTGCACGAAGCGATCGAAAAAGCGCGGCCGGTTCTGCTGGAACCGATCATGACCATCGCCATCACCGTGCCCGACGAGTACATGGGCGACATCACCGGCATCCTCAACACCAAGCGCGGCCGGATTCTCGGCATGGGCGTGGACGAAGGGATGCAGGTTATCACCGCCGAAGTGCCGCAGGTCGAAACCTTCAAATTCTGTTCTGAACTGCGCTCCGTCACCGGCGGACGCGGCTCGTTCGAGCTGACCTTCGCCCGCTACGAACAGGTCGCCGCCAGCATCGCCCAGAAAATCATCGCCGCCGCCCAGAAAGACAAAGTCGCCGTCGAGGATTAATCTGATTTTCCAGGGGTTGGAAGAGATTCTTCCAGCCCTTGGGATAATTCGCGGAGGGTTCCGTGAAGCAGATTGGGCGGATGAACGCCGGGTCTGGTTCGTGTGAACACGAAAGTGCGACGGGATATTCAGTCAAAAGACGGGCGTTAACGCCTCCGGCAGGGAAGAACACGTGAACCACCGCAATTCTTTTCAGGATTACCGTGCACCGGCTTTTTACATGATTACGATGACGACGCTCAGCCGCCGTCCACTTTTTTCTGCCTGCGCAGATAACCTCTCGACGCTGAATGAGGATGGCTGGCTGGTTTACAACCTGTGGCATGCCATGCCCAAAACCTATCCGGAGCTGACTCTTTCGACGCTGGTGATTATGCCCGATCACCTGCACGGAATTGTGCGCGTGACGGAACGCATGGCACACAGCGTGGGCGTGCCGCTGCGTGCCTTCAAATCGCAGGTGACCAGTGCGTTGCGAAAGAAATATGAAAACCCGTCTCTTGCGGTCTGGAATCCGGGTTATCATGATCTGTGTGTCTGGCGCAAAGGGGCGCTGAAGGCGTATACGCATTATCTTTGCGACAATCCGCGCCGGTATTGTCTGCGAAAAGAGCATCCGGATCTCTTTATCCGGGTCAATCATCTGCGGCATTCCCGGTTGCCGCCGGAGCCTATATGGAACGGGTATGGCAACCGCTTTCTGCTCGACCGTCCGGAGATCATCAGCCTTCGGGTTTCGCGGCGGGCTTCTCCGGCAGACATTGAGGGCTTGTGCAAATCGTTTGTTGATCAGGCCGCACGCGGCGCGGTGGTGATTTCGCCCTTTATTTCATCCGGCGAAAAGGCGGTGGTGTCGGCCATTCTTGATGCCGGTCGCGGTGACGTGATTCTTATGAAGGCCGGAGGGTTCCCTGACGGTTACAAGCCATCCGGGCGATATTACGATCTCTGTGCGCAAGGCCGCCTTCTGATTCTTACGCCTTATCCCGATTGCAGTTCGCCGCCCGCACTGACGGGGGCGCAATGCAACGCAATGAATACGTGGTGTGCCTGGATTGCCCAATCAGAAATAAACTGAATTTTTTATGCAAAACAGGACTTGAGTTCCCGTAACCGGTACAGCCGGATTAAGAAAGGGTTCTGTGAAGGAGAGCGAAGCAGGATGGGAGGAGGGGCGCCGGAAGCGGTAAAAAACGGTTTATTTCACTCCGATGGTTGTGTATAAGGTGCGCTTCCGGTGTCCGGAGGACGGACGGCAATTTTATGGTTTAGCGGGAGAGTTTCATGTCAGGTCATAGTAAGTGGGCGAATATTAAGATCAAAAAGGGCAAGGCGGATGCCGCCCGCGGTAAAGCGTTCAGCAAGATCGCCAAGGAAATGACGGTGTCGGCGCGTATTGGCGGCGGCGATCCGTCCGGCAATATCACGTTGCGCATGCTGATCGGCAAAGCCAAGTCCGTGAATATGCCCAAGGACAATATCGACCGCGCCATTAAGAAAGGTACCGGCGAGCTGGAAGGCGGATCACTGGAAGAGCTGATGTATGAAGCCTATGCTCCGGGCGGAGTCGGCATTCTTGTGCAGGCGTTGACTGATAACAAGAACCGCGCGGCTTCCGAAATTCGTAATGCGTTCACCAAGAACGGCGCCAGTCTGGCTCAGCAGGGAGCCGTTAGCCGCAGTTTCCAGCGCAAAGGACAGATTTATATTGATGCCGCCGGGATTGATGAAGATTCGCTGATGAATATCGTGCTGGAAGCCGGAGCTGAAGATATGCGGCGCGACGGCGACCAGTTCGAAGTTTTGACGGCGTTTGCCGATTATTCCGCTGTGTCCGAAGCCCTGACGAAAGCGGGTATTGCGACGGCTTCATCGGAGCTGACGATGCTTCCCGAGATGCCGACGGATATTAAGGATAAAGAACAGGCGCAGAAGGTGATGAAGCTGATTGATGCGCTGAACGAACTCGACGATGTTCAGAATGTGTACGGCGCGTTTGAAATCGACGACGCCATTCTGGCGGAAATGGAATGAATAAAGTCCGCATTCTAGGGGTCGATACCTCACTGCGCTCGTCCGGCGTGGCGGTGATTGAGGTGTCGGGCCAGCAAATGCGGGCTTTGGCATACGGGCGGATTCACAATAAAGCCGCTTTGTCGCACACCGGCTGTCTGGCGGCGATTCACCGCGAAGTCGATAAGCTGATTACAGAGTTTTCCCCCGATGAAGCCGTTATTGAAGGTGCTTTTTTTGCCAAGAACGCCAAAACGGCGATGATTCTCGGCCAGGCGCGCGGCGTCGTGCTGGCGGCCTGTGCCTTGCGTAATCTTCCGGTTTATGAATATTCGCCGCGCTCAATCAAGCAGGCGACGGTCGGAGCCGGAGCCGCCACCAAAGATCAGGTTGCCAAGATGGTGGCGCGTCTGCTGGGGCTGGCAGAAATTCCGCAAGACGATGCCGCCGATGCGCTTGCGGCGGCCATCTGCCACGCCCACCAACGCGGCCTGCCGGAAGCCTTGCGTTCAAAACCGGTTTAATGTAGTTTGCGTGCCCTGTTTAAAAAACAAAAGGAGAACGACCAGATGGAACTCAAGGAAATCAAGAAGATCGTCGAGATGATGACCGAGAACGACCTCGCTGAATTTTTGCTCGAAGAAGAAGCTTTTACCCTGCAGCTCAAACGCGGTACCGCGGGCATCACCCAGATCGTTTCCGCTCCGCAACAGATGATGGCCGCTCCGGTCGCTGCCGCTCCGGTTTCAGCTCCCGCCGCCGTTCCGACTGCCGACGCTGATGCCGGGCTGGTTGCCATTAAATCTCCAATGGTTGGAACGTTCTACCGCTCACCGTCCCCGGATTCCGACTCGTTCGTTCAGATCGGGCAGGACGTATCCGCCGAAACGGTCGTTTGCATCATCGAAGCGATGAAGGTGATGAACGAGATCCAGTCCGAAGTGAAGGGTAAGATCAAAAAGATTCTGGTCGATAACGCCACACCCGTGCAGTTCGGCCAGCCGCTTTTCCTCGTCGAACCGGCTTAGTCGAAATAGCACCGGCTGAATCTGACACCTGAATCACGGGATTTTCTATGTTTGAAAAAATACTGATTGCCAATCGCGGCGAAATTGCGCTGCGGATTATCCGGGCCTGCAAAGAGCTGGGAATCAAGTCGGTCGCGGTTTATTCCGAGGCCGACGCGGAATCTCTCCACGTTCAGATGGCTGATGAGGCCATTTGTATCGGTCCGGCTTCCGCGACATCCAGTTATCTGAAAATGGCAAATATCATCAGCGCCGCCGAGGTGGCCGATGTGGATGCCATTCATCCGGGTTACGGCTTTCTGGCCGAAAACGCGCACTTCGCCGAAATCTGCCGGGACTGCAATATCACCTTCATCGGGCCGGATCCGGAAGTGATCCGCAAGATGGGCGACAAGGCGATTGCCCGCGATACGATGAAAGCCGCCGGTGTACCGATTACTCCCGGCAGCGACGGAATTCTCGCCACGAAGGAAGAGGCGCTGGCGCTGGCTCATAAAATGGGTTATCCGGTTCTGATTAAAGCGGTGGCTGGCGGCGGCGGAAAAGGAATGCGCGTGGCGCATAACGACGTCAGTCTGGCGCAGGGATTTATGATGGCCAGCGCCGAAGCCGGAAGTGCTTTCGGGAATCCCGATGTGTTTATGGAAAAATACATTGAGTCCGCCCGGCACGTTGAAGTGCAGGTGATCGGCGACAAGCACGGCAACGTGGTGCATCTTGGCGAGCGCGATTGCAGTATTCAGCGCCGCCACCAGAAGCTGGTGGAAGAGTCGCCCTGTCCGGTGCTCACGCCCGACGAGCGTAAGGCACTCGGTGAAGCCGGTGTCAAAGCCGCCAAGTCGGTCGGCTACAACAGTGCCGGAACGCTGGAATTTCTTTACGACGAAAAGGCCAAGAAGTTTTACTTCATGGAAATGAATACCCGTATTCAGGTGGAACATACCGTCAGTGAAGAAGTGACGGGGATCGACCTGGTTAAGGAACAGATTCTGGTCGCTGCGGGCAGAAAGCTTTCGTTCACGCAGGACGATGTAAAAGTGCGCTACCACGCCATCGAATTCCGTGTGAACGCCGAGGATCCCTATAAGAACTTCACTCCGTCCCCCGGTAAAGTCGAAGCGGTGCATTTCCCCGGCGGCCCCGGCATCCGGATTGATTCGCACGTTTACAGCGGCTACACCATTTCGCCTTACTACGACAGCATGATTGCCAAAATCATCGCCCGCGGAGCCAATCGCGAAGAGGCGCTGAACCGCCTGCACCGCGCGCTGGAAGAGTTCACTATCAACGGCCCGCACACCACGGTACCGGTCGGCATGGCGCTGCTGATGGATAACCGTTTCCGGCGCGGCGAGTACAACACCGCTTTCCTCGAAAAATTCATGCATGAAAATTTCATGGTAGACCGGTAGCAGGGAGGTGCGGCGATGAGTGAGCGAAACGTTCCTTTTTCCAGGAACTGGCCGATTCCGGAAGAAAAATCCGAAGATGCCGGTCTTGGCACGGTACAGATTCACAACAACGTCATCGCCGTCATCGCTCATGAAGCGGCCAACCGTGTTCCCGGCGTGGTGGAGCTTTCCGGAACGCTGGTTGACGAGCTGGTTGATATCATCGGTAAACGCCACCGCGATCGCGGCGTTCGCGTCGCCGTTGAGTCGGAAAATACCATCATCGTCGAACTGACCGCCGTGCTTGAGTACGGCGTTTATATTCCCGAGGTTTGCGGAAAACTTCAGCTCGAAGTCCGCAAGTCGATCGAAGAGCTGACCGGCAAGCGGGTGCAGGCGGTTAATATTTCGGTGCAGAGTATTCGCCGCGCGGTGAAGGATTCGGCAGAAGGAGGTGTGAAATGACAAAGTTTCTTCATGTACTTTCCGGACTGGTGATCTGGTTTCTTTTTGCCGCGCTGGGCGGTGCACTGGTTCATGCGAACATTCCTGGTGTAACGATAAGTCTGTTTGACGTCCTGCCACCGCTTCAGAGTATCAAAACGACTGGTATCGGCGGTGTGATCATACTGCTTGCCATGCTCTACCTCATCACCTTCGCTCCTCGTCGCCAGAAGGCGCGCTACATCTCCTTCGATTCCGGCAACGGCGCGGTATCCATTAGCGTCAGTGCCGTGCGTGATTTTATCCGCAAGCTCGGCGATGAATTCGGTGCCGTGGTCGGTATCGACCCGAAAATCCGCTCCGAAAAAGACGCCATCAGTGTCGATCTGGATGTGAAAGTCCAGACAGGCGTCCGCATCCCGGAATTCTCTCAAGCTCTTCAGAACCGGGTTCGCGAAGGGATGCAGGACAGTCTGGGTATTCTTGAAGTGAAGGAAGTCAAAGTACGCATTCAGGAAATTGTCGGAACGCCGCGGCCTTCCCGCCGCTAATTAATCCCATGAAGAAAAACAACGCTCCCCAATTGGTTATCGTCGGTTCCATCGGAATTGACACCATCGAAACGCCCCGCGAAAAACGCGTCGAAATTCTCGGCGGCTCCGTCAGCTACGCCTGTGCCGCCGCCTCGTTCTTTGTCAAAACCGGCATGGTTGGCGTCGTCGGCACCGACTTTCCATCCGAGCACCGCGATCTCTGGGAAAAGATGGGGATTGATCTGGCCGGGCTTCAGACCGAAGAAGGCAAAACCTTCCGCTGGTCCGGCGTCTATGAAGCCAACATGGACAACCGCCGTACGCTTCTCACCGAGCTGAATGTTTTCGAGCGCTTTACGCCGGAACTGCCGGAAGCCTACCGTGACGCGCCGTACCTTTTTCTCGGTAATATCGCGCCGGAACTCCAGCTTCATGTTCTTGAGCAGGTGCACTCGCCGAAGTTTGTTCTGATCGACACCATGGATCTTTGGATCAACATTGCCCGCGAAAAACTGGTTCAGGTTGTCGGTAAGTGCGACATGCTCACGCTTAACGAATCCGAAGCGCGCCTTTTCACCGGCGAACATTCGCTCATGGATGCCGCCAACGCATTGCTCGCGATGGGGCCGCGTTTTGTCCTGATCAAAAAAGGGGCCAGCGGCAGTATGCTGTTTTCCAAAAACGGAATCTTTCTGCTGCACGCGTTTCCGCTGGCGGACTTCAAAGATCCGACCGGCGCGGGCGATACCTTTGCCGGCGGATTGATGGGCGCGCTGGCCGAATCCGGCGGAACGGATGAGCCGGCAATCCGCCGCGCCATGCTCTACGGAAGCGTCACCGCCGCCTTTGGCGTCGAAGAGTTCAGTCTGGAACGTCTGGCAGCCCTTGACCGGAAGCAGATTGACCTCCGCGCTGACCAGCTTAAGTCAATGTGCCGCATAGACTAACGGATCATTCCGGCTTCCAGAGCTTTTTCGGTCATTTTAAATGCCTCAAAAGCCCCGCCGCATTTGACAGTCCATCATTGTCTTGTTAAATTCCTGCCGTCTCGCTGGTTGCATTTGTGCAAACCCGGAAGGAGCGTAAGATATGTCAGCATGGGCGATTGTTCTAGCATGCGGTAAGGATCAGGAAATTGGAGCAGGCATCGATGTGGCATTTCTCACACTCGGTTCCCGGCCGATCGTCGCGCGTTCCATTCAAACACTGGAACAGAATCCGCTCATCGAAGGAATCGTACTGGTCGTTCGCAAAGAGCGCGTGGACAGCGCATTGCATACCGTTCGCTCCTTCGGCTGCCGCAAAATTTCTGCCATCGTTGCTGGCGGGCCGATCCGTTTGACGAACCTGAAGAACGCGCTGGAAAAAATTCCGGAAGAAGCAACCGCAGTATTGATTCATGAAGCCACCCGTCCGTTTGTAACCGACGAAGTGGTCGCCGAAACCATCAAAGCCGGCAAACGCTACGGTGCCGCCATCGCCGCCGTGAAGAGTCCCGAAGCAGTTAAGTTCGCCGAAAAAGGGCAGAAGGTTACCAAATCGGTCGATCGTAACAGCGTCTGGCTGGTGCAAAGCCCGCAGGTTTATAAAATCGACGTGTTCAGGAAGATGCTCAAAGGCTCTGGCAAGTTGATTGATGACGATTCCGAACTGCTGGCGAAGGGGAAACAGGAAGTTCATTTGGTGGCTGGTTCGACCGGCAACATGAAAATCCGCACGCCGGACGATCTGCAAGTCGCTTCTGCCATCCTCAGTGTCGCACGCCGCACGCCATAACTTCCGCACAAGGCCGACGGGACGTCGGCGATACGTACCGCAACCGTCCCGGTTGCCTTGCTGGGAAACCGTCAATGTGCGACGGTAAAACCTTTAAATTCACCGGTTGCCGCCGACCGGCGGACGAGTTCGGTGGTGATGTATTTTCCGAGGTTCGACCGGCGGATCGCCTGCAAAAGCTCCATCAGCGACTCTTCCGCGCCTTCCGCCACCACTGACACGCCGCCATCGAACTCATTCTTCACCCAGCCGGTTACATCCAAGTCCTGCGCCAGACTTACCGCCGTGTACCGGAACCCGACGCCCTGCACCCAGCCTTCATACCGTACAGTTATTCGCTGAGGAATCATTTTTTAACAGGGGTATAAACACCAATAGTGTTGTCCACATATCGGCGTGTGCTTCCTGATACAGTTGAGTAGAAAGGCTCCAGAACAGATTCTTGCGTTTGACCATCTTTCATGAAATGACGCCAATCAGCATAGGAATGTGTCACCGGCCCTCCTTTCATCGGTACTGGGGCGCGCAGCGTCAACGCAATGTTATCACTCTTTTCT
The DNA here is from genome assembly GCA_013141415.1 of Kiritimatiellaceae bacterium. Lineage (NCBI taxonomy): Bacteria > Pseudomonadati > Kiritimatiellota > Kiritimatiellia > Kiritimatiellales > Kiritimatiellaceae > Kiritimatiellaceae bacterium. The sequence goes on from JABFQY010000001.1 coordinate 414,759, forward strand.
TTATGAGGCGGGAGGTGTGGTTCAACACTGTGATGGAGGATGGCTCCATAAAAGTGCATTTCTTCAGCTAGCAGGCAGGCGTCTACTAGAGGGCGACCAAAAAAACTCGATTTTTCAAAATCTGCAGTAAATAAGCCGTATGCGAGCGCGCCTTTGATTGGAACACGAGCTACAAGCATTTCGCACAATAAGTAGGTCGCTGTAAGGAGAAGATCATCGGCATCTTCTGGTGTATTGCCGTGAGAAACAAAAATAATGGAATCGGAAAACATAATGGGCGGGGCAATATTTTTCAGTACGTCGCCTCTAAATTTCTCGAGGCTTGCTACGGTTTTGCAAACCCGAGCCATGATTTTTTGGACCTCTTTATGATCATTCCGGTAAACGAGGTCTTTAAATCCCATAATGTCGAAGAAAGCGACAAATCGTTCAGCAGTTTCAGGTATGTCCATTGATCATCCTCCCTTATTGCATGTGGCACACTTAAGTTGTCAGTGCTGGGAAACAACCGAAAAATCAGACGGCGGGCGACTGGGGTGCGTCATCCGTCGGTTGTTCGTTCGAGGCTCCGGCTTTGCGCTTTTGCTTTTCTTCCTTCTTCCGTTTTTTGGCGAGTTCTTTTTGGCGTTTTTCGAAGGTGTAGTTGGGTTTGGCCATAGGTGTTCCTTTAATTTGGTTTGAGCTTTATAGCACGCGGGCAGCGGCGATCTCTCACCAAAAGCGCAACCATGTGTCCTTGCGGCAAAGTCAGGATATTATTTCCGCTTATTGCCTTTGCGGGTGGCACCGGTGTAGGCATCCGCTTTCGCCGGAACTGCTTTGATTATCACGGTGCCGTCGGCATTGGTGACCGTTACGATGTTTGTCACAACACCATCGGACGGTGATTTGCTTTCAGCGAAGGCGGCGGTTGCGGCCAGCAGAATGACAGCGGTGAAAATGGTTTTCATGTCGTTTGTATATACTTCGCCGCGTGCGGCGGAAAGGCAAAATCAAAGCAGAGAGAGCGCGGCGGCGGCGAGCATGCCAGTCAGGACACCCCAGACGGCGTGGTGATATTTTCCGTAAACGCGGGCGGCGGGGAGCAGTCCGTCGAGTGCGATGAAGACCATAATGCCGGCGCTGGCCGCAGTGAGAAGGTCGAGCGCCCGGTCACTCATGAACTGGTAGAGCAGAGTATAAACAATCAGCGCGCCGAGCGGTTCGGCCAGTCCGGTGAGCGACGAGAAGCCGCACGCTTTGGCGCGGCTGCCGGTGGCGTGATACATCGGTAATGCGGTGGCGATTCCTTCAGGAATGTTGTGCAGCGCCAGCGCAATGGCCGCGCCGATGGCGACCGGCGCTGGTGCGTGCAGTGCCACAACAAAAATGGCCAGACCTTCCGGGAAGCTGTGCGCGACGATGGCCAGTGCGGCGGGCATACCGGTACGGCGGAAGGCGGGCGTTCCTGCAAAATCTTCGATGCGGTGCGGTTCGTGCGGGTTTCCAAAAGTTGGAACCAGTTTATCAATCAGTGCGGTGATCAGAAGGCCGCCGAAGAAGGCCGCCATCATTGGAAACGTACTGCCGAGGTCATTCCCGGCGCTCGGCAGCATCTGCCGGAAGGCGATCCAAAGAAGTAATCCGGTCGAAACGCCGAGGAAAAATGAGAAGCGCCGTGCGCCGCTACGCCGGGTAAAAAAAGCCAGCAGGCTGCCGATGCCGGTCGCCATTCCGGCGGCCAGCGTCAGACCGAAGGCAAACCAGACGGTCTGTGAATCGGTGAACATTTCGTGATTTTCTATCAGATGTTCAATCAGCATTTTTGCGCCGAGACCGATCAATACCAGTCCGCCGAAAACCTCCATTTTCTTCTCGTTCAGGTGGCCGAACAAACGTCCGGAATAAACACCGGCGAAGGAGAGGGCGAAGGTGACGAGGCCGATAATCAGCACCGGTTGCAGAATCGAGACGCGCAGCATCGAAAGGCTGATGCCGATAGCGAAAGCGTCAATACTGGTGGCGACGGCCAGTGTTAGCAGGGTCGGCAGGTGCAGCGGATTTTTCGGGCCTGACTCTTCATCTTCGGGCTGCATGGCCTGAATGATCATGTGTCCGCCGACAAAAAGAAGCAGGCCGAAGGCAATCCAATAGTCCACCACGGAGATAAAACGGTATGCCCATTGGCCGAGCAGCCAGCCGAGGATCGGCATGACGGCCTGAAAAATACCGAAAGCCGCGCCAACGAGCAGGGCGTGACGCACTTTGAGGTTTTTAATGGTAATGCCGCTGGTGATGGAAACGGCGAAGGCGTCCATCGCCAGACCGAGTGCGATCAGAAAAATAGAAAGTAGTGGCATAGGCAAAGTTCCGGTTTAAGCTCCGTAAATCTATATAAAATCCTCAATTTGTAGAGGTTTATTTGGGGTGCAGTTTGTTTTACATGAAACATTATCATGTTATATGTATATTTTTAGTGTTTAAACTTTACTTAGGTGATAAACAAACTTATATATCTGCAAATCAGATTGGGAGTAGTTGTTGTGAAAAGTGACTTTTTGAAGGAAGAAATTGAAAAAAATCAGCCGGAACTTAGCGGATTCGGCCCGCTGCAAGTCCTGCAATGGGTGGTGAAAAATATCGACCGTCCGGTGTTTGCCAGTTCACTCGGTCAGGAAGATCAGGTGATTTTACATCTGATTGCTGCCCACCGGCTGCCAATTCCGGTGATCACACTGGACACCGGCCGGTTGTTTCCGGAAACGTACGATCTGATTGCCGAGACCGAATCCAGATTGAGCGTAAAAATCCGGATTCTCTTTCCCGATGCGGCGGAAGTGGAGACGATGGTCGCAGAAGAAGGGATCAATCTGTTTCTTAAAGGCGTAGATCAACGGAAGCGTTGCTGCCAGGTGCGCAAAATTAATCCGTTGCGGCGTGTGCTTCGCGAGTCAGGCGGCTGGATTTGCGGGTTACGGCAGGAACAGTCATCGACCCGATCAGAACTGAAAGTGATCGAGTGGGATGAGGCCAACAAAGTTCCTAAAATCAATCCACTGTACAACTGGTCGTTGGCGCAGGTGGTCGCCTATCTGAAAGAAAACGGGGTTCCGTATAATCCGTTGCATGATCAGGGCTTTATCAGTATCGGTTGCGCCTGCTGCACGCGGGCGGTTCAGCCGGGAGAAGATATCCGGTCGGGCCGCTGGTGGTGGGAAACACCCGAACAGAAAGAGTGCGGGTTGCATTTGGTGAACGGGAAATTCGTGCGGAGTAAAGATTTGGAGAAGAGTCATGAGTAGGTATCAGCTGAGTCAACTTAAACAACTGGAGGCCGAAAGCATCCGGATCATTCGTGACGCGTACAGTCAGTTTGAGAATCCGGTCATGCTTTATTCCATCGGCAAGGATTCCGGCGTCATGGTTCGGCTGGCGCAAAAAGCGTTTTACCCCGGACGGGTTCCGTTTCCGCTTCTGCATGTTGATTCGACCTTCAAATTTCGTGAAATGATTACCTTCCGCGACCGCTTCTGCTTGGAAAACGGATTGGATCTGCTGGTGCACTCCAACGAAGAAGGCCGCGCCTCCGGCGCGTCGCCGTTTACATTGGGCAGTCGCAAGTACACCGACGTCATGAAAACGCAGGCGCTGTTGCAGGCTTTGGATAAACATAAATTCGACTGCGCCTTCGGCGGTGCCCGGCGCGACGAAGAAAAGTCGCGGGCCAAAGAACGGATTTTTTCGTTCCGCGACCGGAATCATCAGTGGGATCCGAAAAATCAGCGTCCGGAACTCTGGTCGAATTTTAATGCGCGGGTGAATCCCGGCGAAAGCGTGCGGGTGTTTCCGCTTTCGAACTGGACGGAGCTCGATATCTGGCAATACATCCGGCTCGAAAAAATTCCGCTGGTTCCGCTTTATCTGGCGGCCAAGCGGGCGGTCGTCGAACGCGACGGCGTACTGATCATGATCGATGATGAGCGCTTTCCTCTGGAGCCGGGCGAAAAGCCGAAAGAAATTCTGGTGCGTTTCCGTACGCTCGGTTGCTACCCGTTGACTGGCGCGATTGAGTCGGATGCAGATACCGTCGACAAGATCGTCGAGGAAATGATGACGACGCGGCTGAGCGAACGCTCGACCCGCATCATTGATAAAGACGGCGACTCCTCCATGGAAGAAAAGAAGAAGGAAGGCTACTTCTGATGAATATCGAAAATTTTTTAAGTGAACATGAAAACAAAAGCCTGCTGCGGTTTCTGACCTGCGGCTCGGTGGACGACGGCAAATCCACGCTGATCGGGCGGCTGCTGTACGACAGCAAACTGCTGTTCGATGACCAGCTGAGCGCGCTGGAGCGCGACAGCGCCCGCGAAGGCAACGCCGGCGAAGGCGAAATTGATTATGCGCTGCTGCTGGACGGTCTGAAAGCCGAGCGCGAGCAGGGCATCACCATCGACGTGGCCTACCGCTACTTCACCACGCCGCACCGGAAATTCATTATCGCCGACACCCCCGGCCATGAGCAGTACACCCGCAACATGGCCACCGGCGCATCGTCGGCTGATCTGGCCATTGTTCTGATCGATGCCCGCAAAGGCGTCATCACGCAGACGCGGCGGCACAGTTTTATCGTGTCGCTTCTCGGCATCCGCCACGTCGTCGTGGCGGTGAATAAAATGGATCTGGTGGATTTCAGTCAGGCGCGGTTTGAAGAAATCCGCGCGGATTACGAAGTGCTCAGCAAAGAACTTTCGATTCCGGATATCCGCTTTGTTCCGCTGTCGGCACTGAAAGGCGACAACATCGTAGATTCGTCTGAGCGGATGCCGTGGTACGACGGGCCGTCGCTGCTGAACATTCTGGAAACGGTGGATATTTCCGCCGACCGTAATCTCGGCGACTTCCGGTTTCCGGTGCAGTTTGTCAGCCGCCCGAACCTGGACTTCCGCGGTTTTGCCGGAAGTGTGGCTTCCGGCGTAATCCGCAAAGGCGACCGCATCAAAGCGTTGCCGTCGCTGAAGGAATCCACCATCAAGCGGATCGTCACCGCCGACGGGGAGCTGGACGAGGCCTTTGTTCCGCAGGCGGTGACGCTGGAGCTGAATGACGAAATCGACATCAGCGTCGGCGAAATGATTGTCCACGCCGAAAATATTCCGAATGTCGCCACTCATTTTGAGGCGATGATTCTGTGGCTTTCGGAAACGCCGATGAACCGGAGCGCGACCTACCTGTTGCGCCACACCTCGCACACGACCAAGGCGCGGCTTGCGGATCTGGAGTATCGCGTGGACGTCAACACGATGGAGAAGCAGCCTGCCGACATTTTACAGCTCAACGAAATCGGGCGGGCGAATATTACGACGCATCAGCCGTTGTTTTTCGACGCCTATCGCGACTGCCGCGAAACCGGCAGCTTCATTCTGATCGACCCGATCAGCAACAACACCGTTGCCGCCGGAATGATCGAGCGACCGCAGGCAACCACCGGAGAACGGGCTCCGCTGGAAGCGCAGGTTGACCGGCGCGAATTTCTCTGGGAGCGCGGACTGGTTTCTCCGGAAGCCCGGATCAACCGGAACCAGCATCGCGGGAAAACGGTTTTGTTTGTCGGCCCGGCTGGCGGCAAGAGCGATCTGGCGCGGCGGCTGGAACTCAAACTCTACGATAAAGGTCTTCAGTCCTACTACCTCGGCATCTCCAGTCTGCTGGAAGGGCTGGATGCCGACATCGGACAGAACTTCCGCGACCGCGATGAACACATCCGCCGCGTCGGCGAACTGGCGCGCATCATGACCGACGCCGGACTCATCTTCATCAGCTCGCTGGAGCGTGCCGACGAATACGACCTGCAAAGGCTGAAAATATTGAACTCACCGAACGAACTGTTCGTCGTCAGCATCGGCGGAAATCCGTTCAAAAATTATCAGGTCGATCTGGTGATCGAACCGGACGTTTCGCCAGCAGAAGCCGTACAGTCCGTTGTGCGCGAACTCACCCGCGCTCAAGTGATTATCGAGTACTGCATTTAAGCCGGGCTTGAATCAGTGAGCAGGAAAGGCGGATGGCTTATGCCCTCCGCCTTTCCTGCTTCAATGATTGACCGGAGGATCGAGTCGACACTTTTCGCTACTCGTCGAAGTAATCGGAATCTATCTTTTTCACTTCGTACTGGCCGACGGTCGAGACCCCCACATTATGGTCTGTCATTAAGGTTGCCAATTGTTCTCCGTCGATGAGGATGATTTTTACGTCTATGAGTGCAACGTATTCTCTGGCTTCTTTTGTGAATGATGAAGTAGTAATGAAAACGCCTTTTTTTGCCCGTTGCCCTTGGAGTGCTCCTGCAAACTTTTGAATTTCTGGACGCCCAACAGTGCCTTCCCAGCGTTTAGCTTGAATATAGATCACATCCAAGCCGAGTTTGTCTTCGTTAATGATTCCGTCAATACCTCCATCACCGCTTTTTCCTAAAGCTTTTCCGGCGTTCCGGCGGTTTCCTCCGTATCCCATTTGAACCAAGAGATCGACGACAAGCCTTTCGAAAAATGACGGGGAGGCTTCTTTCACGGAGCTTAAAATTTCAGATTCAAGAGCGCTACGTAGCTGAGCGTATGCCGTAGCAAGAGTGTCCTCAGGGGTCTGGTGCTCAGCGGGTTCAGACTGAATTGTAATGTCATCTTCGAGACCCGTTCTTTCTCTTTTCCGATTTCTGAATTCGATGAATTGCGGGAACTGTTCCAAAACAGACGCATTAATCTTCGAAGGGTTGGTTTGCAGGAATTTCAGACCACAGTCAGTTATTGTAAAAAAACCGCGTTTGGGAGAGTTAAGAAGGCCGGCTTGTTTTAGGTAGGATCGAGCCCATCCGACACGGTTATTGAAGACGGCCTGACTGCCACTAGGGAGAAGCTCGTTTTTTTCATCATCGGTTAGCAAAAACTCGTCGGCAAGGAGTTCAACAGCTTTGCTGAATTTATGCTCTGCACCATCTGAAGCCAGTTTTAAAACGGGGAGCATGAGCGTCTGATAGTCTGGTATGGCCATGAGCTATATTCCTTTTGGGTATAAACTTTTACAGACGGACGGAATGTAACAGAGGCGGTATAAAGGGAGAAGACTTTTTCCAAATATTGGGAACTATCAGAGGGCGCGGACGGTGGCCGCGCCTCTTTCTTTCCAATTTTTCCGGGGCCACCGGCCCCGGCTACAGAAGAACGATGGTGCGCTACTTTGTTGGCGAACCGGCCCGCAAGGACACCTTCTGAATGCTGATGGCGTCCACGGGGCAGGCGGAAACGCAGGCACCGCAACGGATGCAGTCGTCCTGATTAATCCAGATCAGGTGAACGTCGTCGGCTTTTTGCGCGAGCGTCCAGCCGGTTACGCGACCTTCGGCGTCGTAATGCAGTTCCTTGATTTTCAGGATGCACTCGGGGCGCGGCTTGGCTTTGACGCACCAGTCGCAGTAGATGCACTTGTCGGAGTCGATCTCAAACTTGTAGTGGCACTGGTAACAGCGCTGCGCTTCGTCGCCGGAGGTTTCCTTGCCGAAGCCGGTTTCGACTTCGGTGGTGAGGTCGCGTTGCGACAGTTCAACGGCGGGCATCGGTTGCAGACCGACATAATCCATTTCGCGGATACGGCCGGTTGCGGTGACGTCTTCGATCACGGCGTAATCGTTCAGCCGGACTTTACCGGTCAGGAACCGGTCAACTTCGCGTACGCACTCCTTGGCGTGGCCGATCGCTTGAATCAGTGAACTCGCGCCGTTCTTGAAATCACCGGCGGAGAAAACTTTGGCTTCTCCGGAAGTTTCATCGAGCCATGACGTATCGGGAAACTGTCCGGTCGCCAGCAAAACCGTATCCACGACCAGCTCAAATTCACTGCCCGGAATTTCAACCGGACGGCGGCGTCCGCTGGCGTCGGGCGCGCCCATTTCGGTACGGACAAATTGAATTGTTTTCAAACGACCGCTGGTACCGGTGTAGGCCTTCGGCGCCACCATGTACTCCATCGGAATACCTTCGTGTTCCAGCTCTTCCAGCTCGCCGGGCGTCACCAGCATTTCCGCTGCCGTCCGGCGGTAGCAGACTTTAACCTGCGCGCCGAGCCGCTTGGCGGTGCGGGCGCAGTCCATTGCGGTAAAGCCGCCGCCGATGACCACGGCCGTTTTGCCGACGTCGCCTTTCCCGGTTTCGTTCACTTCCAGTAGAAAATCCAGACCGTGGCGGATGCCGTTGAGATCCTTGCCGGGCAGGTCGAGCAGATTAGGTTTCAGTGTTCCGGCCGCCAGAATTACGGCGTCGTTTTCCTTTGCCAGCGAACTCAGCGTGACGGTTTTTCCAATCTCTGTATTGCAGATAATCTTCACGCCCAGCGCTTCAATCTGCGCAATTTCCTTGGTGATAATTTCGCGCGGCAGGCGGAAAACCGGAATGCCCTGGTTAATCATGCCGCCGGGCTTGTTGTGCTTTTCGTAAACCGTCACCTGATGTCCGAGTAGCGCCAGATTGCGCGCCGCCGCCAGACCGGCGACGCCGGCACCGACCACGGCGACTTTTTTGCCACTCGGCGGAAACCATTTATTCATCACCACCGGCGACTGTCCGCCGAAGTCAGCGGCGGAACGTTTTGAAAAACAAATTGCTACCGGCTGGCCGAGTCCGTCCCAGCCGTGGCGGCAGGCCGCTTCACATGGCCGCGCGCAGACGCGACCCAGCACGGCGGGAAAGACGTTGGCTTCCAGATTGATCCGGTACGCTTTGTCGTGTTCGCCGCGATAGACGGCGTCGAGGTAGCCGGGAATGTTCGTCGAAGCCGGGCAGGCTTTCTGGCACGGAATATTTTTTTCCAGCCAGTCGAAATCTTTCGGTGAGTTCGCGCTGCCGCAGGTTTTTGAAAGCGCGCAGAAGGAGTAGGGCGCGTCGCCTTCCGGACGCTTTTCCTGCCAGCCGCCCAGTTTGCAATCCGGCAGAGCAAGCGGATGGTTGAGCGGTGAATCAGTCCGTGCGGCGTTCGCAATAATCTCCTGCATTTCGGGATCGGCGCTGCCGTGCGCGATGGCCTGCTCCGCGAAAACCTTCGCCGTGTACACATCGCCGCGCGTCCGGTTGAGCCCGTGGTAAGCCTTGGCGATCAGTTCGCAGATCGGCGCACCTTCCGGCGGGCCGAGTCGGCAGAGAACGGCAACCGCTTCTTCGCAGCGGTCTGCTTTGATCAGTTCTCCGGCTTCATTTAGCAGTTGTTTCATGGGTATCCTGTTTTTCCAGCGAATGAATAAAATCTACGAATGGAAAATTAGAGAAGAACTCCTCGTAACGTCAGTTTTGATTTCCCGAAATTCAGCAAAACTCCGGCAGGAACAAAAAGATGTTTCATACCGCTGCGCAACCGGGCCAGCTCCATGGCGGTGGTATCCTCAAAAGCAGTTACAGAAAGAAGAAGATTTTTATCAATAAGAACGGAATCCAGCATACGCCGTTCAAAAACGATTCCGTTAAATGACGGGGCCGCTTCCGGCACTTGAGGGTTCAGGTTCTGCCCGGCGAGTTCTCGTCGCAGAATTTTTTTAGAAGATTCTGCGCCGTAACCAAGGCCGTGCAGCGCCAGAACATTTTTACAAGACGCTCGGATTTTCCCGGTAATATCTGGCATTTGCGACTCAATGGAATCCCAGCATCCCTCAAAGCAGATTTCCCCGCTGACAGGTGTGTGCGGCACTCGTTTGTAAGACAGACGTTCCAAGCCGAAATTAATGAGCATCCCGAGGTCTTTTTCCCAGCATTTCAAATAATTGATCAGTTGTGTGTAATGCTGAGATGCAAAGCCGGTCCGGATGTGCTTGAGCTCGAGGATGACCCGGTTTCCCGCCAGAATATCCAGTTCAAATTCATCAACCGGGTCATCCCGGTGCATCAGCCGCTTGCTCAAGTGACTTTCAGCGGTCAGGTCTCTTGTCCGCAAGGCATTCAGCATGGCCCGGTGGTAGTCCCATTCATCCCATCCCGGTCCAAGTTCGTTATGAACATCGAATGCTGCCCCGATAATCTGATGCGATAATTCGGGGTGCAACAGATCCGGGTTATATGTTTCATGTTTCGGCATACCAGAGATTTATTCGTAGATTTTATTCATTCGCTGGCAATAAACGCCCGGAAAGCTTCGATTTCGATCCGTTCGCAGAAGTCGGTGAAGAGTTCATTCTGACTGTTACGGTGCTTTAGATAAGCGTTCAGAATCTTCTTCACCGCCGGAACGATTTCAGCCGAATCAGCATCGCAAAGCGGTTCGCCGATTTTTCCGGCTTCGCTCAATTTTCCTCCGACAAAGACGGTATAGCCTTCGGTGCTGCCGCCGCTCTCGTTACGAGTGCGCCGACCGCGCAGTCCGATGTCGGCAATCCAGGCGTGAGCGCAGTTGTTCGGGCAGCCGGTAATGTTAATCCGCAGCGGACCGACATCCTTCCAGTATTTTTCGTCACCGGCCAGTGCGGCGTACAGGCGACGGTAGGCGTCCGGCGAATCGGATACCGCCATCTTGCACATGGTGGTGCCGACACAAGCGACAATATCCGGCAGGTGTTCGTGACCGCTGGTGCGGAAGCCTGCGGCATGCAGCGCCTCCAGCAGCGCCGGAACGTTGGCGTCTGGAACGTCGTGCAATTCAATATTCTGACGGTTGGTGAACATGATTTTTCCGCCGCCGAGTTTATCGGCCAGCCGCGAAATGATTCTGGACTGCGCCGTCTTTAGCTCCGAGCGCGGAATCATTACTCGCACGACGCTTAGTCCGGCCTGTTTCTGTGGAATGATTTCCTGACCGTTCAGTAGCATTCTTCCAATGTTTGGAAGCGGATTTTTGGCATATTCGATTTGCTCAAGTCCGGTGATGCCACGCTCCTTCAGAATGTCCATGACGACATCGCCGAAGCCTTTGGCGCCCATCTTATCGACGACAATTTTCAGGCGGGAGAAGGCGCGGTTGCGCCGGTCGCCGTGACGGCGAAACGCTTCCACGGTGGCGCGGGCGACCGGCAGTACCAATTCTTCCGGCACCCAGTCAAAAATTACTTTGGCCAGATAGGGACGAGCGCCGAGTCCGCCGCCGGCATGGAATTTCCAGCCGACTGTGTCGCCGCGTTTTACCGGCACCCAGCCCTGGCAGTTCATCAGCGTCTGCGCGCCTGCTTCGTTGGCGAACGCTACGCTGATCTTGTGTTTGCGCGGAAGGTTGCGCTGTAAATCGCGGATTTCATGGTCGGTCGCCAGCATTTGGATGATTTTGTGCGAGTCGCCGATCTGTTCTTGAGCGACGCCTGCCAGCGATGAGCCGATGATATTGCGCGGTACGTCGCCGCAACCGTTCTTGGTGGTGATGCCGACTTCAGCCATGCCTTCGATAATTTTATAAATGTCCTCTTTGCGGATCCAGTGGTACTGAAGCGTCTGGCGGGTGGTGATGCACAGCTCGCCTTGCGCGAATTCTTCAGCCAGATCAATCGCGCGGTTAAACTGCGCGGTTGTCATCAGTCCGCCAGGGGTGACGACACGGATCATAAAAAAGCTAGGCTGAAGCTGGTGGTAAACGCCACTCCATTTAAACATCGCCAGCTCGTTCGGCGTGATTTGATCAAAAGGGCGGGTGGCAATCTCGCGGAAATCGAAGTCCGGGTTGATTTCGAGTTTATCGCGTTCGACCTGCGTTAATTCCGGTTGTGCTGTCATCAAATTATTTCCCCCAAGTTGCCGCCGGATAATTCACTGGCCAACTCTTCTATTTTTTCTCATCCTGCGCACGGGTTTTCGGGTGTTGACTTCGACTTAAAAGTCATATACCTAAAACGTGATAGTATTTATCACTAAAAGAGATAGAACCATGTCTGGAGCGCCATTGTCAAAAAAAATGTTTCCGGCCGCCCTTATTTTAGAGGGACGGAAATGTCTGCTTGTCGGCGGCGGGCGGGTCGCCGTGCGGAAAGCCGCCAAACTGGCCGAGGCCGGCGCGGCACTGACGGTGGTGGCTCCGGAAATCAAACCGCCGATTAAAGCACTGTCCGGCATCAATTTGGTTGAGCGCTGTTTTGTCCCCGAAGACCTCGACGGAGCCTTTCTGGTTTTTGCTTTGACGGATAATCCGGTGCTTAACCGCCGGATTGTCGAACTCTGCCGCGAGAAGAAAATCCTCTGCTCGGCTGCCGACGGCAACTGGCCTGACGGCGATCTGATTCTGCCTGCCAGTTTCAGCGAAGACGGACTAACCGTTTCTGTCAGCACGTCAGGACGCTCCTGCCGCCGGTCGCGCCTTCTGCGCGAAAGCCTCAGCCGCCACGTCCGCTTTCTGCGCGACATCGATCTGATTGTCATCGGCGCGGATCACAGTACCGGCGGCTTTCAATCGGTGGAAAAACTGAAAGCCGCCCGGACGGAACTCGAAGAATTGCTGCCGTGTGTCTGGGGCGTTCATGAATTTATGATTCTAGATACCTGCAACCGCTTTGAAATCGTCGCGCTCATTTCTTCTGGCTCCTGCGCGGCGGTTGAAACTGTTTTACGGAAAACGTCCGACGTTTTTGTCTCCAGAGGAATGGACGCTTTCTGTCGGCTGGCCGAAACTGCCGCCGGACTCCGTTCACAGGCTTTCGGTGAAAGTCGTATCGTGGCTCAAATTAAACAGTCGCTCGCCGATGCACAGGAAAAAGGGTTTGCCGGAAGTTTTCTTCAAAACTGGACGGATACGGCTCTCCACATCTCTAAAGAAATCCGGCAAGTGACCGGTTCGTTGCTGCCTGCGCTGGAAACGGAAGATCTTGTTTCCCAGACCTTGAAGAGAAATCTTCCAGCCGTTGGAAAGGTTTTGATTATTGGTCGCGGCGAAATCGGACAGGGACTGGCGCGCCGCTTTCCGGATGCCGTCCAAATCAGCGGACGCTCTGACGATGAACTCCGTCAGCAACTGCCTCGCGCTGATGTAATCATTTGCGCCACCGGTAGCGCCGGTTTTCTCATCGACGAATCACACCGTCCGCTTTTGCGCGCCGGAGCTGTCCTGATTGACTTGTCCCTGCCGCGCAATATCAACCCGGAACTTCCCGGTGTCATCGGACTGAGCGCGTTGCGCGCCGCCGTACCGCCGGGAAATGCGGACGAACTTTTCGCAAAGGCCCGCGAAATAATCAATGCACACCGCGACGAATACGACCGGCTGGTGAAATTCCAATGAAACGACCGATCAAAACCGGAACACGCTCCAGCCGTCTGGCGCTCATCCAGACGGAATCCGTGCTCTGTCTTTTGCGCGAAAAGATTTCTGGTCTGGAATGGGAGCTTGCTCCCTTTTCCAGTCCCGGCGACCGCGACAAAATCGCCGATCTGACGACGGCGCCGGACGATTTTTTCACGCGCGACCTCGACGAAGCGCTGTTGGCCGGGTCCATCGACTGCGCCGTCCACAGCGCCAAAGATTTATCCGATCCATTGCCAGCCGGTCTGGATTTTTTCTGGATGCCCGACTCCGCCGATCCGCGCGACGTGCTGGTCGGGTCGCTGACGCCGCGTACCGTCGGCGTCAGCAGCGACCGCCGCGCCGCGTATGTAAAAAAAAGGTTTCCGTCGGCGGAAATCAAACCGCTGCGCGGAACCATTGAAGAACGGCTCGCGCAACTTGACGCCGGGAAATTCGATGTGCTTATCATGGCCGCCGCCGCGCTCCAGCGGTTGGGATTAGACGATCGAATCGCCGAATGGATTTCACCGGACGATCTTCCGGTTCCCGACGGGCAGGGCGCGCTGGCGCTGACTTTTCGTTCCGGCGACGAACGCTTTCTCCGGCTTCGCTCGCTCTTCATCAAACCGATTGTTTTTGTCGGCGCGGGCATGAATGCCGGACTTTGCACGCAGTCGGGCGTCGCGGCGCTCCGACGCGCCGAAGTCTGTCTGTACGACGCGTTGCTCGACGAAGCCCTGCTGGCCGAACTGCCGGAAACGGCCCGGAAAATTTTCGTCGGTAAACGTAGCGGACAGCACAGCAGGTCGCAGGATGAAATCTGTAAACTGATTGCCCGTTTCGCCCGGCAGGGAAAGCGCGTTGTGCGGTTGAAGGGCGGCGATCCCGGAATCTATGGACGGCTCGCCGAGGAAATTGATGCGCTCGACGCGCTTCAGCTTCCGTATCGCGTTGTTCCCGGCGTCAGCAGTTTAAGTTCAGCGACGACCGGAACCGGTCTTCTGCTCACACGACGTGGAACGGCTGACCGTTTTCGTGTGCTGACGGCAAAAACCGCCGACGGCGGCTCCGGCGAAACCATCGCGGTATTTATGGGAATTCAATCGCTGAAAGAAACAGCGGCGCGGCTTTTGGCTGAAGGATATTCTCCGAGCCTGCCGGTTTCGGTGGTGCTGGATGCGGGCGGTCCACAACAGCAAATCATTTCGGCACCGCTCGATGAAATCGCCGCGAAGATCGGGTCGACGGATTTGCCGGGGCTGGTTTTAATCGGCGAGGCCGCCGAATCAAAATTTATCTACCGCGCTCACGGTGCCTTGCGCGGCAAGCGCGTCTGGCTGACATGCAGTCGCGACGTTCAGCCGCGCGCCGCGCTGGCGGTTCTCGATTTCGGCGGTGTGCCGGTTCAACAGCCGCTGATTGAACTGGTGCCGGAAAAAGTTCCTCCGCTTGGAGTTTACGACTGGCTCATTCTGACTTCGCCGTCGGCGGTTCGCTGTCTGCTGGCGCAACTGGATGATTTGCGCGGCCTGCCGAAAATTATCTGCTGCGGTGAAGGCACTGCCGCCGCGCTGCGCGCTTTCCGGATTCAGACTGATGCGATGCCGCCGGGCGAATTTAATACCGCAGGCGTTCTGCGTACGGCGCTGGAAGTGATTCCTCCGGACGCGCGGATTTTACGTCTGCGCTCAGATCGCGCCGGAGAAAAACTTTCGGCTGAACTGCGTAAAACATTTTCACGCGTTGATGATGTCGTGATCTGCCGCAATCAGCCGGTGCGCTGTGAAATGCCCGGATGCGATGCTGTATTTTTTGCCAGCGTTTCGGCGGTGGAAAGTTTTGTCGAACAGTTCGGCGTTGGAAAACTGGCGGACAAAACGGTTGTTGTGATCGGCGCGCGCGATGCGGAGGCTTTGCGCTGTCACGGCGTCAGTAATCTTATTGCACCTCGCCGCGCCACGGTCGAAGATGCGGTTGCCGCACTTGCAGAATTTACGGTTCGAGGTGAAATTGAGAAATGACCAGCGAATGAATAAAATTTACGAATACATAGATAAGAGAACTGCAATGTTGATTCGTAGATTTTATTCATTCGCTGGTGCATATTTCCCGGGTTAAGAGAGAGGTTTAAAATGAGCAGATTTCCTGAAACCCGACTGCGGAGGTTGCGCCGCACGGAATCGTTGCGCCGGATGCTGGGACAGCCGTTGCCCGGGCCGGAAAAATTTGTCTGGCCGGTGTTCCTTCGCGAAGGCAAAAAAGTGGATGAGCCGATTTCCGCCATGCCGGGCCAGTCCCGCATGAGCGTCGATGTGCTGCTTAAAAAACTGGAACCGGTGGCAGAAAGCGGCGTCGGCGGCGTGCTTCTTTTCGGACTGCCTGATCCGGCGAAAAAAGATGCGAGCGGCTCAGAGGCCTTCAATGAAAAGGGCGCGGTTCAGCGGGCGATTCCGGCAATCAAAAAAGCGTTTCCGCAACTGACGGTTTTCACCGATGTCTGCCTGTGCGCTTATACCGATCATGGACATTGCGGTCCGCTGAATAAAGCCGGCGAAGTCGATAACGATGCTGCGCTGACAATGCTGCAAAAGGTGGCGCTTTCGCACGCCGCCGCCGGTGCCGACTGCGTCGCGCCGAGCGCGATGATGGATGGACAGGTTTTGGCGATTCGCGAAGCGCTCGACGAAGAGGAGCTGACCGACACGCTGATTATGAGTTATTCCAGCAAGTTCGCTTCATCCATGTACGGCCCGTTCCGCGAAGCGGAGCAGTCGGCTCCCGGCAAAGGCGACCGGCAGGGCTATCAGGCGCCGTACAACGATTTGCGGCAGGCACTGCGCGAATCGGAGTTTGATGAAGACGAAGGCGCGGATATTCTGATGGTCAAACCGGCACTCTTTTATCTCGATGTGATCCAACAGGTGCGCGAATCAACCGACCTGCCGGTGGCGGCCTACAACGTCAGCGGCGAATATTCTATGCTGATTGCTCAGGCCGAACGCGGCTGGGGCGATTTGCGCGCCATGGTGCGCGAAAGCACGGCGGCCATGCAGCGCGCCGGAACCGATATTTTCATCTCTTACTGGGCCAATCAATATGACCGCTTTTTCAAATGAAGAACTTTTTGAACGCGCGGAACGGGTAATCCCCGGCGGGGTGAACAGTCCGGTGCGCAGTTTCCGCTCGGTCGGCGGAACGCCGATTTTTATCGAGCGCGGCGCGGGATCAAAACTTTACACCTCCGACGGGCGCGAGCTGATTGATTTTTGTATGTCGTGGGGCGCGCTACTGTTCGGTCACGCCGATCCGGAAATTGTCGAAGCCGTTCAGAAAGCTGCGGTGGACGGTACCGGCTTCGGTGCGGCGACCCGGCGGGAAGTTTTGTTTGCCGAAAAACTTTGTTCGATGATTTCGTATGTGGAACAGGTGCGTTGTGTCAGCTCCGGCACGGAAGCGGTGATGACGGCGATCCGCCTAGCTCGCGGCGCAACGGGGCGGGATAAAATTCTGAAGTTCGACGGCTGTTATCACGGTCATTCCGATTCAATGCTTGTTTCTGCCGGAAGCGGGCTGCTGACCGGTGGACTGAGTTCCTCCGCTGGCGTTCCGGCGGCGGTGGCGGACGATACGCTGGTCGCACCGTACAATGACGTCGCGGCGGTGGAAGAAATTATGAAGCATTCCGGCGACCGGATCGCCGCGATTATCGTCGAGCCGGTGGCCGCCAACATGGGCTTGGTTTTGCCGGAGCCGGGATTTCTCGAAGCGCTGCGCGAGCTGACGGGCCGCTACGGCGCGTTATTGATTTTTGACGAAGTGATTACCGGCTTCCGGTTCGGGCCGACGACCTACGGCGCGCTGTGCGGAGTGGAACCTGATTTGACCTGTCTCGGAAAAATCATCGGCGGCGGATTGCCGCTGGCCGCGCTCGGCGGACGGCGGAAACTTATGGAACAGCTCGCGCCGCTCGGCCCGGTCTATCAGGCCGGAACGCTCAGTGGCAATCCGCTGGCCGTCGTCGCTGGGCTGACAACGTTAGAGAAAATCGGGCGAGATAATCCGTTTCCGAAGTTTGGAAACCGCGACGAGGGCGTCGCGTCTACGTTTCCAAGATTTGGAAATATCAGCGTTCAGGCAAAGGGAAGTGCCTTTACGGTTTTCTTCCGGAATGGATTGCCGCGGAATCTGGCGGAGGCGAAAGAGTGTGACACAAAGCGGTATGCCGCGTTTTTTCACGGAATGCTGGAACGCGGGATCTATCTGCCACCCGCGCAGTTTGAAACGGCTTTTATTTCTGCGACTCACACCGATGCCGATATCGCCGCGCTGGTTGCCTCGGCTACCGAGGTGCTGAGTCATGGCGCTTGAAAGAGCCTAGCTGTTTATCTATCCTCGCGGCATGCAAAAAACCTTCAGCCCGGTTCCGCTGGTACTTTTCGGAGTGCCGTTTCATAACGTGACATTCGAAGAGGCGATTCAGTGGACGGTTGACCGCGTTCGTTCCGGCAGGCCCGGCTATATCGCTACCGCCAATCTCGACTTTATTGTTCAGGCTCAGCACGACACCGAACTGCGCAACATATTGCGTGAAGCCGACCTTGTCATTGCCGACGGGTTTCCGCCGGTGAAGCTGGCGCCGTTTTTCGGTCCACCGCTTAAGGATCGCGTGACCGGCAGTGACATTACGCCGATGCTCGCCGAACGCGCCGCGAAGGAAGGAATTTCCATCTACGGTCTCGGTGCCGCCGAAGGCGTCGCCATGAAGGCGATGGCGGTGCTGAAAGGGCGGTATCCAAACCTGAAGATAGCCGGAGCGTGGTCGCCGCAGTACGCGCCGCTCGACAAAATGGATCACGCCGAAATCCTGCGCCGTCTGGCCGAGGCAAGGCCGGACATTCTGTTTACCGCCTTTGGTGCGCCGAAGCAGGACAAGTTTAACCACATGCATGTGAAGCACTGGAACGTTCCGGTGGCGATCGGCGTTGGCGGCACACTCGACTTTATAGCCGGTGTGCAGACCCGCGCGCCGGTTTGGGTTCAGAAGATGCAGTGCGAATGGCTTTGGCGGTGGGGCACTGATCCGAAACGGCTGACCAAACGCTACATTACGAATATCGGTTTTATGTTCCGCGCAATCGGACTGACGCTGGAACTGCGGCTGGGCCGGAACGTTCCGGCGAAGGTCGATTCGTCGGCTCCGCCGCTCGGAGCCGTGTATCATAAGTTCCAATGTTTGGAAGATTTGCCCGACGACTTATCCGGCAAAGTGATCATCGATCTGCGCGGTATCGAATGGCTCAACAGTCAGGAAATCGGCGCGTTGCTCGAACTCAGTAAGCGGGTTGAAAAAGTTGTTTTACTCCACGCCGGTTCAAAAATTCGGAAGCTGTTTGAATTCTCTAAACTCACCGACCGCCTCCCGCTCGCTGGAACCTGTGCTGAGGCACTTACTCTGTTTCGTTAGCTTATGAGAGGGTCGTCTGGCGAATCGTCGTTCAGACTTCGTCATCAACAAGGATTTTTTTCAGAATCTGTTCACCAATTTCCCACGCTTTATCCCATTCTCTCAATGGAGCCTCATAAACGACCTGATAAAGTGTTCCGGTTTGATCGTTTGCCATCAGTAAATTGTAAATACGGATAGCAGTTTTTCCTTTCGGCGCATCGATGTACTGATACCGCACCGTATAAAAAGGGCCTTGAGGGCCGGAGCTTTCGCGTTCTAAAGGACATTTCTTTTTCATTTCCTTGAGCATAGCGTCGGCAAATTTTGAAGGTGGAACCTTTCCTTGAGGTTTGGTGCTTACATTTTGTGTAGATATAAATGTCAGTCCTGTTTCAAAACTGCCGTTTTTATCGATATCCTCTTTGCTGACGGCCCATAAATTTTTATCGCCAGCTCCTTGATGTTTCACGTGCCAGCCATCAGGCACCAGCAGGGCGGCTTTAATGACATCAAGTTTATGCCACGTATATCCTTCTGGTGGTTTCGGCAATTGCCCAAAGCTCGCTAATGGAAGTAGCAATACCATTGATAGTATTAACCTGCTTATTTTTTTCATTTCATTCCTTAATTGTTGAGTTGACTGTTAGAGGGATTCTTTTTTCTCGGCGCGCCGTTCGCGGAAAAACCCCTGAAGAAGAGATTTACATTCAGCTTCAAGGACGCCGGTTTGGATTTCGACGCGGTGGTTGAGGTCGGCGTGGTCGAGAATTTCAAACTTGGAGCGGGCGCCGCCGCGCTTCGGATCGTCAACGGCCCAGACGACTTTTTTGAGCCGGGCGAGAACGATAGCACCGGCGCACATCGGGCAGGGTTCTTTGGTGACGTATAGGACGGCATCGGTCAGTCGCCAGTTTTCGAGCGCGGCGGCGGCCTGCGTAATGGCGAGGATTTCGGCGTGGGCGGTCGGATCTTTGAGCAGTTCGGTTTGGTTGTGCGCTTTGCCGAGGATTTGTCCGTCTTTGACGATGATGGCGCCGCAGGGCACTTCGCCCGCCTCGGCGGCGCGCTCCGCTTCGCGCAGTGCCATCCGCATGTAGATCACATCGGCTGAAAAATCTTCGTTCATAATTTCCGGTTTCAGTTGTTTGCGTCGCCGGATTTTTTTGTGTGTCGGACGAAGGCGATGGCACGGTTCATTTTCCGGTAGCGCATCACGCCAATGATGCCGGTGACGATGCCGGTCGGGATGCAGGCGATTCCGACAGCCCAGAACCAACTTTGATCGGCGAAGTGCATGATGGATGTTCCGGCGATAATCAGGGCGACGGCGGAACGCAGATAAGCCAGAAGTGTCCGCTCGTTTGCCAGCAGCGTCCGGTCAATGGCCAGTTCATCCCGCAGGATCAGGTCGTCGCTTTCAAATTTCGAATACGGTTTATCACTCATTTAACAGGGCTCCTTTCAATACTGGCGCGCGCGGCATCGAGCTTGTGAAAAAAATTCTGCTCGCCGATTTCTTTCGTCAGGCCGGAACGATCCAGAACTCTTCGTACCGGCGCTTTGACGCCGGAAAAAAACAACTGAATGCCGCTGTTGCGCAACCGTGAAACGATGTTGCCGAGCATTTCCTCGCCCGAAGCGTCAATGGCATTGATTCCCTGACAGTCCACCGCGATAAATTTTGCGCCAGGATATTCTTCGCGGAGACGGAAGATATGTTCCTCGAAATAAGTCGTGTTGGCAAAATAAAGCCGTCCGTCAAAACGCACCGACGGCATGATCGGATCGACGGTCAGGTTGTGCTTCTGGGCGTCGCGGTAGGTTCCGTCCTCGTGGCGGCCCAGTACGGCGACGTTCGGTTTCATGGTGCGGTACAGATACATTATGATTGAAAGTCCGGCACCGAAAATAATCCCTTTGTCCATGTCGGGAGCCATTGAGAGTGTTGCAACAAAGGTTGCAACGCCAGCTGCACCGTCGGTTCGGCTGACTTTGAAATAGTGAGCGAATTTTTTGAAATGGAGCAGGTTAAGTACGGCGGCAATAATGACGGCGGCCAGCGCGGCCTGCGGCAGGAAGAAGATCAGCTTGGTGAAGAACATCAAAAACAGCAGCACGAACAGTCCGGCAAACACAGCGCTCAGGCCGGTTTTTGCGCCGGAGGCATCGCTCAGGGCAGAGCGGGAAAAAGAACCGCTGACCGGGTAGCCGCCGGTGAATGCCGATGTAAGCGAAGCCAGTCCCTGGCCGACTGTTTCCTGACAAATGCTCAGCTTCTGTTTGTTTTTAGCGGCCAGCGCGTTGGCGACCGAGCACATTTCCATGAAGCCGACAAAGGCGATTACCGCCGCACCGGGGAGCAGTTTTTTGACGGTTTCCCAATCGGGACTGATCAGCGTGAAACGCGGACATCCGGACGGAATTAAGCCGACTACGCTGACCGGCTTCGCGAGTTCATTCAGTTTGAAAAAATAGACGGCCAGACTGGTGAGGATCATGACGGTTAATGCGGCGGGTACTTTCGGCCAAAGCTTTTTCAGGCCGAGCAGAAGAGCCAGTGAGCCGACGCCGATGATCAGCGTGGGAATGTGTGCGTGGTTGAGCTCTAAAACTTCGTATTTCCAGAGGTTGGAAAAAAAATGGCCGCTGCCCGGCATGCTGATGCCGGATATTTTACTTAGCTGTGAGGCCGCAATAATGATGGCTCCGGCGTGAATGAAGCCTTCGATCACCGGACGGGAGAGAAAGTTTACGACGAACGTAAGGCGTCCGGCGGCGATAATCAGCCAGATGATTCCGACGATGAAGGCCAGCAGTCCGGCCAGCCGGAAATATTCTTCCGGACTGATTGCGCCGAAGGTTGCCAGCGCTGTGGCGGTCAGCAGTGAAACCATTGCGACCGGGCCGGTCTGGAGATAATTGGATGATCCCCACAGAGCGCCGACGATGGCCGGCAGAAAGGCTGCGTACAGACCGACATAGGGCGGAAGTCCGGCCAGATTGGCGTAGGCCATGGATTGGGGAATGAGCACCAGCGCAACGGTCAGCCCGGCGATAAAATCTGCGCGGACGGTCTCTTTGGAAACGGGCCACTTAAGGAACGGGAATATTTTTTTCAGCATAGAACCTCTCAAATGGGGGTGAATGTGGGCAAAAAACCGAGGTTGTTCAAACAAAATCTAGGCGCAGTCGATCCGAACTTCGGAATGAAGTTCTTGTAGGAAGCCGAACAATTCAGCTATGGTCAAAAAGAATGATTGAGCCGCCTCCCGAGGCGGGTACTTTAGGTGAAGGTGATGATAAAAATACTTAGAAAAGCGTTTGTGTTGGGGCTTCTGCTGGCGGCCATCGGGGTTCGCGCGGAAACCAATCAGACCGTGGCGGTGGCGGCCTGTCCTCATTGTGGCTTTGTGCAAACGAACCAGACGGTAGCGCTCATTCCGGCGGCTGTTGAGCCCGCGGAGATCGTTAAGTCGGCAACGACCAACGACTGGAAGGCGAGTATCTATGGCGGTTTTTCCGCCCAGAGCGGCAACAAGACTTCCAGCTCGTACAACTACGGCGGCGACTACAGTCGGCAGGGCAAGATTTATCGCGGCAAACTGAAATTGGATGGAAAATACAGCAAGAGTGAGGATGAGGTTACCGTTTCAAAAACGGAAGCTTCCGGTGAAATGCGCCGGATGCTCGATGAACGCTGGTTCGCCTACGGGTTGCTGTCCGCATTGAATGACGGGCTTAAGGATCTCGATTACCGCGTAAAAACCGGTCCGGGGTTGGGCTATTATTTTTCCGACACTAAGGATTTAACGTCTGACATCAGCTCTGGCCCGCTTTATGTGTCCGAACAGAAATCGGGAACCCGGAGCGGTTATTTGGCGTGGCGGTTTGCGCAGGGACTCAGCTGGCAGATTACAGATACGTTCCGGTGGTGGACTTCGATGGAACTGGACATGAATGCTACAGAGGTCGCTTCCTACCTCGCCGTTTTTAGAACAGGTGTTGACACCAAAATCAGCGGCAACCTCAGCCTGCTGATCATTTTCGAAGATGATTATGACAGCCAGCCGGAGTCCAAGGGAAATATCGAAAAGAACGATGCGTCAATCAACACCGGCCTTCGCTATAAGTTTTAGTTTCACCGGAACCAAGCCATGTCAGACAAGAGCTACTACGTAACCACGCCGATTTATTACGTGAACGATAAGCCGCACATCGGCCACGCGTACACAACGATTCTGGCCGACGTGCTGGCGAACTATCACCGGTTGCTGGGCGTTCCAACCTATTTTCTGACCGGTACCGACGAGCACGGACAAAAAGTCCAGCAGGCGGCTGACAAAAACGGCCTGACGCCGCAGCAGCAGTGCGATCAGACGGTTGTCCGCTTTCAGGAACTCTGGAAGCGCCTTGAAATTACCAATGACGATTTTATCCGCACCACCGAAGAGCGCCACAAAGTGATTGTGCAGGAGGTGCTGCAGGATCTTTTCGACCGCGACGAAATTTACCGCGCCGATTATCAGGGCTGGTACTGCGTCGGCTGTGAACGGTTCTTCGCCGAAAAAGATCTCGTGGACGGGAACTGCCCGGAGTGCGGACGTAAAGTGGATGCCATTCAGGAAACCAACTATTTCTTCCGCATGAGCAAATATCAGGACTGGCTCATCGAATACATCGAGACGCATCCGGAGTTCATTCAGCCCGACTTCCGCGCCAACGAAACGCTTGGCTTCCTGAAAACGAAAAAGCTGCAAGACCTCTGCATTTCGCGCCCCAAGGCGCGTCTTGCGTGGGGCATCGAGCTGCCGTTCGACAAGGATTTCGTCACCTACGTCTGGTTCGATGCTCTCCTGAATTACATCACCGCCATCGGCTACAAGCGCGACGACAAAAAATTTAAAACGTGGTGGCCGGCGACGCACCAGTTGATCGGTAAAGACATTCTCACCACGCACACGGTTTACTGGCCGACCATGCTCAAAGCGATGAACGTGCCGCTGCCGAAAACCGTTTTCGCGCACGGCTGGTGGCTGACGGGCCGCACCAAAATGAGCAAGAGCCTCGGCAACGTCGTCAACCCGATGGAGATGGTTGATAAATACGGCGTCGATGCCTTCCGCTATTTTCTGATTGCTGAAATGACGCTCGGTCAAGACGCCTCCTTCACCGAAGAAGCTTTTGTCCGCCGCTACAACAGCGATCTCGCCAATGACCTCGGTAACCTGCTCAGCCGCACCGTCAATATGCTTGGCCGCTACTGCGACGGAATTTTTCCAAACATTGGAACAAACGCACTGGACGGCGCACCCGAGAAAGAGCTTTGGGAAACTGTTCAGCTGGCAGTCGTTGAAATGGAAAGTTCCATCGACACCATGCGCCTCAATGGGGGTCTCAATGCCGTACTGGTCGCTGTGCGCAAGGTGAATCAATATTTTGAAATCAAACAGCCGTGGACGCAGGCCAAAGAAGGGAAGACGGAAGAAGTCGGCGTTACGCTGGCGCTCGCCGCCGAAAGCCTGCGGGTCTGCGCCGCGCTGCTCTATCCGGTTATGCCGGAAAAAATGAGCGTCTTGCGTGCCGCCTTCGGCCTCGGCAGGCCCGATCCGAAACGGCTGCGCACCTTCGGCGTGATCAAAGCCGGAACCGTCATTGGTAATCCCGGCATTCTCTTCCCGCGCGTCGAGGTTGAAAACGTAGAGGCGACGCCCCCGTCGCCTCAGTCAAAGAAAGAAAAACGCGACGAGGGCGTCGCGTCTACGAAAAAAATGAATACTGAATCCGAAAAAGCCGAAGGCGTCATCACCTACGACGAAGTTATGAATGTGAAGCTACGCACCGCCAAAGTGCTCGCCGCCGAAAAGGTGGAAGGCGCGGACAAGCTTCTCAAGCTTCAGATTGAAGTCGGCGAGGAAAAGCGCCAGCTCGTCGCGGGAATCGCACTGCACTACACACCGGAACAGGTCGTCGGCAAAACGATTGTCATTGTCGCCAACCTGAAGCCCGCTAAAATCCGCGGCGTTGAATCTCAGGGCATGTTGTTGTGCGCCTCCATCGGCGATCAACTCAAGCTGATCACGGTCGATGGCGAACTGCCCGCCACCGGCGCGGTTGTTAAATAAGTTTGATGAAAACTCTGGTTCTAGTGCGTCACGCGAAGTCGGATAAAACGGATCCGTCACTTCGCGATTTTGACCGTCCGCTCGGACGGAATGGCGAACGCGACGCGCTGGGTCTGGCGGAGCGGGTTGCCGCGCTTGGTCTGCGGGTCAATGTCCTGATCAGCAGTCCGGCGGTTCGGGCCTTATCTACGGCCGAAGCCTTTGCAAAAAAACTTTCTCTTCCGGTCAACCCTGATGTCCGTATTTACGAAGCGGGTTTGAATCAACTGCTGGCGGTTGTGCATGGCATGGATGATCGCCACGGCACGGCGGTTCTGGTTGGACACAATCCTGGTCTAAGCGAATTTCTTCGTTATCTGACCGATGAGAACTATGCCGACCTGCCGGCTTCCGGTGTTGCCGTAATCGATCTTCCGCTGAAATCGTGGAGACACACGTTTGACGGTAAGGGGGTTTTGAAAGACAGCGTAAATCTCAACAGTGAATATTTAGGAATCCGGTCAGGGGCTCCGGTGCATGACTGGCGGGAGCGCTGCCGGATATGGCAGTTTGAGCACGCCAAACATATTTATCTGACTACCGTTTTTGTCATCGCACTGCTGGTCGTTCTCGGCATCGTCGGGCTTGCAATGCATGTGGGCATTGACTCTTCCGCTATGCCTCAGCAGGGATCGCGCCGCTGAGTTCCGGTCACAGCTGTTTAAGCGCTTCTTCGCGAATCACACGGCCCATTTCCGAGGTCGAAGCTTTCTTGTACCCTTCGCGCCACAGGTCGGCGGTGCGGTAATTCTGAGCCAGTGCGGACTCGTAGCCTTTACGGATGGCGGCGGCGGCTTTGGGCTCGCCGAGGAAGTCGAGCATCATGGCCGATGACAGCATCATCGCGACCGGATTGGCTTTGCCCTGACCGGCGATGTCCGGTGCCGAACCGTGTATCGGTTCGAACAGTCCGTATTTTTCGCCGAGGCTGGCCGACGGCAACAGTCCGAGCGAGCCGCCGAGCGTGGCGGTCGTGTCGGAAAGAATGTCGCCGAAAATGTTGCCGGTGAGAATCACGTCGAACTGGCGGGGGTTGAGAACCACCTGCATCGTCGCGTTGTCGATGTACATGTGATTGAGCTCAACATCAGGAAATTCTGTTTCGTGCAGACGCTTAACGGTGTCGCGCCACAGACGGGAAACGGTCAGCACGTTCGCTTTATCCACGGAAGTGACTTTGTTGCGGCGTTTGCGCGCCCATTCAAACGCCACGCGGGCAACGCGTTCGATTTCCGGAACGGTGTAACGCATCGTGTTGAACGCTTCGAATCCGTCATTGCCGGTCGGCTGGCCGAAATAAATGCAGCCGATCAGTTCTCGCACGGTCAGCAGATCGACGCCAGTCACGGCTTCCGGGCGGAGCGGCGACGAGTCAGCCAGTGCCGCCGGAACCGAAACCGGACGCAGATTGGCGAAAACGCCGAGTTCTTTGCGGATTTTGAGCAGGCCGGACTCCGGACGGAGCGCGCCGGTCAGATGATCCCACTTCGGGCCGCCCATAGCGCCGAGAAGAGTCGCGTCGGAGGCTTTGCAGGCGGCGATGACGTGGTCGGGCATCGGATCGTTATATTTGTCGATGGCTGCTCCGCCGGCGGCCTGTTCGTTGTATTCCAGTTTAAATCCGCATTTGGCCGATACCGCATCCAGCAGTTGAATGGTTTCCGCCATCACTTCGGTGCCGATACCGTCGCCGGCCATCACTGTAATTTTGTACGTTTTTGACATGCCAACCTGCTTTCTTCCTTTAGACTCCGGGGAAAATTAAGACGGCGTTTTTATCACTCCGCCTGAGCCTTGGAAACAGAATTTATGGGAAAAGGACTGATCCTCTTTGATATCGACGGAACTCTGCTTCACGCGCCGGGAGGCCGCGAAGCTTTTGCGCTGGCCTTCCAAGAGGCGTTCGGCTGGGAGCAGGGCGTCGAGCACATCAATTTTTACGGCGCGACCGATTTGAACGTCTTTCGC
The DNA here is from genome assembly GCA_013141415.1 of Kiritimatiellaceae bacterium. NCBI lineage: Bacteria > Pseudomonadati > Kiritimatiellota > Kiritimatiellia > Kiritimatiellales > Kiritimatiellaceae > Kiritimatiellaceae bacterium. Next base: position 441,540 of record JABFQY010000001.1, read on the forward strand.
GGAATTTGCGTCGAACGCGGTGTTGAATCGACGCCGGACATGGAGCGAGCCTTCTTTGAACGGCTCGCTCCGGCGCTCGAAATGCGGCTGGCCGTCAGCCCGCCGACACTTTTCCCGAACGTTGGAAACATTTTAAAACTTCTCTCGGATGAAAACGTAGACGCGACGCCCTCGTCGCGTTTGCTGAACCGGAGAAACGCGACGAGGGCGTCGCGTCTACGTTGGGAAATGGGCCTCGTTACCGGCAACATTGAAGCGACAGCGTGGGCCAAGCTACACCATGCCGGTATCGCGCACTATTTCGACTTCGGCGGCTTTGGCTGTACGCACGCCGACCGTGCCGAGATCGCCCGGCAGGCGTTAAAAGCTTCCGGCGTTGAGCGTCCGGGGAAAGTTTTCCTGATCGGCGACACGCCGAGCGATATTAACGCCGCCAAGGTTAACGGTTTTACCGCCATCGCCGTCGCCACCGGAGGTTTTGATTTTCAGACACTGGAAAAATCCGGTGCGGATTTTGTCTTCGAAGATCTAACGGATACCGACCGCTTGCTGTCTATTCTGGCGAATGGAGGGTTGGAGTGATGGAAAAACAATATGGAGTGCGCAGGCTTGCCTGCGCTTTGTTTGACGAAGCTCGCTTTGGCGGGTTGCGGAGCAAGCTCCGCAATGGAAAGCGGCGGCGAGCCGCCGCACTCCAAAGAACAATTCTTTATTCCATCATTCCAATCATCCTGTGCTCCTGCACAGAAAAGGAGGCCCCGATGAAACAGCAGTTCCCTGTCCAGAAGAGTGACGCCGAGTGGAAAAAAGAGCTGACACCGGAGCAATACCGTGTTTTGCGTCAGGCCGGAACGGAACGGCCTTTCAGCGGAATTTACACCGACAATGACAAGCCCGGCGTTTACCGCTGTGCTGCCTGCGGTGCGGAACTGTTTACATCCGGCTCAAAATTCCATTCCGGTTGCGGCTGGCCGAGTTTCGACGCGGCGGCCAAAGCGGGAACTGTGGTTCTCCGCCCCGACAACAGCCTCGGCATGACCCGTACCGAAGTGCTTTGCGCCAACTGCGGCGGGCACCTTGGCCATCTCTTCGACGACGGCCCGACCGCCACCGGCATGCGCTACTGCATCAATTCCGAAGCGCTGAAGTTTGAAGAGAAGGATAAATAATTGGCTCATAGAGCCAACGCTACAACAAAGATTGTAGAGTCGGCTCTATGAGCCGATCTTGCTTAAGGGGTTCGTATGGAGAAGAAAATCAAAAAGACTCCGCCGAGACTTGAGAGGGTCTTTCAGCCGTATGATCCGCCTCTTTATTTCGTGACCCTCAATACTCAGCACCGCAGATCATTGCTGGCGCGGCAGGAAGTCTTCGATGCTTTTCTTGAATATGCCCGTAAAAATGCAGTGAGTGGTCGGGCGGTTGGTCGGTTCGTCATTATGCCGGATCACATCCATCTTTTTGTGCGAATCGGAACGGACTCTCGGTTGAATGATTTCGTGCGTTTGCTCAAACAGGCTTTAACCAAGGAGATCGGAAAGCTTGGTGCGACCGATAATTTTTGGCAACCCGGATTTTTTGACCGGTTGTTGCGCCATTCGGACAGTTATTCAGAAAAGTGGAATTATGTTCGCGAAAACCCTGTGCGGGCTGGCCTATGTACAACAGTGAATGACTGGCCATGGCAGGGCGAGGTTGTACGAATTGAAATGTAGAGCTGAGATTGGCTCATAGAGCCAACGCTACAATTTACGATTTTGTAGAGTCGGCTCTGCGAGCCGAATTCTCAGACGACTTCAACCAGTTCGAGTTCGAACGTCAGGTCTTTTCCGGCGAGCGGATGGTTGGCATCGACGGTGACGGCATCTTCCTTGATCTCTTTAATCGTCACCATGACCGGCCCTTGCGGACTCATCATTTGCATCGGTGCGCCGACGACCAGTTTCATTTCAGGCGGGAACATCTTTTTTGGCAGATCGCCGATGATTTCTTCGCGCACTTCTCCGTACGCTTCCGCCGTCGGAATCGTGACAATCTTTTTGTCGCCGATTTCCATGCTGCGTACAGCGATGTCAAAACCGGGAATCACTTTGCCGGCACCGATTTCAAATTCAAACGGATCGCGTCCGGCGGAAGAGTCGAACTGCGTTCCGTCGTTCAGCGTGCCGGTGTAGTGAATACGTACTGTTTTGCCGTCTGCGATCATGGTTGTCCTTCGGGTTAAATTGAGCGGAAACCCTACAGGAGAAGGGAATCGAGGCAATAAAATTATTAACCACGGATGACACGGATGGGCACGGATTTATAGGACACCCTTGCCGTGCTCTGGAGTGCAGCGGCAAGAGAAGCGCGACACCGCTCTTGCAGTCACACTGTTTCGCCGCAAAGAGCGCCGTCTCCGGTGAGGTATGTAGTCCCGCCTTCAGGCGGCTCCGACGTTTCCGGCTAAAGCCGGTACTACATGCCTTTCCAAGGAAAAGGGGCCGGACTGTTGAATTATGGCGCGACAAGATGTTCGGAATCTTCGGGATGAAATCTTCCGGGGTTTGGAAATCAGTGGATTCTAAAATTCATTGGCTGACCCCTTTTCCCTACATGAGAAGGAAATCGAGGCAATAAAATTATTAACCACGGATGACACGGATGGGCACGGATTTGAGTGCTCTGGAGTGCGGTGGCAAGCATGGCGCGACACCGCTCTGGTTATTCTGCCGTTCCGCCGTAAAAGCGCCGTCGCCCGTCCGCCTTCGTACACTTCGGCGTGACAGGTTGGTTGCCGGCGCACTCCAAAATCTTTACCGCCCGCCGTGCGCGACAAGATGTTCGGAATCTTCGGGATGAAATCTTCCGGGGTTTGGAAATCAGTGGATTCTAAAATTCATTGGCTGACCCCTTTTTCGGCTAAAGCCGGTACTACATGCCTTTCCAAGGAAAAGGGGCCGGACTGTTGAATTGCGGCGCGACAAGATGTTCAGAATCTTCGGGATGAAATCTTCCGGGGTTTGGAAATCAGTGGATTCTAAAATTCATTGGCTGACCCCTTTTTTTGCCGTTCCGCCGTAAAAGCGCCGTCGCCCGTCCGCCTTCGTACACTTCGGCGTGACAGGTTGGTTGCCGGCGCACTCCAAAATCTTTACCGCCCGCCGTGCGCGACAAGATGTTCGGAACTTCGGGATGAAATCTTCCGGGGTTTGGAAATCAGTAGATTCTAAAATTCATTGGCTGACCCCTTTTTCTTTTTCGGCGCGACAAGATGTTCAGAATCTTCGGGAGGAAATCTTCCGAGGTTTAAAACGGACTCATTAATTTATAGGGCCGACACCTTTTCTCAGTTGCGCTGATTCAATTCAAAGGTTTCTCTACGATTCTAAGGAGTTCGTTCCTTTCCGACTTCTCGTAGACCTCCTTGATGCCATCGACTTCAATGATACTCCAGCTTGGGAGCGTACCTGCGGGGCGATCTTCTCGTTCTGAGTCGGGATGCCACCACATATACCCGAGCTTTTCCTGAAGGACGTGACTTTGTTTGTCGGAGATCACGAATCGTACTTTGCATTTTGGAGTGAACGTCGCCTCGTACCTCACGATTTCAATATTCACCTGACCTCGCGACATCCCGGATGGAAGGACGAACCATTGAGGAAGGGTAGAGTCGTCCCGCAATCTAAAAATGGCACCGATGACCCCGTGTCTATCGAAGCATGAGACTGTGAGGCAAAGGAGGATTAATATTCCGAGGGCTTTTAACAATTTTCCTCTCACCAAGCAGACTAGTTTGACAAATAAAATCATGGCCGAGTAACTACCCTACAGTCGACGAATGTGCAAGACGGCATTGGAATTCTTGCAGTGGATTTTTCCCCGCGGAGAGGCAGAGGGCGCAGAGGCAGGATTGTGAGGATGGAAAATCTCTGCGGCTTTTGCGAGGGCATCTGTTCTGTGGGTGCAGGCGACAAAGAATCTTTCAAACATTGGGAAAAGAAAAGGCGGGGTCGTGGACCCCACCCTACAGATTCGCTTTTTGTGTTTTTCGTGGCGATTCTTAAAACCGCACGCGCTCCTCGATGATGCGTTCGAGTTCGTCGATGGAGACGCGGATCTGTTGCATGGTGTCGCGGTCGCGCAGGGTGACGGTCTGATCTTCCAGAGTCTGGAAGTCGATGGTGACGCCGCACGGCGTGCCGATTTCGTCCTGACGGCGGTAGCGGCGGCCGATGGCACCGGCGTGGTCGTAGAAGCAGTTCCAGCGGCGGTTGAGTTTTTCGAATACTTCACGCGCTTTGCCGACGAGTTCCTCTTTGTTTTTGAGCAGCGGGAAGACGGCGACTTTGTACGGCGCGATGCACGGCGCGAAGCGCAGGACGGTACGGGCTTCGTAGCCTTCCGGAGCCTGTTTGCCCGGCTCGGCGGTGAGGACGGGGCCTTCTTTGGGAATCCATTCTTCGCGGTAGGCTTCGCAGAGCAGGGCGAGGGCGATACGGTCAACCCCGGCGGACGGCTCGACAACGTGCGGCAGGAATTTTTCCTTGGTTTCTTCGTCGAAGTATTCGAGCGATTTGCCGCTGGCGTTCTGGTGCTGGGTGAGGTCGAAGTTGCCGCGCGCGGCGATTCCTTCGAGTTCCTGCGTGCCGAAGGGGAAGTCGTAGAGAATGTCGGTGCAGGCGCTGGCGTAGTGGGCCAGTTTATCTTTTTCGTGGACGTCGCGGTGCATACGGCCTTCCGGCAGTCCGACGGTTTCGTACCATTTGAGGCGTTCGGAAACCCAGTATTCATGCCACTCGGCATCGGTGCCGGGCTTGATGAAAAATTCGAGTTCCATCTGTTCGAACTCACGCGAGCGGAAGGTGTAGTTGCGCGGGTTGATTTCGTTGCGGAAGGCTTTGCCGATCTGCGCGATGCCGAACGGTACTTTCTGGCGCGAGACGGACAGTACGTTGGCGAACTGGGCGAAGATGCCCTGCGCGGTTTCGGGGCGGAGCCACGCGACGTTGGAGCTGTCTTCCATCGGGCCGACGAACGTTTTGAACATCAGGTTGAACGAGCGCGGCTCGGTGAGCGTGCCCGGCTTGTCGGTGTCGGGGCCGACGAGTTTGTCATAGGCGTCGAGCGCGATGGTGGAAAGCGGAACGGATTCGTAGTCGGCGGTGTTGACCTTGGCTTTCTTGGCCTTCTTCTCCGGAGCTTCTTCGTCCTCGGGGTAGGCGAACATCAGCGCGGCAGCGTCGGTTTTGTGTTTGAAAACGAGAATCTGGTCGGCGCGGTAGCGGCTCTTGGTTTCGCGGCAGTCCACCATCGGGTCTTTAAAGTTGCCGATATGGCCGGAGGCTTCCCAGACTTTCGGGTGCATGATGATGGCGCTGTCGAGGCCGACGACGTTTTCGCGGCTCTGGACGGTGGCTTTCCACCAGCTTTCCTTGATGTTGCGCTTCAGTTCGACACCGAGCGGGCCGTAGTCCCAGAAGCCGTTAATGCCTCCGTAGATTTCCGAGGTTTGGAAAATAAAGCCGCGGCGCTTGCAGAGCGAGGCCAGCGCGTCCATCGAAACTGAGTAATCGTTTGCTTTCATAAGGCCGCAGAGGATGCCCGAAACGGTTTGGAGTTGAAAGTTAAAATTTAAAAGTCGAGACTGCGCCGCGTGAAAGAAAAACGAAACTATAAGCGATTCGAACTGATCCCGTTTCTGGCCATTCTGGGATGCGCAGCGATGCTCATCTTCGAGTGCATTTTCATTTTTGAACTTTATGATCGCACGCCTTCTCAGGTCGCGGATCTGATACCGGTACCGGCGGCGACTCCGCCTGCGGTTGAGAAATCCGTGACGGTGCCGGTGCAGACTAATGTGGTGCCGGTCGAGCCGGTACGCAGTGAACCAGTCGAGCCCGCCCGCCGTGCGCCCGTCGAACCGGTCACTGCGCCTGTCGGCTGATAAAACTACTTTGTCTCGAGAAAGTCCGGTTATCCGCTTGATATACATTCACGAATGTATGTATAAGCCATCCGGAATTACCGGAGTAAGAAATGGCCAGAAAAACCAAAGAGGATGCGCAGGCGACCAGAGAAAGCGTGCTGATTGCGGCGCTGGATCTGTTCAGCGAAAAAGGATATTCCCGCACGACCTTCGCCGACATCGCCAAAAAAATCGGCATGACGCGCGGTGCGGTTTACTGGCACTTCGATAACAAACCGGCACTGCTCGCCGCGATGGTGGATTATTTCTGCGGCCTCAGGGAAGACCGGGTGCGGCAGCATTTTTCTGAAATCCATTCGCTGGAAGAATTGCGGGAAGCTTTTCTGGAACACGCCCGGGCGGTGGTGGAGGATAAGCGGCTCAAGAAGTTTGAATTCTTCATGGCCTTCCAGATGGAGTGGTCGGAGGAACTGCTGACGGAGACGCACAAGATTCTTGATCGAATCCGCAAGGATCCGTTTGAAAAGCTGATTGCGATTCTCCGTTCGTCGCCGATCTCAAACCGTTTCCGTAAAGATGTTGATCCTGAAAAACTGGCCGTTACGCTGGCGGGGCTTTGGGTCGGGCTGTGTAAGTTTTATCTGGGGTCCTGCCCGAAGATTGATTTGGTTTCCGCTGCGGCGGATGGATTTGATTGCATAATGAACGGTGTCTTGAAGAAAGAGGTGACGGCATGATTAAAAAATTCGTTTCAACTGTAGTGATCATCGGCCTGTCTGCTTTTGCGGGCTGGTATGTTCACGGACTGTACGGCGGAAAACCGAAGACTGCCGGCATGCCGCCGATGGCGATGGCCCGTCCGCCGATGCCGCCTGCGGCCGTTACTGTTCAGGTATTGAAAGAGCAGTCGCTTCAGCCGGTCGAAGAATATATCGCTAAGGTTGAGCCGGTTCAGCAGGTGACGATTCGTCCGCAGATTTCCGGAACGATTGAGGCTGTTCATTTCAAAGAAGGCGATTTTGTCAAAGCGGGCGATCGGCTTTTCACCATTCAGCCGGACTCGTACTGGGCCGCTATCGCTGTCCGCGAAGCCGAGCTAGCTCAGGCGGAAGCGGCGCTGAGCCGCGCCGAGAAATACTACGACCGGATTAAGAGCGCCGACGCCCGCAGTATTTCGAAAACCTCTCTAGACACAGCGGAAAGCGATTGCCTTCAGGCAAAAGCCGCCGTCAAACAAACCGAAGCCAACCTGAATCTGGCGCGCATTAATCTGGGCTACACAGAAATCACGGCTCCGATCAGCGGACGTATCGGCATCGCGGAGATAACCAAAGGAAATTATGTGACGCCTGCGTCCTCCGCGCTGGCCAGCATCGTACAGACTGATCCGGTGCGGGTGGTGTTTTCCGTGACCGACCGCGCTTACTTGAGTTTGCGCCAGCAAATACTGGCGGGAACCGCGTCGTCTTTGTCGGCGCACGTTCGTCTGCCGAACGGCACCGTTCTTCCAGTCGTTGGAAAAAAAGATTTCGACGACAACATGATGAGTGACCGCACCGGTACGATGGCGGTTCGCTTTGCCTTTGATAATGCCGACGGACTGCTGGTGGCTGGCGGATATGTGAAAGTTCTGCTCGAAAATCCAGACGCGCCGCAGGGAATCAAAATTCCGCAAAAGGCGGTTCTGGTCGATCAGCAGGGTTCGTATGTTCTGACAGTGGACGAAGCCGGGAAGGTTTCTGCGGCGCGTATTAAAACCGGTGCACAGCTTGGTGCGGACGTCATTGTGGAGTCCGGACTTAAAGCGGGGGATCACGTCGTGATCGACGGCGTGCAGAAAGCCGTTCCCGGAGCCACGGTGAAAGTGACGTTAGCGGAGGACGGAAAATGATATCCCGCGTATTTATTAACCGTCCGCGGCTGGCGGGCGTGATTTCCATCGTGCTGATGCTGGCCGGCATCATTTCGATTTTTTCACTGCCGGTCGCGCAGTATCCGCTGGTAACGCCGCCGCAGATCACCGTGTCGGCGAGTTATCCCGGCGCCAGCGCGGAAGTGCTGGCCGACACCGTGGCCGGTCCGCTTGAGGATGCGGTCAACGGCGTGGACGACATGATTTATATGTCATCCACGTCCGACAGTTCCGGCAACTACGCTCTGACCGTTTCTTTTGCCGTCGGCACCGACATCGATATTTCGCTGGTTAAAGTACAGAACCGGGTTGCGCAGGCCACACCGCTGCTGCCTGCCGAAGTTGTTCAGAAGGGCGTGTCGGTACAGAACCAGTCGTCGGACATTCTCGGATTCCTGATGGTGCGTTCGCCCGACCGTTCACGCGACAGTCTTTTTCTGAGCGACTACGCCTATAAAGTCATCAAGCCGGCGCTGGAGCGGATTTCCGGCGTCAGCAGCGCCAGCGTGCGCGGCTCGAAATACAGCATGCGCGTCTGGCTGGATTCCGACCGGCTGGCCGCGCTGGGTCTGAGTTCTTCGGATGTGATTGCCGCGATTCGCAGTCAGAACGTTCAGGCGTCGATCGGTGCCATCGGCAGTGTTCCCGGCGACGGCTCGGAGCAAATGACCTATACACTGAAAACCACCGGACGGTTGAATACCGTAGAGGATTTCAAAAAAATTATTGTCCGCACCGGCGCCGACGGCGCAGTTGTTTTTCTGGGCGACGTTGCCCGGATAGAAAAGGGTGCGGACAATTATCTGTTCTCCGCACGCTACAACGGCGAGCCGTCGGTGGCGATGATGGTGAGCCGCACCTCGGACGCCAACGCGCTGACGACGATGAACAACCTGCGCAAGGAACTGGCCTCTCTTCAAAAACAATTTCCGTCCGGCGTCGAATGCCAGTTCCCGTACGACGCCACCCAGTTTGTGCGCGTCTGTATTGAAGAAATCGCTTTAACGCTGCTGCTGACTTTCCTGCTCGTGGTTGGCGTCTGCTACATTTTCCTTCAAGACTGGCGGGCAACGCTGATTCCGGCGCTGACGATTCCGGTTTCGCTGTGCGCCACTTTCGCGGTGCTGACGGCCTTCGGCTACAGCATTAACACGCTGACGCTGTTCGGTCTGGTGCTGGCCATCGGCGTCGTCGTGGATGATGCCATCGTGGTGGTGGAGCGCGTTCTTCACCTGATGGAGCACGAGCATCTGGATCAGAGAACCGCAACCATTAAAGCGATGGAACAGGTGAGCGGCCCGATTATTGCAACCACGCTGGTCCTGCTGGCGATCTTTGTGCCGATCGGGTTCATGGGCGGAATCGTCGGGAAAATTTATCAGCAGTTCGCCGTTTCGATTTCGGCGGCCGTTTTGTTTTCGGCCATCAACGCACTGACGCTCAGTCCGGCGTTATGTGCCAGCATGCTTCAGGTTATCAAGCCAAAGCGGCACGGCCCGCTGCGCTGGTTTAACGCCGGGCTTGGGCAGGTGCGAAGCGGCTATGTATCGGCGTCCAGTCTTCTGTCGCGGCATTTGATTCTGACCGTTGTGGTTCTGGCGGCCGTTATCGGCGGTGCGTATATGATCGGAAAATTCAGTCCGACTTCGTTCCTGCCGGACGAAGATCAGGGCATCATCTTTGGTGCTGTCCAGCTTCCGGAAGGCGCGACGCTTGCCCGTACCGACGCGCTGCTTACGCAGGCGGTCACGCCGCTGCGCAACGAGCCCGGCGTTGCTTTTGTCATTCAGATCACCGGGTTCAGCCTGATGGGCGGCGCCGGCGAAAACGTGGCCTTCTTCGTTTGCGGTCTGAAGGACTGGAGCGAACGCAAGACGCCGGAGTTACAGTCTTCCGCGATTTTAAAGAGACTGCAGGGCCGACTGGCGCAGGTTTCCGGTGCGCAGATTAATCTCTTTACCCCGCCAGCCATTCGCGGGCTTGGCGCCAGCAGCGGGATGGATATCCGCCTGCAGGCGGTCAGCGACAATGATCCGCAAAAACTCGACGCGGTGCTGAAAGGTTTTCTCATGAAGCTCAACACAACGCCGGGAATCATGTACGCGTTCAGCACCTACACCGCGAACACGCCGTATCTGTTTCTGGATGTGGATCGTGTCAAAGCGTCGCTGATGGGCGTAGATACCAGCGCCATTTTTGCGGCGCTTCAGGACAACCTCGGTTCGCGCTATGTCAACAACGTGAACTTTGATGGACAGGTGAATAACGTCAACGTACAGGCCGACTGGCCGTTCCGCAATCAGGTGGCCGACATTGAAAAGATTTACGTCAAAAACAACCGCGGCGACATGGTTCCGCTCGGCAGTGTGCTAACGTCCCGCGTCATTCTTTCTCCGCGAACGGTGGATCGTTACAACAAATTCACCTCCGCGGCCGTCACGGCCATCGCGCTGCCGTTTATCAGTAGCGGCGAAGCCATGAAGACCGTTTCCAAGCTGGCTGGCGAAACGCTGCCTGCCGGTTACACCTTCGACTGGTCCAGTCTGAGCTATCAGGAAGCCAGAGCGGCTGGCGGAAGTTCTCTGCTCATCGTCATGGCGCTGATCTTCGGCTATCTGTTTCTCGTCGCGCAGTATGAAAGCTGGATCATTCCTCTGCCGGTAATGCTTTCCACGGTGGTCGCGAGTCTGGGCGCGCTGGCCGGTCTGCTGTTCAGCCACATGCCGCTCAGTATCTACGCGCAGCTCGGATTGATTCTGCTCGTCGGACTCGCCAGCAAAAACGCCATTCTGATTGTCGAGTTTTCGCGAGCCCGCCGCGAAGAAGGTCTTACTATTCTTGAGGCGGCGGCTGACGGCATGAAGCAACGGTTCCGCGCCGTGCTGATGACCGCGTTTACTTTTATTCTCGGCGTACTGCCGATGATGCTGGCCACCGGCGCCGGTTCCGCCGCGCGCAAGTCGATCGGTACGACGGTCTTCTGGGGTATGACCATCGCGACGGTCTTTGGCATGTTTCTGATTCCCGCGCTCTACGTGCTTTTTCAAACCTTGCGTGAAAAGAGTCATACGATCCGTTCCGGCAGAAATAAACTGCACCTGCTGGTGATTCTGCTTATCCCGTTCCTGTTCGGCGGATGCAAAACCGTTGGGCCGGACTATAAAGAACCGGAACTTCCGCAGCTCGGCGGCCAGCTGTTCGAAGTTCCTTCGGCGTGGTGGATGACGCTGAACGATCCGGAATTGACAGCGCTCATTGACGAATCTCAGCGGAATAATAATGGCATCAAGTCGGCGGTTGCCGCCGTCCGTGCGGCTCGCGCTCAACTTGGAATTGCACAGGCTGTGTTCGGTCCGCAACTGAACGCAACCGGCAGTTACGCCCGGCGAAAGGCCGGTGAAGACGTATCCAGTGCTGGTGCCGGAGATCTTTACCGCGCCGGTTTTGACGCATCCTGGGAATACGACCTGTTCGGCGGAAACCGCCGTTCGGTCGAAGCCGCTGTCGCCGGACTTGAAGCGCAGGAAGCCGGTCAGGCCGATGTACAGGTTTCGCTGTCTGCCGAAACCGCGCAAAGTTATGTTCTGTTGCGCACTTACCAGCAGCGTCTGCAGGTCGCCCGCGAAAATCTTGAACTTCAGCAACAGACTTTTGATCTGCTGAAATCCCGCTTCGACAGCGGACTGGTTGACGAACTCTCGGTTCAGCAGTCCCGTTACACACTGGAAAGTACACGTTCCGTCATTCCGTCGCTGGAAACCGGCGTTGAAAAAAGTCTCAACGCACTGGCGGTTCTCACCGGCGTTCTGCCCGGCTCGCTGCACGAACGGCTGAGCGCGGTGCAAAACATTCCGGTTGCCTCGGCGCAAACCGTCACCGGTATTCCGGCGGATGTGTTGCGACGCCGCCCCGACGTGCGCCGGGCGGAACGTAAGCTGGCCGCCGAAACGGCGCGCATCGGTGTCGCCGAATCCGACCTTTACCCGAAGTTCACGCTGAACGGCTCGATCGGTATTGAAGCGTTGCACGCCTCGTCGCTGGTGAAGTCCGGCAGTGAATTTTACAGCATCGGCCCCGGCGTCCGCTGGGCGATTTTCAATATGGGTTCTGTGCGCAACCGCATCGAAGTGCAGAAAGCTTCGCAGGAGCAGGCCCTCGCCGCCTACGAACAAACCGTACTGGGTGCCGTTCAGGAAACCCGCGACGCGCTCAGTGCGTTTGAAAACGAGCAGTTACGCATCCAATCACTGGACGCCGCTGTTTCCGCCGCGCGGACGGCAGCGGAACTGGCCGACGACCGCTATAAAAACGGACTCGTTGATTTTGATGTGGTTCTCAACGGGCAGCGTGCGCGGCTCATTCTTGAAGATCAGCTGGTACAAAGCCGCAGTGCCATCACGCTGAACCTCATCCAGCTCTACAAAGCGCTCGGCGGCGGCTGGACTTCGCTGGATCGCTCGGATTTGCACGGACGCGAATAGAGATTTTTCATGAAGAGAGAAATATTGATAAAGCTCAGGAGTCTATAATGCTTCGTGCGTCGTCATATACCGCCTTGGATTTGCATAACAGGATTCAGCAGGCCGTTAAGAGCGGCTGTTCTAAAGTCAGTCTCGATCCGGGATGCTATGAAGTATCCGGAGAACTGCTGCCTGACAGCTTTTGCTGCCCATCCAACAACGACGAAGGCGTTAAGCGCATCCTCTTTGATCTCGTTGGCGTGAATAATCTGACGATCGACGGACAAGGTGCAACGCTGGTGTTTCACGGCGAAATGCTGCCTGTACGCATGGTTGAATGCCGCAACGTCAAGCTGCTCAACTTTTCTATCGACTGGAAGCGCCCTTTCTTTACGCAAGGGCTGGTGCTGAAATCGGGGGCTGATTTTGTTGAGGTGGAGGTCGATACAGAAAAATATCCGCTGACGGTGGAGGGTAACCGGCTCGTGCTGTGTGATGAGGCTGGATACCGTAACACTTCCCTATGGAATATCCTGGGCTTCGATCCGCAAAAACCGGAACTCGCATTTGATCAGGGCGACAATTTTTCGCTGGCCAGCCACCACGTTGCCACGCAAACGGCGCCGAATCGTTTCCGTATAGACGGGAAATGGATCACCGTCCCGAAACCGGGCCAGCGGGCTTTGCTCATGCAGGGCGACCGGATTGCCCCGGCTGTTTTTATGGATCGCTGTCAGGATACATTGATCGAAAACGTAACGATTCACCATGCGCCGGGTATGGGATTTCTCGGCCAGATGTGTCGCAACACGGCTCTGAGCCGCTGCAAGGTGGTTCCTTCCGGCGACCGCATTTTTTCAACCTGGGTTGACGCTTCACATTTTACCGATTGCGACGGACGGCTCGATATCTGCGGATGCGAATTCAGCGGGCAATGCGATGATGCCGGCAACATACACGGAGCCTACTGGGCGGTTGCCGAACGGATTGACGACCGCACAATTCTGGCGGAAGTCCGCCATACGCAACAGCGCGGCGTGGCCATGCTCAAGTCCGGCGACATCGCGGCATTCCACAACCGCGCCAACCTCGCCGGCCTGATACATAGAAACGTAGTTGAGGTTTCTCCCATCAACCTGGTCATCACAAAAATCGTGTTCGACGGGCCGGTACCGGACTGCCCCGAAATGGCGATCCGGCGCCATTGCCCGGATTTTGAAGTCAACGTGACGGATTGTAAGTTCGGCCCCAACCGCGGACGCGGATTATTACTTTCCGTTCCCGGAAAAGTTCGCGTTGAGCGCAACATCATCCATTCCTCCTGTTCGGGGGTTTTGGTCGAAAGTGACTGCAACTACTGGTGGGAATCCGGCCCGCTCACCGATCTGCTGGTGAGCAACAATATTTTTGAGAGTTGCTGCTATGGTCAATCAGGCTCCGCTGTTATCCATGTATCGCCTAAAGTGCAGAACCCTGAAGGGGCCCCGCCGGTTCACCGTAATCTGCGTTTTTCGGATAACCGCTTTATTCTCTGCCGCGCTCCGCTGTTGCACGCCGATTTTGTTGATGGTCTCGTATTTGAACGGAACACGGTCGAATGGTCGGCGAACTATCCGTGTGAATGCGCAACTCCAACTATAAAACTTGGAGCATGTCTGCCTGGCGCCAGAATTCAACCCCTGAACGAATAAGACGGCGGGCGCTTGCCAAAGCTGATTTTTTCACGCTTCGCGGACAACGACTTCCCGCATAAACGGGTTCATGAGTTGTTCAATGCGGCGGCGACTGGTAACCGATGGAATAAGAACTTCCATCCTGATCTGTTCCTGTAAAAAATTGCTGTTAAAAACAGGAGCAGAAGGGCACAATAAAAACGTTGTAAACGGGTGTGAGGTACCAATAATGAAAACGGGGTTGAAAATATTAGGGTTGCTTGTGCTGACATTTTCCGCCGTACATGCTGAGAATTCTGATTATTATTACACGACCAATAGCGGAACGATCACAATTACCCAATACATCGGCACCAATGAAGTGGTTATTGTTCCGGCTACGATTAATGGCCTGCCGGTTACAGATATCGGGAATTATGCGTTTCAGTACTACGGCGTGATGACTGACTTAACAATTCCTGACAGCGTCGTTAATATAGGAACCGAGGCATTCTATGGATGTGGTTTTTTGACCCGCCTCGTGATCGGACAAAGCGTTGTCAGCATCGGGGAGTCGGCGTTTAACCGTTGCGACAACCTGCCAATCCTTGATATTCCCGACAGTGTCACCAGCATCGGGTTTTCAGCATTCTACTACTGTAACGCGTTGACCAATGCAACGGTCGGTTCTGGGGTCATCAGCATCGACGGATCGGCGTTTGAGGAGTGTTCCCGCCTGTCGGGTATCTATTTTCGGGGGAATGCCCCGACGGCTGGTGAAAATATATTTGCCAATGACAATGACGCGACAGTCTATCGTTTATCTGAAGCCACTGGCTGGCCGACTGTTCCGGACGTTTGGGGCGGACGGCCGACCGCTCTGTGGGCGTCGCAGAATGCAGATGGAGATGCGGATACAGACGGAATTCCTGATGCATGGGAGCAGCAGTACTTTGGCGGGATAACGAACGCCAATCCGGTTTCAATCTGCTCTAACGGAATCAACACCGTAATTGAAGCCTACGTTGCCGGACTCAACCCGAATGACCCGCAGAGTGTACTTCGCATATCGGCCTCCTTTTCTGGGGAAGTAATCGGATGGAATGCTGCATCCGGCCGTGTGTATTCAGTTTACTGGACAACCAATCTGATGAACGGGTTTCAATCTTTGGCGACCAATATTCTTTGGACGCAGGGAAACTATACCAACTCAAATATCACTTCTCGCGGCTATTATCGGGTGAATGTTCGGCTTGCGAATTGATTCTCAATCGGCCTGACATGAGAGGTCTGGGGCGTGTCATAAATTAAGCCAGATGAGTGTCCGTCAAACCGGGGTT
This sequence comes from Kiritimatiellaceae bacterium, assembly GCA_013141415.1. Taxonomy (NCBI): domain Bacteria; kingdom Pseudomonadati; phylum Kiritimatiellota; class Kiritimatiellia; order Kiritimatiellales; family Kiritimatiellaceae; species Kiritimatiellaceae bacterium. The sequence continues at coordinate 456,812 of JABFQY010000001.1, forward strand.
GCTTCATCCAAAGAAAGAAAAACTAACCGTGCTGGACTCTCATTAGACCCTGTCCAGTCCATGGGGCAGGTCAAAGAACCCTCCAAAAAAAGAGGAATCCTGCTCTATCTTTCGTTAAAAACGAAGACTTTCTTATTAATTAATGACACGCCCTAAAACAGAAGGCAGGACTGTCGGCGAAATACCGGTCGGATACTCTGCGGGTTTTCCGCTATACAACAGAGTCCTTTCCTTCGTACCATGACGGCATAAACAAATGGCAAAGAAACCGGTCATCCTTTTTGCGATTAACGGGCTCGGCATGGGCAACAGCACGCGTTGCCATGTAATTATTCAGCGTTTGATCGCCGAAGCTGAAGTACACATCATTACTTCCGGAAACGGAATTTTCTTTTTTAATGATCGCCCCGGCATTGCCTCTCTCACCGCCACGCCGCCGCTGGCCTACGCTTTTTCCGGCGACGGCGTGAATGCGCTCGGCACGTTGGCAGGGGTGCGAAACATGCGCGGCGCGTTATGTGAGAAGAGAGTCAAACTCGAAGCACTTCTTGGTGAGCTGAAGCCGGACATGGTGGTTACAGACTCTGAATATGTTGTCAGTCCGGTTTTGCGCCGCCGCATTCCGCTGGCCGGTATCAATAATTCGGATGTCGTGGTGACGGAATACTTCCGGCGGAAGAATCTTCCGGCGTCCATCCGCTCTCACTTCTGGGGTATCGAATATTCGGACTATTTATTCCACCGCATGAAGTGGAAGCTGGCGGTCAGCCCGTCGCCGTTCGCCGATAAACCGCGCAGCGATGTTTTCAAACGCGTTGGTTTGATTGTGCGCGATGGTGCCCGCGAAACCGCGCTGGAACGTGCCGGGAAGCCGGTTCCGCTTCCGCAGGAGATTGATCGTATTGTAGTCATGCTCAGCGGCTCGGCGTTTGCATCGCAAATTTCTGAACTTCAAACCCTGCCATGGAAAGTGGACGTGATCGGCCGTGAAGGCGTCAGCGCCGGCAACGTCACCTATCACGGGAAAATCCGCGAGAGCCTTGAGTTTGTCCGCAATGCCGGCGCACTGGTGATTAATGGCGGGTTTTCATCCGTTAGCGAAGCGATCGCCATGATGCGTCCGGTGTATGTCATTCCTGTACCCAATCACGCCGAGCAGTTAATCAACGCACAGATGGTGAAAGATGTTGGGGCGGGGGATGTTGCAGCCACCGGAACAATTATCCAACGGCTGAAGGATGTGTACCGGCTTAACCGCTGGGATGGAATTAAAGAAAACCGCGTGCCGGTTGATTTTAATGGAGGTGACGAAGCCGCCGCACTGCTACTCGAATTACTGCATGGGACGAAGCAATGATTATTTGTGCCGACGACTTCGGAATGACGATAGACATTAACCGCGCCACGGCGGAATTGGCCCGTGCCGGAAAAATCAGCGCAGTTTCCTGCATGGTCAATATGCCGTTTTTTACGGCTGATCAAATCTCTGAACTCGGTTCGGCGCAGCTTGGTTTGCATTTTACACTGGCAGAAACTCCGCCGGAGTTTCGCTGTCTTGTGCTCCGGGCTTACACTCGGCAACTTGTTCAGAGGGAGATTTACAACGAGCTTTCGATGCAATACGAGCGGTTCGAAGAAATCACGGGGCGTCGCCCGGATTTCATCGACGGCCATTTGCATGTTCAGCAGCTGCCGGTCATTCGCGATGCGGTGATCGGGTTTATTCAAAACCGCTGTGCGGGTAACCTGCCGTTCGTACGTAATGCGGCGATGCCGTTGAGACAGTGCTCGCTAAAAAGTTTTTTCATCGCCGCGCCGGGCTGCGTACTGAAGTTCAAATTGAGAAAGGCAGGGATTCCAACCAACGACGGCTTTGGCGGAATTTATAACTACGCCGATTTCGTGCGCTACCCGCAACACCTTGAAAAATTTCTCCGCACCGTTCAAGAGCCTGGAATTATCATGGTGCATCCGGGTCTCGACGAACTCTGGCGCCGCGCCGAGTACGACGCGCTTGTTTCCAGTGTATGGAAAAAATAAACCCCGTTTTCCAATGGTTTGAAAACGGGGTCGGCAAAGTTCCAATCGTTGAAACTTTAGATTTTTCCGATGAGGTCGAGGCCTGGAGTGAGTGTCTCGTCACCGGGCTGCCACGCCGCTGGGCAGACCTGATCCCCGTGTTCGCGGACGAATTTGGCAGCTTCGAGTTTCCGCAAGGCTTCAACCGCGCTGCGGCCGATGCCGAGATCGTGCATTTCAACGGTTTTCAGTACACCGTCTGGATCTATGATGAACGTGCCTCGCAGAGCAAGGCCGCTTTCTTCGATGTAGGTGCCGAAAGCGCGACTGATATTGCCTGTCGGATCGGCCCCCATTGGGTATTTGACTATTTTGATGGCATCGGACGTGTCATGCCATGCTTTATGGGCAAAGGCGGTGTCGGTGCTGACGCTGATGACTTCCGCGCCCGCTTTCTGGAATTTAGGGTAGAGAGTAGCGGCTTCTTTGAGTTCAGTCGGACAGACGAAGGTGAAGTCGGCTGGGTAGAAAATCACTACGACCCACTTGCCTTTGTAGTCCGAGAGTTTGATTTTTTTGATTTCCTCGTTATGGAAGGCATCCATTTCGAAGTCGGGCACCTGTTTTCCTATTTTTAACATATTCGATATTTCCTTATGTTACAGTTCGATTTTAAACATGACAAAAATTGTAGTCATTACATTTTTACAATCAACTAAATTTTTCATGCATTTCGTAGCGAAGAGGTTGAAAACCGTTCGTTTGGATCGGTTGAAAATATTTACCCCAAAATAGTTGACAGGCTGTTCGTTTCCGCTAAAGTCGCTCCCCTTTGTGTGATAGACCAAGCAGTTGTTGGTGTTTGCGCAGAGTAATTTAGGACTAAACGGGTGTAAGAAAAGTCTGTTTCTTGAGGCGAAAAACAGGAAGCGGGCCTTTTTATACTTTTTTACTTTTGGATGAGATGGCGCGAGCACGGGGGAAAACCGCCCACGTAGCTCAGTTGGTAGAGCACATCCTTGGTAAGGATGAGGTCAGCGGTTCGACTCCGCTCGTGGGCTCCACAAGAGAAGAGAGAATTTGTTAACTGGATTAAGTAAGTAGTAAACGGATCAGAAGGAGAAGTCATGGCTAAAGATAAATTCGAACGGACAAAACCGCACGTGAACGTGGGCACGATCGGCCACGTTGACCATGGTAAAACAACGCTGACGGCATCCATCACCTGCGTGCAGGGCGCCAAAGGCCTCGCAAGCTACATTGCATATGACCAGGTTGCTAAAGCTTCCGAGTCACAGGGCCGCCGCGACCCGACCAAAATTTTGACGATTGCCACCTCGCACGTCGAATATTCCACGGCCAATCGACATTATGCACACGTTGACTGCCCCGGCCATGCCGACTACGTCAAGAACATGATTACCGGTGCCGCTCAGATGGACGGCGCGATTCTGGTGGTCAGCGCCTGCGACGGACCGATGCCGCAGACCCGTGAGCACATTCTTCTCGCCCGTCAGGTCGGTGTTCCGGCCATCGTGGTGTTCATGAACAAGTGCGACCTCGTGGACGATGCTGAACTGCTCGACCTCGTCGAAATGGAAATCCGCGAACTTCTCTGTAAGTACGAATTCCCCGGTGACGACATTCCGGTGATTCGCGGTTCTGCAACGGGCGCGATCGCTGATCCATCCGGCCCGGGTGCTGCCTGCATTCAGGAGCTGATGGACGCTCTCGACAACTACATCAAGGAGCCGGTGCGTGTTACCGACCAGGCTTTTCTGCTCCCGATCGAAGACGTGTTCTCGATTGAAGGTCGCGGCACTGTGGTGACTGGTCGTGTCGAACGCGGTATTGTTCATACCGGTGATGACGTTGAAATCGTTGGTTTGAAGCCGACCGTTAAAACGACCTGTACCGGCGTTGAAATGTTCCGTAAAATTTTGGATCAGGGGCAGGCTGGCGACAACGTAGGTTGTTTGCTTCGCAGCACCAAGAAAGAAGATGTCGAGCGCGGTCAGGTTTTGGCCAAGCCGGGTTCTATTCTGCCGCACACGGACTTCAAAGCCGAAGTGTACGTTTTGAGCAAAGACGAAGGCGGACGTCATACTCCGTTCTTTAAAGGCTATCGTCCGCAGTTCTACTTCCGCACAACGGACGTGACTGGCGACATCACCCTGCCGGAAGGCGTGGAAATGGTTATGCCCGGCGACAATGTGACAATGAATGTTGCGCTGATCACTCCGATCGCCATGGAACAGCACATGCGCTTTGCGATTCGTGAAGGCGGACGTACTGTCGGTGCCGGACGTGTAACCGAAGTGATTAAGTAAGCGGTGACGGAAACTGGAAGCAGTGCATCTGTAAAGAGGTGCACTGTTTTATGAGCAATCTGCCGGAAGAAGGGCTTTAAATCATGCGCGATATTATTACACTGGCTTGCACGGAATGTAAGCGGCGGAACTACACGACGACAAAGAACAAAAAACTTTCGACGGGTCGGCTTGAGGTAAAGAAATTCTGCCCGCACGATCGCAGTCACACGGTGCATAAGGAAACCAAGTAGGAAAAATTTCGGTGTAGGCCAGTAGCTCAATTGGCAGAGCGGCGGTCTCCAAAACCGCAGGTTGGGGGTTCAATTCCCTCCTGGCCTGCCAGTTCTTCGGGAAAACGAGATGAAAAAAATAGTCGAACTGTTCAATGCACTGAAGACGTTTCTAAGCGAGGTGAAGATCGAGCTGAAGAAATGTGTCTGGCCGACGAGGCAGGAGCTTTTCGGATCGACGATGGTTGTGGTGATTTCGGTTTTGATTCTCGGTGTCTTTGTCGGGTTGAGTGATACGGTTCTGATGGGCCTGTTGCGGACGGTTCTTCGGTAATCGGAGAGAAAGAAAACAATGGAAAAACAGTGGTTTGTTTTACATACGCTCTCCGGGCACGAATATAAGGTGCAGAATAGCATCGTTAGCCGGGTAAAGCAGGAAGAGCTGGGAGAATTTATCGGCGAAGTTCTGATTCCAACCGAAAAAGTTTCGGAAGTGAAGCAGGGCAAAAAGACGACGGTCTCTCGCAAGTTTTTCCCCGGCTATGTGCTGGCCAATCTGGCGCTGTATGGCGAAAAAAAGAATTTGGTAGAGGAAACCTGGTATTTTATTCAGAACACTCCCGGTGTGATCGGTTTTGTCGGAGGAGAATCTCCGGTGCCGTTGCGCGCTGACGAAGTGGATCGGATTATCAATCAGGTGGAAGAGAAGAAGGAAACGGTTACGCCCAAGATCAATTTTGAACCAGGTGAGACCATCAAGATTACAGACGGGCCGTTCCTTAACTTTAACGGAGTGATTGAAGAAGTTGATCCGGGTCGCGGCAAACTGAAAGTTTCAGTTTCGATCTTCGGCCGGTCAGCTCCGGTAGAACTTGAATACTGGCAGGCGGACAAAGCGTAATTTGAGCGGAGTTTTGTTATGGCAAAAAAAGAAAAAGGAATGATCAAACTGCAGATTCCGGCCGGAGCGGCCAATCCGGCGCCGCCGGTGGGTCCTGCATTGGGTCAGCACGGCGTGAACATCATGGAGTTTTGCAAGGCCTTCAATGCGGCCACGCAAAAAGAAGCGGGCATGATCATCCCGGTGGTGATTACCGTCTATCAGGATCGTTCGTTCAGTTTTATCACTAAGAGTCCCCCGGCCTCCGCGTTGCTCAAAAAGGCGGCAGCTGTTGCTAAGGGATCAGGAGTTCCGAACCGCGATAAAGTGGGAAAAGTGACCCGCGCGCAGGTGGCGGAGATTGCCAAAATTAAAGAGGCTGATTTAAATGCAAGCGATATTGATGCGGCCTGCCGTATCATCGCCGGCACAGCCCGCAGTATGGGAATTGAGGTTGAATAACCATGGCTAAGCACGGAAAAACATATACCGCAGTAAAGAAAAAAGTTTCGGTCGAAAAACTGTATCCAATCGAAGAGGCGATCCAGTTCATCAAAAACAATCCGACCGCAAAATTTGACGAAACCGTTGAAGTGGCTCTGCGAATGGGCGTCGATCCGACCAAATCGGATCAGGCGATTCGCTCGACCGTGGCGCTTCCGCATGGAACGGGTAAAGACGTTCGCGTGATTGTATTTGCTACCGGTTCGGCTGCTGAAGCAGCCCGCACGGCAGGTGCTGTCGAAGCCGGTTTTGAAGATCTTCTGGCCAAAGTAACCGGCGGCTGGATGGATTTTGACATCGTAATTTCCACGCCCGATGCGATGAAGGAAGTCCGCAAGCTCGGTAAAGTTCTCGGCCCGCGCGGTTTGATGCCCAACCCGAAAACCGGAACTGTAACAGACGATACCGCTACTGCCGTTAAGCAGTTCAAGGCGGGTCGCGTTGAATTCCGTATGGATAAGAACGGAAACGTCATGGTGCCGTTTGGCAGACGGTCGTTTGCTGCCGAGGCGCTTGCTGAAAACTTCCACGCCGTATACGAAGCGATTCTAGCTGCCAAACCGGCTTCGACGAAGGGGATTTACATCAAGCGGTGCACGATTTCCAGCACGATGGGGCCGGGGTTGCACATTGACACCAAAGAGTCTGCAACAGTTTAATCGTAAAGCAGGGTAAAGAGTCATGAGCAAAGAAAACAAAAAGATCAGACCGGAAAAGCAGGCCATGTATAACGAGGTTCAGGAGAATGTCTCCGGAGCGCTCTATATGTTGCTGGCCGACTACAAAGGCATGACCATGCCTGAAACCGATGCGTTCAAAAAGCTTCTGCGCGGTGCCAATGCCCGGGTGAAGGTTGTAAAGAACAGCATGCTCGGACGCATCAGTAGCGAAATGGGTTGTGGTATTGGAAATGCAACGTTGGCCGGGCCGACCGCCGTAATCTTTGGTTCGGGCGATGTGGTTGAAGTTGCTAAGATTCTGAAGAAATTCTCCGCCGACAAGAATAGGCCGGCGGTCAAAGGCGGTGTGCTGGAAGGCGCCGCTCTTTCGGCAAAGGATGTTGTTGCATTGGCATCGCTGCCTGGCAAGAAAGAGCTGCAGGCCAAGTTGGTCGGCACGCTGGCGGCTCCGATGACGCAGGTTGTTGGTGTGATGAATCAGAAGGTTTGTAGCCTGCTGTATGTACTGAATGCCGTCGCTGAGAAAAAAGAAAAAGCGGCGTAGTAATTTTTTAATTGGTTGGTTGAATTCAATTCGTAGGGAGGAAGATAAAATGGCTGAAGAAACTGTAGAAGTAAAAGATGGCGTCCAGCTCGAAGGCAAAATGGCCGAGTTTGTTGACTGGATTGAAGGCATTTCCGTACTTGAGCTTTCGAAGCTCGTCAAAGCTCTAGAAACCCGTCTGGGCGTTTCTGCAGCAGCTCCGGTCGCAGTTGCGGCAGCGGGCGGCGCGGTAGCAGCCGAAGCGGTTGCTGAGAAGACTGAGTTCACGGTTGTGCTGACGCAGGCTGGTTCGCAGAAGATCCAGGTGATCAAAGAGCTCCGCGGCGTTACCGCCTTGGGTCTCAAAGAAGCTAAGGATCTGGTGGATGGCGCTCCGAAGACGGTCAAAGAAGGCGTCTCCAAGGAAGAAGCTGCATCCATCAAGGCAAAGCTCGAAGCCGCCGGCGCTACCATCGAAATCAAGTAACAGAAGCGATGCTCAGGCATGGCCCGGCGGTTTCCCCGCCGGTGCTTCTGTGCGTCAGGTAGTGTGTTTGTATTTCGTGACCCGCCGTCTTTTTATAAAGCGCGGGATGAAGCGTCCAATAAGAGCCTGAAGGTGATTGAATGGCCGATAGAAAAAACTTTGGAAAACTGATAGACGTAATTGAAGCACCGGATCTCATTGAGCTTCAGACTAATTCCTATGCGGAGTTTCTCCAGCAGGGAGTCGCCCCGTCGCGCCGAAAGAAAACCGGTTTGCAGGCGGTTTTAGGCGAAGCGTTTCCGGTTGAAAGTTATGATGGTCAGATTGCGCTTGATTTCGCCAGTTACGAAATCAAAGAGCCGAATCTGTCGTATGTGGAAGCCATTAAAGAAGGCGAAACCTACGCAGCTCCGCTCTATGTAACGTTTCGGTTGCGCGAAAACGAAGATGTTCGCGAAGACACCTTGTTCATGGGTGAAATTCCTCTGATGACGGAACGCGGTAGTTTTGTGATCAATGGAGCCGAACGCGTTATTGTCAGCCAGTTGCATCGCTCGCCGGGTATCTGCTTCGAGCAGACCACTCACGCAAACGGTTCGCTGCTCTATTCTTTCCGCATCATTCCGGATCATGGTTCATGGGTGGAAACCCAGTTTGACACCTCCGACCTGCTTTATGTCTATCTCGACCGCAAGCGCCGCCGCAGAAAATTTCTTGCGTCAACATTCCTGCGCGCTCTCGGATATGGAACCGACGAAGAAATTATTAATCTCTATTACACAATCGAAAGTTTCCAGCTGAGCAAACGGATCGGCGATGAAGCGGAGCTTTCCAATCTGGTGCTCAAAGACGATGCGGTGGATAGCGACTCTCAGTCCGTTATCGGCCGCCGTTACGATGCGCTCACGCTGGACATGATTCAGCGCATGAAGCTCGCCGGCTATAAGAATGTCGAAGTGGTCAATGTTTCCTGGGACGAAGGTCTTTTCATGAAGACTATCCAGAAGGACACCACCCGTTCAGTCGACGAAGCACTCAAAGACCTTTACCAAAAGTTGCGGCCCGGCGATCCGCCAACTACCGCTTCCGCCCGCCAGATGCTCAAGCGTCTTTTCTTCGACGAAACCCGCTTCAGCCTGAGCCGTGTCGGTCGCTACAAGATTCAGCAAAAGCTGAGAACCAAAGCGACTTCACTGACGCTGGATAAAGAAGACGTTGTGGAAGCTGTCCGCTATCTCATCAATATCCGCATGGGGAATGGCACGCTTGATGACATCGATCATCTGGGAAGCCGTCGCATTCGTACGGTTGGCGAGCTGCTTGAAGGGCAGTGTCGTGTCGGTCTGGCCCGTATTCAGCGGCTGGTCAAAGAACGTATGACGATCTTTGATACGACGGTTGACCGCCTCAGCTCGCAAAAGCTGATTAATCCCAAAGCGCTTTCCGCTGTAATCAAAGATTTCTTTGGTCGCTCGCAGCTCAGCCAGTTCATGGATCAAACCAATCCGTTGTCTGAACTGACGCATAAACGCCGTCTTTCGGCGCTTGGCCCAGGCGGGTTGAATCGCGACCGCGCCGGTTTCGAGGTGCGCGACGTTCACAGTTCGCACTACGGACGTATCTGCCCGATTGAAACACCGGAAGGTCCGAACATCGGTTTGATCTCCTCGTTGAGCACCTTTGCGCGCATCAATGAGTACGGCTTCATCATCTCTCCCTACCGCAAGGTTGAAAAAGGTCGCGTGAGCGACAAGGTCGAATCGCTGACGGCGGATGAAGAAGAAAATTTTGTTATTGCTCAGGCGAACGCTCCGCTCAACGCCAACGGCACTTTCCAGAATGATCGCGTCATGGTTCGTGTTCGCGGCGACTTTAAAGAAGTGGCCCCGTCCGAAGTGCAGTACATGGACGTTTCGCCCAAGCAGGTGGTGAGTATTGCAGCCGGACTGATTCCGTTCCTTGAGCACGACGACGCCAACCGCGCCTTGATGGGCTCGAACATGCAACGTCAGGCTGTTCCGCTGATGGTGTCTGAGCGTCCGTTTGTGGCCACCGGTATTGAAGGGCGTATTGCCCGCGACTCGCGGGTACTGATTCTTGCCGAAGAGGCCGGCAAAGTGGCTTACGTTTCGGCTGATAAGATCATTGTCTCTAAAGACGGTGAAGTGCCGGTCAAAAAGAAGACACCCAAAGAAGACTATCAGGAATACGATCTGCGCAAGTTTATGCGTTCCAACGCAGGCACCTGTCTTAATCAGCGCCCGATTGTCAAACGCGGCGAGAAGGTTAAGAAGGGTCAGGTTCTGGCTGACGGCCCCGCAACGGATCAGGGCGAGCTCGCTCTCGGCCGTAACGTAACCGTAGCCTTCATGCCGTGGTGCGGATATAACTTTGAAGACGCGATTCTGATCAGTCAGAAGATCGTTAAGGAAGATGTCTATACCTCAATCCATATCGAAGAGTTCGAGTGCGGTGCCCGCGACACCAAGCTGGGTCCGGAAGAAATCACCCGCGACATTCCGAATGTCGGCGAAGAGGCTCTCAAGAACCTGACGCACGAAGGAATTATTCAGATCGGTGCGGAAGTGAAGCCCGGCGATATTCTTGTCGGGAAAATTACACCGAAAGTTGAGACCGAGCTGGCTCCTGAAGAACGTCTTCTGCGCGCCATTTTCGGCGAAAAAGCGGCCGACGTTCGCGATACTTCCCTGCGTGCACCTAGCGGCACGTACGGCATCGTGATGGACGTTAAAGTTTCTTCCAAGAATAAGAATGCTAAGGAAGAACCGAAAGCCAAGCCGGCTGCCGACATGCGCAAACGCCAAAAGGACATCGAAGAGCATTATAGGAGTTCGGTTCATGAACTGACTGAAGATCTGACGGAAGCCCTCAGCAATATTCTGCTGGGCGAAAAGATTCCGCTGGATGTGGTGAATGTGCAGTCCGGCGATGTAATCATCCCGGCCAACCGCAAAATCACCAAAACTCTTTTGCGCAAGTTGGCTGCCAGTTTTGAACACATCGAAATCGATCCGAGCCCCATCCGGATCAAGATCATGAGCATCATCGACAACTTCCGCAACAAGTTCACGGAAGCCGAAGCGGACAAGCAGCGTTCACTGGATCGCGCCGGAAGCGGCGAAGAAGTCGACGAAGGCATCGTCAAGCAGGTCAAGGTTTATGTGGCCAGCAAGAAGAAGCTGTCGGTCGGGGACAAGATGGCCGGTCGTCACGGTAATAAAGGTGTTATTTCGCGCATTCTGCCCGAAGAAGACATGCCCTTCCTGCCGGACGGAACACCGGTCGAAATCGTACTGAATCCGCTCGGCGTACCTTCGCGTATGAACGTCGGTCAGGTTCTTGAGACCCATCTTGGCTGGGCCTGTAAACATCTTGGCATCCACGCCGCTACACCGATTTTCGACGGGATTTCGGAAAAAGAAATTCGCGAAATGCTCGAAGAAGCCGGATTGCCCAAAGACGGCAAGACGATGCTCTACGACGGTCGTACCGGCGAAGCATTTGAACAGCGCGTTGTGGTCGGAACCATTTACATGCTCAAACTGCATCACTTGGTAACGGAGAAGATCCACGCCCGTGCCGTCGGTCCGTATTCGCTCGTCACTCAGCAACCGCTGGGCGGCAAGGCGCAGTACGGAGGACAGCGCTTCGGGGAAATGGAAGTGTGGGCGCTGGAAGCCTATGGCGCGGCCCATGCATTACAGGAAGTGCTGACGGTAAAGAGCGATGACCTCGCTGGCCGTACTCGTATTTATGAGTCCATTGTGAAGGGTGAGAACGTACTTGATGCCGGACGTCCGGAATCGTTCAACGTGCTCATCAAGGAACTGCAGGGGCTCGGCTTGAATTTTGAAGTTAAGAAGCCGAACACAGACAATGTTTCGTTCACAGGACGTATTTAATCTTTGACAGGAGAAAAACGGTGGATACACGCAACGCAGCAGACATACTCGGCGTAGAGACAGAAGCGATCGTCGACGTGGCCAGCATCAAACTGGCTTCGCCCGAAGACATTCGTTCCTGGAGTTTTGGGGAAGTTAAAAACCCAGAAACCATCAACTACCGGACATTCAAACCTGAAAAGGGCGGCCTTTTCTGCGAACGGATTTTTGGTCCTTCCAAGGACTGGGAGTGCAGCTGCGGAAAATACAAACGCATCAAGCACAAAGGGGTCATCTGTGACCGTTGCGGCGTTGAAGTGACTTTGTCACGCGTCCGCCGTGAACGCATGGCTCACATTGAGCTGGCCGTTCCGGTATCGCATATCTGGTTTTTCAAAGCCACACCGAGCCGCATGGGTCTTCTGCTTGACATGACTCTGCGCAGCCTCGAGCACATTATCTACTACGATGACTATGTTGTCATTGAGCCGGGGGATACACCGCTCAAAGAAAAACAATTACTGACCGAACTCGAATACCGTGAGGCGCTGGATAATTACGGCGAAGGCAGTTTCGACGCCCGTATCGGCGCCGAAGGGATTCGTGAGCTTCTCAAGAAGATTAATTTGGCTGAAAAGCTGGGTGAACTTGAAGACTCACTCGCCAGCACCCGTAGCAAGCAGACCCGCAAGAAACTGGTCAGTCAGATGAAGGTCATCGAAGGACTGATCAAGAGCAACTCCCGTCCTGAGTGGATGATTTTTGAAGTACTGCCGGTGATTCCTCCGGATCTGCGTCCGCTGGTTCCGCTTGAAGGCGGACGGTTTGCAACGTCCGACCTGAACGATCTCTACCGCCGCGTCATCAACCGCAATAACCGTCTAAAAACTTTGCTGGCACTCAAAACGCCGGAAGTGATCATCCGCAACGAAAAACGGATGTTGCAGCAGGCTGTGGATGCGCTGTTTGATAACGGTCGCCACGGTCGCGCGGTCAGCGGCCCGGGGAACCGTCCGCTCAAGTCGCTAAGCGACATGCTTAAAGGTAAGCAGGGCCGGTTCCGTCAGAACCTGCTTGGCAAACGCGTTGACTACTCCGGGCGTTCCGTGATCGTGGTCGGCCCGAACCTGAAGCTGAACCAGTGCGGTTTGCCGAAGAAAATGGCACTTGTCCTGTTCGAACCCTTTATCATTCGCAAGCTCAAAGAGCGTGGCATTGTGCATACCGTGCGCAGCGCCAAGAAGATGATTGAGCGCGAAGAAGAAGTCGTATGGGACATTCTGGATCAGGTGACCAAAGGTCACACCGTCATGCTGAACCGCGCACCGACGTTGCATCGTCTTTCGATTCAGTCGTTTGAGCCGATCTTGATCGAAGGGGAGGCCATTCAGGTTCATCCTCTCGTTTGTACGGCGTATAACGCAGACTTCGACGGTGACCAAATGGCCGTTCACGTTCCGCTTTCGGTTGAAGCGCAGATCGAGTCCAAGAGCTTGATGCTGGCTCCGAACAATATCTTTTCGCCGTCCAGCGGAAAACCGGTCATGACACCAACGCAGGATATCGCGCTCGGAATTTACTTCCTGACCAGTTTTTCACAGACTTTCATGCTGGAATCCCGCAAGAACAGCGGTAAGGACGATCAGGAGCGCCTGCCGCTACTGGCCGACATTAACGAAGTTCACACTGCGTTTGATGAAGGTGCTTTACGCCTGCATGACCGCATTCGTTATCGCAATACCGATTATCAGCGGGAAACAAAATTCGGCGATCAGCACAAGTCGGCGATTATTACCACAGTCGGTCGTGTATTTTTTAACGAGGTCTGGCCTGACAGCATCGGTTTTGTCAATGAGCGCATTACCAAGAAACTCCTCGGCAAGCTCATTGAGCATTGCTACGAAGTGGCGGGTCATGACGAAACGGTTCGCGTACTCGACAGCCTCAAGAACCTCGGCTTTGCTCAAGCGACTGCCGCCGGTATTTCAATCGGTCTTTCCGATATGATCATTCCTCCGGAAAAGGCGGAAATCATTGCGGCGGCCCGCAAGACGATCAGCGCGGTGGAAGACAAATACAAAAAAGGTCTAATCACAGACGGCGAGCGTTATAACATGGTCATTGACCAATGGACCGATGCCAACGATAAGCTGACCAGCAAGCTGTTCAGCGCACTGGAACGCAACGATGATCCAGTCAACAAAGATTCGGCCAAAGACCTGAACCCCGTTTTCATCATGGTGGATTCCGGTGCCCGCGGTAGCCGTCAGCAGATTCGTCAGCTGGCCGGTATGCGCGGTTTGATGGCCAAACCGTCCGGTGAAATTATCGAGCGTCCGATTCTCGCGAACTTCCGCGAAGGATTGAGCGTGCTGGAATACTTTATTTCGACGCACGGTGCCCGTAAGGGTCTTGCCGATACCGCGTTGAAGACTGCCGACTCGGGTTATCTCACTCGCAAGCTGGTCGATGTGGCCCATGACATCATCATCATGGAAGAAGATTGTCACACGCTTAACGGTATTGAAGTGAGTGCCATCACCGACGGTGATGACGAACTCGTCTCTCTGGCACAGCGCATCATCGGGCGTACCGCCTGCGACGATATCTGTGACCCGTACAACGCGAAGGAAGTGATTGTTGCGGCCAATGAGATTATCGACGAATACGCCGCCAAGAAAATTGAGCGGGTCGGCGTCGAGAAAATCCGTATTCGCAGCGTACTGACCTGTGAGTCGCGCCGCGGCGTCTGCGCCAAGTGCTATGGCCGCAATCTGGCGTCGAGCCGTGAGGCCCGTCTGGGCGAGCCGGTCGGTATTATCGCCGCACAGTCCATCGGTGAACCCGGTACACAGCTCACCATGCGTACGTTCCATATCGGTGGTACCGCGAGCTCGGTCTTTAAACAGCCAAAGATTACGGCAAGAGAGACCTCGGTCATCCGGTACGAAAATCTGCGCACAGTTAAAGTTGAGACCGGACACGTCATTCTTAATAAAAACGGTTTTGTGGTGACGTACGACGACGATGGCCGCGAACTTGAGCGCTATTCGACCGTAATCGGCGCAGTGATTGCAGTTGAAGATGGAGCGCGGGTCAAAAAAGGCGAAACCTTTGTCAGTTGGGATCCGTACAGCGTGCCGATTCTTTCGGAGCAAGACGGAACGGTTGATTTCCATGACTTTATTGAAGGCGTTACCGTTCAGCGCGCCGAAGACGAAACGACCGGCATTGAAGGTCTTGTTGTGCTGGAGCACAAAGAAGACCTGCATCCGCAGATCGTCGTCAAAGGCGCTTCCGGCAAAGCGATCGCGTATTACTCGATTCCGTCTGCAGCCCACGTGATGGTGCTTAAAGGCATGAAGATCAGCGCCGGTGCCACGCTGGCTAAGACACCGCGCAAACAGGCCCGTACCAAGGACATCACCGGGGGTCTTCCGCGCGTGGCCGAATTGGTGGAAGCCCGCCGTCCGAAAGAAGCCGCCGAGATCGCGAAGATCGACGGGGTTGTCGAACTGGGCGGTATCGCTAAAGGTAAACGTCAGCTGATCGTTCGCGACCCAGCTACCGGCACCGAAGAAGAGCATCTCATTCCGATGGGCAAGCACGTGATCGTGTATTCCGGCGACGTGGTTCAGAAAGGGCAGCAGCTTACGGAAGGACCGATTGTTCCGCAGGAACTGCTCGAAGTTTGCGGTCCGCAGGAACTGCAGGAATACCTGGTGAACGAAGTTCAAGCGGTTTACCGCCTCCAAGGTGTGGAAATCAACGACAAGCATATCGAGGTGATTGTCCGCCAGATGCTTCGCAAAGTAAAAATTACCGATCCGGGCGACACAGAGTTTCTCTGGGGCGAACAGGTCGAGAAACAGAAATTTCAGGAAGTCAATCAGCGGGCCATGGAAGAAGGTCGCCGTCCGGCGGAAGCTTCACCGGTTCTGCTGGGGATCACCAAGGCGGCGCTGGCAACCGAGAGCTTTATTTCGGCAGCATCGTTCCAGGACACCACTCGCGTACTGACGCAGGCGGCGACACTGGGACGAATTGATCAGCTGCGCGGATTTAAAGAGAACGTGATCATGGGTCACTTGATTCCGGCCGGTAGCGGCTTCCCGCTTTACAAGAACATCCGCCCGGTCAAGCTGGGTGAGGAGATCAGCGTAGAGGATGCGCTGGGTTCGAATCCGTTATTGGGTCAGGAAGAAAAAACCGCAGAAAGTTAAATCTTAATGCTTGCTGGATGAGCGGTGGGCTCCTATTATCTGCCGCTCGTTTTTTTTGATGGAAGGAACTTATGCCGACGATTAATCAGCTTATAAAAAAACCGCGTAAACCGCTTCAGAAGAAGAAGAAATCACCCGCGTTGATGAACTGTCCTCAGCGCCGCGGCGTCTGTCTTCTCGTGAAGACCATGACCCCGAAGAAGCCGAACTCCGCGTTGCGGAAAGTCGCTCGTGTACGGTTGACGAACGGTCGCGAAGTCAATGCTTACATTCCGGGTGAAGGGCATAATCTGCAGGAGCACAGCATGGTGCTGGTTCGCGGCGGAAGGGTGAAGGACTTGCCAGGGGTTCGCTATCATATCGTGCGCGGCACCCTCGACTGCCTCGGTGTAACCAGTCGCCGCCGGGGACGTTCCAAATACGGGGCCAAGAAACCGAAAGAATCTTAAGAGAAAGCTTTAAACCATGGCAAGAAGACGCAGAGCAGAAAAACGTACGGTTACTCCGGACCCGCGCTTTAACAACGAACTGTTGGCTTACATGATCAACAGCATCATGGGGGGTGGAAAAAAATCGACCGCCGCCGCGATCGTTTACGGTGCGCTGGAAGACATTCAGCAGAAACTGAAAGACGAAGATCCTTTGATCGTATTTGCCCGTGCCGTTGATAACATCAAACCGAAGCTGGAAGTGAAGTCCAAGCGCGTCGGCGGTGCAACCTATCAGGTTCCGCTCGAAGTCAGCCCGAAGCGCCAAACCGCGCTGGCTTGCCGCTGGCTCATTCTGTATGCCAAGACCCGCCGCGGTCAGCCGATGCGCCGCGCGCTGGCGATGGAAGTTCTGGATGCCTACAATAACCAAGGTTCTGCTGTTAAGAAACGCGACGATACGCACAAGATGGCTCAGGCTAACAAGGCGTTTGCTCACTACAAGTGGTAATGATTTGGATTCGAAATGAAGGTTGCTGTGAAACAGGATGGAAAAAATGCGAAGAGCTCTGCGCCCTCCCACCGGGAAGACGCGGCGCGCGGACGCAGTTTGTCCTCGATTCGCAACATCGGAATCGTCGCGCACATTGATGCCGGAAAAACTACAACTTCAGAACGCATTCTGTATTACACCGGTCGCGTCTATAAAATGGGCGAAGTACATGAAGGTACTGCCGTCATGGACTGGATGGAGCAGGAACAGGAACGCGGCATTACTATAACCAGCGCTGCGACTACTTGTTTCTGGAAAGACCATCAGATTAATTTAATCGACACGCCCGGACACGTTGACTTCACCGTTGAAGTTGAAAGATCCTTGCGCGTGCTTGACGGAGCCGTTGGCGTTTTCTGCGGAGTCGGGGGCGTTCAGCCGCAGTCCGAAACCGTTTGGCGTCAGGCAAAAAAATATCACGTTCCCTGTTTGGCATTCGTCAACAAGATGGATCGCAAAGGTGCTGACTTTGATTCGGTTGTAAAACAGATATGCGAAAAGCTTGCGGCGCCAGCCGTTCCTGTACAACTTCCGATCGGAGCCGAAGAAAATTTTAAAGGCGTGATCGACCTGATTTCTATGCGGGCGCTTTTCTTCAAAGAAGAAAACCTCGGTAGCGAAGTGATCGAAGGTGTCATTCCTGAAGAGTTGGCTGTTGCGGCTGAAAAAGCCCGCGCTGAATTGATCGAACGTGTCTCGGAAGCAGACGAGCAGCTGATCGAAACGTATCTCGAAAATCCGGATGTTCCGTCCGGGTTGCTGATTGCCGCTCTGCGCCGCACCACGATTTCCGGACAAATCGTTCCGGTATTTTGTGGATCGTCTCTGAAGAACAAAGGAATTCAGCCGTTGCTGGATGCCGTTGTTAATTTTCTGCCATCTCCTGTCGATGTTCCGGCTGTCAAAGGAGTCCATCCTAAAACCGAAGACGTGATTCATCGCGAAGCCAGCGACTTTGAGCCGCTCAGCGCACTGGCGTTTAAGCTGGCCACTGATCCTTTCGTCGGAAAACTTGTTTTTGTGCGTATCTATTCGGGCAAGCTTGAGAAACGTCAGAACGTTTATAATCCGCGCACGAAGAATCGTGAAAAGATTGGCCGCCTGCTGCGCCTGCACGCCAACAGCCGTGAAGATATCGAAGTGCTGTACACCGGAGAAATCGGCGCAATTTCCGGCCTGAAGAATTTTACAACCGGCGATACGCTTTGTTTTGAGAACCACCCGATTGTTCTTGAGCGCATTGAATTTCCGGAGCCGGTGATCGCCATGGCGATTGAGCCGAAGACTCAGGCTGACCGTGATGCTTTAAAATCCGCGCTTGTTTCGCTGTCCGAAGATGATCCGACTTTCCGTGTCACCATGAATGAAGACACCGGACAGACCATCATTAATGGAATGGGCGAGCTTCACCTTGAGATTATCAAAGATCGTATTTTCCGAGAATTCAAAGTTCAGGCCAATGCCGGCAAGCCGGTTGTCGCTTATCGCGAGAGCGTTCAGAAAACTGCTTCTGGTGAGTTTACTTTCCAGCGTGAGTTTGCCGGGCGCGGCCACTTCGGACATGTGATCGTTCAGGTCGCTCCGCGTGAGCGCAGTTCCGGAAACCACCTGACCGTTAAAGTTTCAAAAGAAATTATTCCGGCGGAATTTCACGATGCCATTAAAGAAGGTCTGGGCGATGCGCTCATGACCGGTGTGCTCGGCAACTATCCGCTGGTGGATATTGAAGTGACGGTTACCGGCGGAAGCGCGCATCCGGTTGATTCATCTGAAATGGCTTTTCGCACAGCGGCTGTTATGGCGTTGCGTGCGGCAATCGGCAATGCTTCGCCGACTTTGCTGGAGCCGATCATGAAGCTTGAGATTATTGCTCCGGATGAACATCTGGGCGATGTGATGAATGATTTAAACGGTCGCCGCGGACGGATCCGCGAGATCGAGGCCCGCGATGCGGTGCAGATTGTACATGTGGATGTTCCGCTGGCAGAAATGTTCGGCTACGCCACGACACTGCGTTCGTTAACCAAAGGCCGGGCCAGTTACACGATGGAGCCGTACCGCTTTGAGGCGGTGCCGGATTCCATACAGGAGACCATCTTAAACCGGTAGCAGAGAGAAATTATGAATAATCAGCGCATACGCATACGTTTAAAATCTTTTGACCACCGGGTGCTGGACGCCTCGTCAAAGGAAATTGTCGAGACCGCCAAACGCACCGGTGCTCGCGTGGCAGGACCCATTCCCATGCCGACCCGTATTGAACGGCTTACCGTTAATCGCAGTCCGTTTGTGAATAAGAAATCAATGGAACAGTTTGAGATCAGAACGCACAAGCGACTGCTCGACATTATTGACCCGACGATTAAAACAGTAGATGAGCTCAAAAAGCTTAATCTGCCGGCGGGCGTGGACATCACCATTAAAATCTGAGTGAAATCATGAAGAGTCTATTAGGAAAAAAACTGGGTATGACCCAGATCTTCGACGAAGAAGGAAAACTGATACCCGTAACGGTGATCGAGGCTGGTCCGTGCAGCGTGGTTCAGCGCAAAACGGTTGCGACTGACGGCTATGAAGCAGTTCAGCTCGGTTTCGGCGCACAGAAACCGGAACGGGTTGCCAAGCCGCTGGCGGGGCATTTCAAAAAAGCCGGTGTTGCCACTCTGCGCGAACTGCGTGAGATCCGTGTGGATGCGACGGATGAAGCCAAAGCCGGAGACACCGTGACCGCCTCTGTTTTAGAAGGCGTTAACTATGTTGACATCGTGGGCGTTACTAAAGGTAAAGGTTTTCAGGGGGTTATGAAGCGTCATAACTTCGGCGGCGGACGCGCGACTCACGGTTCGCACTTTCACCGCACGACCGGTTCGATCGGTATGAAAGAAAAACCCGGTCGTGTTTTCAAAGGCAAGAAGATGGCCGGTCAGATGGGCAACACAGAAGTCACCACTCAGAGTTTGAAGGTGATTCAGGTGCGCGCTGCTGAAAACCTGATTTTAGTTAAAGGCGCAGTACCCGGTGCAAACGGCACGACGCTGGTTGTGCGCGAAGCGCTCAAGAGGAAGTAATTTGAGAGGATGATCATGAGTACGTTAACGCTTAAAAATTGCAAAGGGAAGAAGCTGGGCGAAGTGACCCTCAGCGAAAATTTCGCTGTTTCTGATAAGGGCGCTCAGGCTGTCCATCAGGCTGTCATCACCCATCAGGCCCATCAGCACCAAGGTTCTGCTAACACGCAGCGCAAGGGTGAAGTGGCTGGTTCCGGTAAGAAGCCCTGGAAGCAGAAAGGTCTTGGACGTGCTCGCGCCGGATACCGTCAGTCGCCCGTATGGCGCGGCGGGGGTGTGGCGTTCGGTCCGCATCCGCGCAAGGTTCGCAAGCAGGTTCCGCGTAAAGTGGTTCGTTTAGCTTTTGCCCGTGCGTTCGGTGAAAGAGCTGAAGCCGGTCAGGTAATGGTTCTGGATGATCTGAAACTGGCGACACCGCGCACCAAGGAAATGTGTTCGCTACTGCAGGCTTTGGAAATCAAAGGCAAGACTCTGCTGATTCTGGATACGCTGGACGCAAATGTGTGTCTGGCCGCCCGTAATCTGCAGGATATTGAAGTGGTTTGCGCCGCGAATGTTAACACCTATCAGATTGTCCGTTATCCGCAGATTGTGATCACCAAAGCGGGTGTGGAAAAACTCGAACAGCGCCTGGCTTAGAGAGGAATTTGCAATGAAAGACGTATATCAGGTAATTCAAAAGGTCATGCTGACGGAAAAGGGCACTCGCCTTACCGAAGCTGAAAACAAATACATTTTCAACGTCAATCCTGCCGCAAACAAGGCAGAGATTAAGCAGGCGGTGGAAGAACTGTTCAAGGTGAAGGTGACGGCGGTCAACACCATGAAACGGATGGGTAAAGGCAAACGCGAGCGTACCGCAAGCGCCGGTCGCACAGCCGGATTGAAGCGCGCCGTAGTGACGCTGGCTGAAGACAGCAAAATTGATTTCGTGTAAGGAGTTTAAGTCATGGCTTTAAAAACATATAAACCGACCACGCCAAGCCGCCGCCATACGGTGACTTCCGCGTTTGAAGAAATCACAAAATCAACGCCCGAAAAGTCGTTGATTCGTGCCAAGAAGAGCACCGGTGGACGCAATAGCGCAGGGCGCATTTCGACCCGGCATCGCGGCGGCGGACACAAACAGCGTTACCGCCTTATTGATTTTAAACGCAACAAGCACGGCATTCCCGCAACGGTTGCTACGATTGAGTACGACCCGAACCGCTCGGCGCGCATTGCGTTGCTGAACTATGTGGACGGCGAAAAGCGCTATATGCTGGCGCCGGTCGGCCTTCAGGTCGGCACGGTCGTCCTATCCGGCCCAGAAGCAGAGCCGGTTGCAGGCAATGCGCTGCCGCTCGAAAAAATTCCGCTGGGCATGACGGTTCACAACATCGAGCTGAAACCGGGCGGCGGCGGGCAGATTGCCCGTTCGGCTGGAACCGGCGCACAGCTGATGTCTCGCGAAGGCGATTTCGCCAATCTGAAAATGCCGTCCGGTGAAATTCGCCGCATACGCATCAGTTGCTACGCAACGATAGGGCAGGTCGGTAATGCGGATCATGAGAACATTTCCAGCGGTAAGGCCGGACGGAAACGCTGGCTTGGTATTCGCCCGACCGTTCGCGGTGTGGCGATGAATCCGGTTGACCATCCTATGGGTGGTGGTGAAGGTCGTACGTCCGGCGGCGGTCATCCGCAGTCGCCGTGGGGCACGCTGGCCAAAGGCAAACGCACTCGCAAACACAAACTGGCTTCGAATAAGTACATCGTTGCACGGAGAAAGAAGTAAGCTATGGCTCGTTCACTTAAAAAAGGTCCTTACGTTGATGCGAAGCTGCTCAAGAAAATTGCGCAGATGGAAGTGTCAGGCAGAAAAAAACCGGTCAAGACATGGGCTCGCGCCTCAATGATCGTACCGGAATTTGTAGGCCACAACTTTTCCGTTCATAACGGCAAGGTGTTTGTTGCCGTCTTTGTGACGGAAAACATGGTTGGACATCGCCTCGGCGAGTTTGCTCCGACCCGTTCTTTCAAGTCGCATGGTATTGCGACCGACAAGACCGTTTCGAAATAATTTATTTTTATTATAGAAGTTCTGGATTTGAAAATGGAATGACGTATAGTTGCCGCCTTTGCGTTCAGAAAGCGGTAGCAAACTGAGAGAAAAACATGGAAGTTTCAGCAACAACGAAATATGTAAGAATGTCGCCGATCAAGGCACGCTATATGGCGTCCGAGATTCAGGGACTTTCGGTTGCGGAAGCCCTTCGTATTACACGCTTTAACGCAATGAAAGCGGCAACTGAAATCGGTAAAACACTTCAGTCGGCCGTTGCCAATGCGGAGAGCAACGAAGGGGTCTCTGCGGACAAGCTTTTTGTAAAAGAAGCCTATGTGGATGGTGGTCCGGCGCTCAAGCGATCCCGCCCGCGTGCTCGCGGTTCGGCGTCGCCCATTCGGAAGCGTACGTCTCATATCACAGTGGTTTTAACGGATCGTAAATAAGGAAAGGGAATCGTTTTGGGACAGAAAGTAAATCCTATCGGACTCCGAATTGCGGTAAACAAGAACTGGCGCTCGCGCTGGTTTGCCAGCAAGAAAGAGTTTGCTGATCTGCTTCAAGAGGATATCGCTATCCGCGAAGCCGTACACAAACGCCTTAAAGATGCTTCGATTTCGAACGTCTTTATTGAGCGTTATGCCAACCGTGTCCGCGTGACCATTCGTACAGCCCGTCCAGGTCTGGTGATTGGCCGCAAAGGCGAAGACATCGAAAAGTTGCGCGAGCAGCTCGGTAAGATGACCAAAAAAGAAGTTTACATTGAGATTGATGAAGTAAAAAACCCCGACATCGATGCCAAACTGGTAGCCGAAGGAATTGCTGTGCAGCTGGAACGCCGCGTTTCATATCGCAGAGCGATGAAGCGTGCAATTCAGATGGCGATGGATACCGGTGCGGACGGCATTAAAGTGCTGGCTGGCGGACGTTTGGGCGGAGCCGAGATTTCCCGTACGGAAAGCTATAAAGAAGGCAAAGTTCCGCTTCATACGTTGCGGGCCGACATTGATTACGGAACGGCAACTGCCCGGACTGTAGCCGGCGCAATCGGTATCAAGGTGTGGATTTGTAAGAAGGATGAAAAGGCGCAAGCTTAGGAGTATTGACCAATGCCTTTAATGCCCAAACGAGTTAAGTATCGGAAAGTCCAAAAGGGCTCCCGCGGTGGTATGGCCAAAGCCGGCACGACATTGTCGTTCGGAGAATACGGCCTGCAGGCGCTGGAGCGCGCATGGATTACAAACATTCAGATTGAGGCCTGCCGTGTGGCGATCAACCGCAATCTGAAACGCAAAGGGAAACTCTGGCTCCGTATTTATCCGGACAAGCCGTTTACTAAAAAACCGCTTGAAGTCCGAATGGGTAAAGGGAAGGGCGGCGTCGAAGGCTGGGTTGCGGTTGTCCGCCCCGGACGGATGCTGTTCGAACTCGACGGTGTGACAGAACAGCAGGCCCGCGTTGCCATGCGGCTCGCGGCCACTAAGCTGCCGATTCGCGTGCGCTTTGTGACCCGCCATGCAGGCAAATAATTGAGAGTATTTCGGAATGAAAAAAGTAAAACAACTTACGGATCTGACAAAAGCTGAGCTGCAGCAGCAGCTGGATGATGCAAAGAAGGAGCTGTTCACCATGCGCCTTCAGCAGGTTTCCGGTCAGCTGGAAAATCCGCTGCGCATCCGTGCCGCACGGCGTTCGGTAGCGCGCATCAAAACGGTTATGAATCAGGCTGCGAAAGCCGAGGGGTAAAAGATGGAGCTAAGAGGTCATCGAAAAACACGCGAAGGTCGCGTCTGCAGCGCGGTGGGTAACAAAACCATTGCGGTGCTCATTGAGCGCCGGGTTCGGCATCCATTGCTGGGCAAGGAACTGCGTGTGACGAAGAAAATTCATGCGCATGATGAAAACAACGAAGCAAAAATCGGTAACGTGGTTCGCGTCATGGAAACCCGTCCGATCAGCCGGCTGAAACGCTGGCGGCTTGTAGAAATTTTGTCCAAATAAGGCAGGGTGAGTAAATGATTTCAGTACAGACCAGACTGGATGTCGCGGATAATACCGGCGCGCGTAGCGTGATGTGCATCCGTGTTTTAAAAACAAAACGCAGCTACGCTAAAGTCGGCGAAGTAATTAAGGTGGCCGTTAAAGAAGCTCAGCCGGGCGGTGTCGTCAAAAAAGGCGATGTTTGCGAAGCGGTTGTAGTTCGTACCAGATCGGCAATCCGCCGCCGCGACGGTTCCGTGTTGCGTTTCGATCATAATGCGGCCGTCATTATTGACGCCCAGAAAAATCCGCGCGGAACGCGCATCTTCGGCCCTGTGGCCCGTGAGCTGCGCGACGGCAACTTCATGAAGGTTGTCTCGCTTGCGCCGGAAGTGCTTTAAGGAGAGGAACGTTTTGTATGGCAGCACGTATTAAAAAAGGTGATTTGGTCAAAGCCATTACCGGTGATGACAAAGGTAAGACAGGAAAGGTTCTGCAGGTGCTTCCGGGCAACGAACGAGCCGTGGTTGAGGGGCTGAATGTTGTGAAGAAGCACACGCGAAAAACGCAGGACAATCCGCAGGGCGGCGTGTTCGAAAAAGAAGCTTCGATTCACATGTCGAACCTGAAAAAAGCAGAATAATTAAATCCATTTATCCAGAGGGGTGGGTATCCATGATACCGGCAATGAAGAAAAAATATCGTGAACAGGTGGTGCCGGAACTTCAGAAGAAGTTCAATTACGGCAACCGCATGCAGATCCCGTCGCTTTCCAAGATTACGATCAACGTCTCGGTCGGCATGCAGCATGACCGTGATGCGTTACAGGCGGTGCTGGACGATCTGGGCAAGATCTCCGGCCAGCGTCCGGTAACCATCAAGGCGCGGAAAAGCGTATCGAACTTTAAACTGCGCGAAGGGGTTTCGCTGGCAGGCAAAGTGACCCTGCGCGGTGCCCGGATGTACGAGTTTCTGGATCGGCTGATCAATGTCGCCCTGCCGCGTATCCGCGACTTCCGCGGCATTTCGCCCAGATCGTTCGACGGACGCGGGAATTATTCCCTCGGCCTCAAGGAGCAGACCATTTTCCCGGAAATCAATCCGGATAACGTCCGTAAGGTGCACGGCATGGATGTGACGTTTGTCACGACGGCTAAGACCGACGCAGAGGCTCGCGAACTGCTCAGCCTTCTGGGGATGCCGTTTGAAACCGCCAAAAACAAAGGTGAACAGCAATGATATTGAGCGATCCTATTTCTGATATGCTGACTCGTATCCGTAACGCCAACATGGCGGGACACATCAAGGTGCAGATGCCCCACTCCAAAATGAAGAGTGAGCTGGCACGCATTTTAAAACAGGAAGGGTACATCAAGGATTACACCACGGAAAAAGTGGAAGGTAAGCCGACCCTCGTTCTTCATCTTAAGTATCAGGCCGACCAGAAGCCGGTGATTCAGGGGTTGCGGCGAGTTAGCCGTCCGAGCTGCCATCACTATGTCGGAGCCGATGATGTTCCGCGCGTACTGGGCGGTATCGGCACAGCAATTTTGAGCACCTCATCCGGTATGCTCAGCGACGGAGAGGCTCGCAAAGCCCATGTGGGTGGCGAAGTCCTTTGCTATGTGTGGTAATTTCAAATTGAGGTCATACGATGTCTAGAATAGGAAAAATGCCTCTGACGATTCCGGCGGGCGTGGAAGTAGCGCTCAGCGGAGATGTCGCGACGGTTAAAGGTGCCAAAGGGCAGAGCGTATTGCGGGTTCCTTCGCAGATTACTGTGAATGTGAATGGCGATCAGGTGATTGTTGATCGCAAAGCCGAAACCAAAGAATCCCGTGAGTTGCACGGAACCATTCGCAACACTCTCAAGAATATGATTCTTGGGGTGCAGTCCGGGTATGTTAAGGATCTTGAAATTCAGGGCGTCGGTTATAAAGCGCAGTTGCAGGGAAAAGTTTTGGTTCTCTCGCTCGGATTTTCTCACGAGATTAAATATGAAATTCCCGAAGGCATTAAAGTGGAAGTTGCCGGGACAACCGATGTAAAAGTGTCAGGGCACGACAAGGCTCTGGTTGGTCAGGTCGCCGCACGGATTCGCTCATTTGCTCCTGCTGAACCCTACAAGGGCAAAGGGGTGCGTTATAAAGGCGAACAGGTTCGGCGCAAAGAAGGTAAGGCAGTGGCTTAATCATGAAGGTCAAAAACAAATCAGATTATCGGAAGCGCAGACATCTTCGTTTGCGGAACAAGGTACAGGGAACCGCCGAGCGTCCGCGCATGGCTGTCTATGTTTCCAACCGTTATATTTACGTGCAAGTCATCGACGACGATGCGCAAAAGACACTTTGCTCGGCTTCATCGCTGGGCGACAAGTGTACCGTCGAAACCGCCAAAGCGCTCGGCGCCAAGGCGGCCGAAGCGGCTAAAGCGCAGGGTGTGTCCAAAGTTGTGTTCGACCGCGGCGGTTTTGCTTTCGGATCGCGCATGCGTGCGCTGGCCGACAGTGCCCGCGAAGCCGGTCTGCAGTTTTAGTTTTATGTAAATGAGGAGTTGCTTGAAGTGACTGAAAAATCAGCAGAAAAAAAAGTGAAATCCGAGTTCGAAGAACGCGTCGTTCACATTAACCGCAATTCAAAAGTGGTCAAAGGCGGACGCCGGTTCAGCTTCGGAGCGCTGGTTGTCGTCGGCGATGGAGCCGGACGGGTCGGTTACGGCCTCGGCAAAGCCAACGAAGTGGCCGATGCAATTCGTAAAGGCGGCGAAAGCGCCAAACGTGCGATGAAGCCAGTCGTTATGAAAGGCACAACCATTCCGCATGAAATAACGGGCGAATTCGGCGGCGCACAGGTTCTGTTGCGTCCCGCGTCTGAAGGTACCGGTGTAATTGCGGGCGGATCCTGCCGTGCCGTGCTGGAACTGGCCGGTGTTAAAGATGTGCTGGCCAAGTCGCTTGGCAGCAGCAACCGTTTGAATGTAACTAAGGCCACCATGGCAGCTCTCGCATCCCTGCGTTCGCGCGAGTCTGTGTTTGCGGCCCGCGGAAAATAAATTAAGAGGTTTTTAAAATGGAACTGCACTCATTACAGCCAACAAAAGGTTCGACTCACCGGAGAATGCGCGTCGGTCGCGGACGGGCATCCGGAAAAGGTAAGACATCCGGACGCGGTCACAAAGGAGCTTATGCCCGCTCAGGACATAAACACAAACCGCTTTTCGAAGGTGGACAGATGCCGATGGCTCGCCGCATTCCTAAGCGCGGGTTTAAAAACGTCAACCGTCAGGTGCTTGCACCGGTTAACGTGGCTACGTTGAACGCGTTCGAAGCTGGCACGAGTGTCACCATCGACCTGCTTCGCCAAGCCGGGTTTGTTAATGGCAACTGGGACGGCGTAAAAATTCTTGGTAATGGCGAGATCACGAAAAAAATCGCGGTCAAAGCCAGCGCTTTTAGCGCCACGGCCAAGGAAAAGATCGAAGCTGCCGGTGGCAGCTGTGAAACAATCTGATCCAACAATTTAAGCGGGGTAAACGATGCTTTCCGCCTTCGTCAACAGCTTTAAGATTCAGGAATTACGCCAGCGGATACTCTTCACTTTGGGCGTAATCTTTTTGTGCCGTTTGCTGTCCAGCATTCCGATTGCGGGTGTTGACTTCAGTATGATTACCAGCAGCATTAAAAATGCGGCCGGTAATCAGGGAACCGGCCTGCTGGATATGTTTAACCTTTTCAGCGGCGGCGCGGTTCAAAACTGTGCTGTCAGTGCGCTGGGAATTATGCCGTATATCAGCGCCTCAATTATTATTCAGCTGATGACCGCAGTTGTGCCGATGCTCGAAAAGCTGGCACGCGAAGGCGAGGCGGGTCGCGCGAAAATCACTCAGTACACCCGCTATCTTACAGTTGTGCTTTGCGCGTTTCAGGGGTTTTTGATGGCCCGCGCCCTTGAGGGCGGACACCTTAGCCAGTACTTTCCTGCAGAAGTCGTCCGTATTCCAGGTTTTGGATTTGAACTGCTTACCACCATGACACTGGTCACCGGCACTTTGATGCTGATGTGGCTCGGTGAACAAATTACTGCCCGCGGGATTGGTAACGGAATTTCTATGATCATCACAGTCGGGATCGTTAGCCGCATGCCGTCTTCGATCGGTGCAATGATCAGTATGTTCAAGCCGGTTGACGGAGTGGTTCGCCACTCTCCTTTCATGGCAGCCACCATGCTCGTTATGGTGCTGGCTGTGATTGCGCTGGTTATTGCGGTTACTCAGGCCCAGCAGAAGATTCCTGTGCAGTACGCCAAGCGTGTCGTCGGCCGCAAAGTTTACGGCGGACAGCACACCTTTATGCCGTTGCGCGTCAACTATGCCGGTGTTATGCCGATTATTTTTGCACAATCGATTCTGATGGTTCCAATTTATATCTTTAACAAATTGCCTTGGGCCGGTGCCAGGCAGATCGGTGCCGCGCTCAGTTATGGAAGCGGCCTTTACATGGCATCTTTCGGTCTCATGATTCTTTTCTTCTCCTACTTCTGGGTTGCCACACAGTTCAATCCCGTCCGGATTGCAGATGATTTGAAAAAAGGCGGCGGCTACATCCCAGGCATCCGCCCGGGGACACCGACTGCAGAATTTCTGGATCGCACCATGACCCGCATTACATTGGCTGGCGCTGTCTTTCTAACCGGTATTGCCGTTCTTCCCACCATCATGGGCAACCAGTTCGGTATTCCTCAAATGATCGCCTCATTCTTCGGCGGAACCAGCTTGCTGATCATTGTTGGCGTCATGCTCGACACCATGCGCCAGATTGAATCTCACTTGCTGATGCGCCACTACGACGGATTTCTGAAAAAAGGGAAGCTCAAGTCCGGAAGGAAGTAAGCATGGAAGCGATCATTCTCCTTGGCGGCCCGGGAGCCGGAAAGGGCACGCTGGCTGATTTTCTTAAAAAGCAGACCAGCTATCTGCATGTCTCTACCGGCGATATGCTTCGTGCGGCCATTCAGGCCGGCTCCTCTGTCGGTCTTGAAGCCAAAGCCTTCATGGAAGCCGGCCAGCTCGTTCCGGACTCCGTCATCCTGCGCATCATTGAAGAACGCATTTCACAGGAGCCGGCGGGAACCCGCTTTATGTTTGATGGATTTCCCCGCACCATTGAACAGGCGAAAGGTCTCGATCTGCTGTTTAAAAAGCGGGGCGGAGCCATCAACCACGTTTTTAATCTGGCCGTTCCGAACGAAATTATTTTGCAACGTCTTACCGGACGCCGCATCTGTAAAACCTGCGGGGCAGTTTACCATATGACCCGCCGTCCGTCGGCAAAAGAGGGCGTGTGCGATATGGATGCCGGCGAACTGTATCAGCGCGCCGACGACAGCGAAGCCACTATTCGAAACCGGCTCGATGTTTACGAAAAACAGACCGCTCCGCTGATTCACTATTATCAGCAGCAGAGCCTCATCCGCGACATTGCGGCGGGCGGCAGTGC
This sequence comes from Kiritimatiellaceae bacterium, assembly GCA_013141415.1. Classification (NCBI taxonomy): domain Bacteria; kingdom Pseudomonadati; phylum Kiritimatiellota; class Kiritimatiellia; order Kiritimatiellales; family Kiritimatiellaceae; species Kiritimatiellaceae bacterium. Next base: position 486,142 of record JABFQY010000001.1, read on the forward strand.
AGCGGAAACCGATGCGCTTGTCCTTAAAGTGCTCACTGCGTAAGGGTTTCTGATGATCGTAATCAAAACCCCGCTTGAACTCGACGCCATGCGTCGTGTCAACCGTATGACCGCCCGCGTTCGCGATGAGCTCGCCGCCATGGTTCGCCCCGGCATCACCACACTCGAACTCGGTAATGCTGCCTTCGAACTCATTCACAAACTTGGCGGAGTCAGCGCATTTCACGGCTACCACGGCTTTCCCGGGCAAATCTGTGTTTCCGTAAACGACGAAGTCGTTCACGGTATTCCCGGCAAGCGGGTTATCAAAGAAGGCGATATCGTCAGTATAGACACCGGTATTACTTTCGGCGGATTTATCGGCGACACCGCCGTCACCGTTGCCGCCGGAAAAATTGACGGCGAAAAAAAGAAACTGCTCGAAGTCACCAAAGCCGCGCTCGACGCCGGAATTGCCAAAGCGGTTGCCGGTAACCGGCTCGGCGATATTTCTCACGCCATCCAAACCGTCGTTGAAGCGGCTGGTTTTTCCGTTGTACGAGAATTTGTCGGCCACGGCATCGGCCGCGACATGCACGAAGACCCGCAGATTCCAAACTTTGGAAATCCTGGGCGCGGCCCGAAGCTCAAAGCCGGAATGACGCTCGCGATTGAACCGATGGTTAATATCGGCGGACCGAAAGTCGAAGTGCTTGAAGACAAATGGACGGCTGTAACCAAAGACGGCAGTGCCTCCGCGCACTTCGAACACACCGTCGCCGTCGGCATCACCGCTCCCGAAATCCTCACGCTGCCCTGATTCTTGGCCTGCATAGCCACGCAGGTTGCAAACCTTGGAAGAATCCGCTAAAAACCCTCCAAGGATTGGAATTCAGTCAAGCGAAGGAAGCGAATATGAAGGACATTGAAACCGCCAAGAAGATCGCTGTATTGATTGATGCGGAGAATGCGCAATGCAGTGTGCTCGCCGCCGTGCTGAATGAAATTTCCAAACACGGACACATTGTTGTGAAGAAAGCCTATGGCGATTGGGGCAGCTCCCACTTGAGGAACTGGAAGCAACCGCTGAACGAGCTGGCGATCAATCCCGTGCAGCAGTTTTCGTACACGCAGGGCAAAAACTCCTCGGATGCAGCAATGATCATCGACGCCATGGATTTGCTTTATACCAAGCAATTCGATGCCTTTGCTTTAGTGACGAGCGATAGCGACTTCACCAAATTGGCATCGCGTCTGAAGGAGTCACAGATATTTGTCTTTGGTGTTGGTGAAGGAAAAACGCCGACTGCTTTCCGCAACGCATGCGACGATTTCATCCTGACTGAAGTGCTCCAGTCGCCCGACGAGATCAAGCCTGAAAAGAGCGCGGGGGCGAAGGCTCCAGCGGCAAAAACAACCCGGAAGCCGCTTAGCCAGGATCGCAAACTGGTGAATGTGTTGCACAATGCGGTCGTTGAATATGCCGATGCGGACGGATGGGCGGTTCTTTCTTCCTGCGGCAGTTTAATCAAGCGGCAGTATCCCGATTTCGATCCGCGTAGTTACGGATGTCGCACCTTCACGCTTCTTTTTGAGGCCACTGGTCTTTTTGAAGTTGATCGCCGCAGCAACGGCGCAACGAAAACGGTCTATGTGCGTGACCGTAAAAAGTAATCCGCTTCGCACGGTATCATAGATTCCAGTGCTTGTGAAAATCCGAACCCATCTGCGTAATTCGTGGTGAAAATCGTCCAATGTCTGGGAACTCTCCGCAGCTTCCTGACACGGCGGAGCCTCCGGCGAAGACGGTTGCGAGGAATTCTTTTTCCCAATGTTTGGAAACCCGCGCCCGACGGACGCGGCTACAGCAGATGCTGGATGTTTTGTAGCCGAGGCCCGAGGCCTCGGGGTTGAGATTCTCCGCGATCACGGATCGCGGCTACAATTCCAATATCTGAAAACCTCCGTGAGCCTCTGTGTTCTCTGTGGTGAAAACTATTCAGCCGGTTTTTCGAAGAGGGAGAGGTTGCCTTTAAGCTTATCTTCGAATTCAGCGCGGCGGCGTTCTTCGAGCGGGTTGGGCTTTCCGGCGAGCAGGGCGTTGATGGCGGCGATTTCGTCGCTGGAAAATTTCGCGCCGCGCAGGATGTGCCGCTCGAACGATTCGTAGGCGAGGGGGCAGACCGCTTTAACAATTTTCGCGATGGCGCGGGCGTATTCCTGAATTTCCCACTGAGCGTGTGAGTCCATGCGCAGTTTCAAAAAGTGCAGCATGTTTTTGAGGTCCATCTGCCAGTACCACTCGGTGTACATGGAGAGCGGCAGGTTGATACGCGCCAGTTCGCGGGCGATGCCGTCGTTCAGGATTTCGCTGTAGTTGGCGTATGCGGATGACTGATCCTGCTTGAGCAGTTCGAGCACTTTGTCCTGCAGTTCAACCGGCACGGCTTCTTTTTCGCGGCCCTGTTTGTTGTCGAGGCTTTGCAGGCTGATCTGGCTGCGCGGCGGAAGATAGAATTCGTCTTTCATGACGCTGTAGCGGCCGGAGATTTCATTCAGGCGTGCGGTGCGGTGGCGGATCCACTGGCGGGCGACGAAGATCGGCATTTTGCAGTGGAGTTCAAAGATGACGTGTTCGAAGGGCGAGCTGTGTTCGTGGCGCAGAAGGTAATCAATCAGCCCGGCGTCCTGTCGGATGGTTTTTGTTCCTTCGCCGTAGGAGACGCGTGCGGTTTGCACGATGCGGGCGTCGCCGCCCATATAATCCACCAGCCTGACGAATCCGTGGTCGAGAACTTTGATTTCCTGATCGAGCAGTTTTTCGGCTTCCGGAACGATGATGTGTGCCATAGACAACCTCCATGAATACTTAGGACGCCGGATGATGGATGATTGGGAAGGGTGATTCAATCAATTTGAAATAAAGGTTGATGAATGCGGAGATAATATGCATCATTTGCGCATCACAAAAATAAAAGTTGTTCACATTGGTGATGCGCTATGGGAACGTTTGAAGGAACTGGAATAAAAAATTTAAAGCTGCGCGGTGGAATCTACTACTGGCGGCAGAAGGTCGGCGGCGTCCAGTATTCCGAGTCGCTTCAGACCGGCAATAAAGCCGAAGCCATCAAGCGAATGACCGAAAAATCCCAAGCCGCGAAGAGCGGAGAATTTATAAAGGAGAAGAAAATGACCAAACAACAAGATACCAGTGCAGGGTGGGTGGATTACTGGCCGCAACTGAAGGTGCTCGACTGCACCATTCGCGACGGCGGACTGATGAACGATCACCGGTTCAGTGACGAATTTGTTCTGGGCGTGCACAAGGCATTGGTTTCCGCCGGTGTGGACTACATGGAGTTTGGCTATAAGGCGGACAAAAAACTTTTCAGTCCGGAAGAATACGGTCTGTGGAAATCGTGCGACGAAGACGATCTGAACCGCTTTTTCGAAGGCGTTGAAAAAGGTCTCAAGTTCAGCGTAATGGCCGACGTTGGACGTACCAGTGAGACCGATATTGTGCCGTGTGAGAAGAGTCTGATCGACCTTATACGTGTTGCCTGCTACATCCATCAAATTCCGGCAGCTCTGGATATGGTGAAGGACTGCAAGGATAAGGGGTATGAAGTATCTGTGAACCTGATGGCGATTTCCACCGTGCCGGAGTTCGAACTAAACAAAGGGTTGGAGCTGATCGGCAAAAGCGAAACCGATATGGTTTATCTCGTCGACAGTTTCGGATCGCTCTACTTCGAGCAGATCGGCGACCTGATGCGCCGCTATCTTGATGCCATGGGCAAGGACAAGCAGGTTGGTATTCACGCACACAACAATCAGCAGATGGCCTATGCCAACACCATCTTTGCCGCCATTCACGGCGCGACGATGCTCGACTCGACCATCGACGGACTTGGGCGCGGCGCAGGCAACTGCCCGACGGAACTGCTGCTGGGCTTCCTGCGTAATCCGAAATTCAAACAGCGCCCGATCATTGAAGCGGTTGAAAAGCTGACGCTTCCGTTGCGCGAAACCATCGACTGGGGTTACAGCATTCCGTACATGATTGCCGGACAGATGAATCAGCATCCGCGCTCCGCCATGGCGTTGCGGGAAAGCGATAAGAAAAATGACTTCATCAAATTCTATGATGAAATGACCGGACAGTAAGAAAACCGGTTGAGAACGAAAGCCCCTGCTTGCCAAAGGCGGGGGCTTTTTCTATCTTCCCCACTTCTCACGAAGCCGGAGTGGCGAAATTGGTAGACGCAGCAGACTCAAAATCTGCCGAGTAATATCGTGAGGGTTCGAGTCCCTCCCCCGGCACCACACAAACGGTATGGTTTTATAACGACCATGAAAAACCGGCGCTCAGAATGGTTGATCGCGGTGTTGCTGTTTATGAGTACAGCAACGGTTTTTTCGCCTGCCCTTTTCTGCGGAACCGTTTTTTTTGATGATCCCGCATACGTTTTCAATAACCATCATGTTCTCTCCGGTTTGAGTCTGGAAAATATCCGCTGGGCGTTTCGTGAGAACAACGGCTTCTGGAGTCCGCTCCTTTGGATTTCCTACATGCTCGACAGTACGCTGCTGGCTCCAAAGCCGTGGGCGTTTCACCTGACCAATGTGCTGTTTCACAGTCTCAATGCCGGGATGCTCTTTCTGCTGCTGCGTCGAATGACCGGCAAGGTATGGTTGTCGCTGATCGCCGCCGCGTTGTGGGCATTCCATCCGCTACGCGTTGAATCGGTGGCGTGGATCACGGAACGCAAAGATGTGATGAGTGCTTTTTTCATGTTTCTATCGCTGCACACCTACGTTTCATTTTCCCGCTGCGGCGGCGCGGCGCGTTACATCGCCGTGCTGTTATTTATGGCGGCAGGGCTGATGGTGAAGCCGGTGCTGGTGACTCTGCCGGTACTGCTGCTTCTGCTCGATATCTGGCCGCTGGAAAATTTTTCAAAGGTCAGGCAGAAGATCGCTGAGAAAATTCCGCTGTTTCTCTGTGCGGTTGTTTTCACCGTGACAGGCTGGCTGGCGCACCGCACGGCGATTTCGTCGCTCGAAACGTATTCGCTGGTCGAGCGCGCCGGCATTGCGTTGCAGAACTGTCTTTTCTACATCGTAAAATTTTTCTGGCCGTTCGGACTGGCGACGCCGTACCCGATGCTGGCTCCGACTGTTCCGGCAGCTTTGGCGTCGGCGGCAGTTCTGGCAGCGATCACACTGGCCGCGCTTTTGCTGATCCGTCGTGCGCCGTTCGGTTTTACCGGCTGGTTCTGGTTTTGCATCGCACTGGCGCCGGTCTGCGGATTTATCCAGATCGGAAATACGACCACAACCGACCGGTTCACCTATCTGCCGTCCATCGGCTTGACGATGGCGCTGGTTTGGGGCGTCGCGGCGCTCCGGCGAATTCCTTTCAAAAAAGAAATCGCGCTGGTTGTGGTGGCCGGACTGGTTCTGTTGACGATCCGGCAGATTGCTTTCTGGCGCGACAGCGACGCGCTCTTCGGCCGGGCGCTGGCCGTAACGGAAAATAATTTTGTCGCGCACAGTCACTATGGCGGCTGGCTGGTCGAAGAAGGACGGCTCGACGAAGCCGAGCCGCATCTGCTTCGCGCTGTTAAACTTTTCCCGGCTTACTCACCATCTGTTAATAATCTGGGCCTGCTTTTTTTCCAGCGCGGCGATCTGGAGAGGGCGTTGATTTGCTTTGAAACGGCCTGCGCCAATCCGCGCCATTCCGCGCAGGCGGAACTGAATCTGGAAACGAGCCGCCGATTACTGGCACAGCAGAAGGAGAAATGATCATGGAATCCTGTTTGTCGGTTGTAATGCCGGTTTATAACGAAGCGCAAACCATTCGGAAAATGGCGGAGCTGGTGTTGCAACGTCCCTGCGTGAAGGAGTTGATTGTCGTGGACGACGGGTCGGCGGACGGCACCTGCGAAATAATTAGACAGCTGGCGGCGGACGAGCCGCGCGTGCGGATTTTTCTGCATGAGCGGAATCAAGGGAAGGGCGCGGCATTGCGTACTGGTTTTTCCGCCGCGCAAGGGCCGTATGTGATTGTTCAGGATGCCGACCTTGAGTACGACCCGGCGGAATACCCGCGTTTGCTCGCGCCGGTTTTTCAGGACAAGGCCGACGTCGTCTATGGCTCACGCTTTGCCGGTTCCTCTGCGCACCGTGTGCTCTACTTCTGGCACTCGGCGGGCAACCGGCTGATCACGCTGCTTTCCAATATGTTCAGCAACGTCAACCTCACCGACGTGGAAACCTGCTACAAACTCTTCCGTAAATCGGTTCTGGATCAGATTACTATCGAAGAAGATCGCTTTGGTTTTGAGGTGGAAATCACGGCGAAGGTGGCTCAGCTCAAGGTTCGGATGTATGAGGTTGGTATTTCCTACTACGGTCGCACCTATGACGAAGGCAAAAAAATCGGCTGGCGCGACGGCGTCCGCGCCGTCTGGTGTATTTTGAAGTACAATTTCCGCCGCTGACCGTCCGGGTTTCCGGGGTTGGAACGTTTTTTTTCATGGTTTGGAAAAACGGGCTTTTGTGAGCGGGCGGAAAGCCTTATACCTAGGATATGCAAAATTTCATTCTGGATACCAACGTCCTTCTTCACGATCCATCCGCCTATCGCCACTTCAAAGAGAATAACGTGATTATTCCGCTGAAGGTGCTGGAAGAGATTGATCAATTTAAACGGGAACTCAGCGAGCGCGGGCGTAATGCCCGTACGATTTCGCGGTCACTCGACGAGCTGCGCAAGCAGGGACGGCTTTCCGATGGAGTGCCGCTGGAACACGGCGGTACGATCAAGGTCGTTTTTGCCGACAAAGAGAATCCCTTTTCGGTCGGCTTGTCGGCGGATGATTTGATTCTGAAGATGGCGATGGATGTGCAGACGGCTCAGCCGGACGTGCGTTGCACGGTGGTGAGCAAGGATATCAATCTGCGGCTGAAAGCCGATGCGCTGGGGCTGGAAGCCGAGGATTACGAAAACGGCAACAGCCGCGAGGCCGACGAAATCTATACCGGCCAGACGGTGCTCGACACGGATTCGGAGGCAATCAGCTTCTTTGCCAAGGAAGGTCATGCGGTGCTTCCAGACATGGAAAATCTGTTTCCGAATCAGTATGTGACGCTGCGGAACGAGAACGATTCCCGGCAGACCATGCTGGCGCGCTATGACGCGGAAACTCACCGGCTGGTAAAGCTCCTGACGATGGGCGAGGGCGCGCCGATTGTTCCGCGCAACCGCGAACAGCGCTTTGCGATGGATGCGCTGCTGAATGACAAGATCAAGCTGGTGACGCTTTCCGGCAAAGCCGGTACAGGCAAAACCCTGCTGGCTATCGCCGCAGGCTATCATCAGGTGATGGACACAAAATATTACAAGCGCCTGCTGGTTTCCCGTCCGATTTTTCCGATGGGCCGCGATCTGGGTTACTTGCCCGGTACGATTGAAGAAAAGCTCGACCCGTGGATGCAGCCGATTCACGACGCGCTGGAGCTGATTGTTCATACCCGCCCCGGCACCTCAACGGGCAAGAAGGGCGGTGCTTTGCTGGCCTCCAATCCGCTGATTGACGTGGAGCCGCTCACTTATATTCGCGGGCGGAGCATTCCGAATCAGTTTATGATCGTGGATGAGTCGCAGAACCTGACACCGTTAGAAGTGAAGACGGTGATTACCCGCGTCGGGCATGACACCAAGATTGTGCTGACCGGCGATCTCTACCAGATTGATAATCCGTATGTTGACAGCATGTCCAACGGACTGAGCGCGGTGGTGGACAAGTTCCGCAGGGAACCGCTGGCGGCCCACATGCTTCTAACGGAAGGTGTGCGCTCCGAGATTGCTGAAAAGGCGGCCAATTTGCTGTAACCGGGTGATTCATCATTTACAAGGCGGCCCCGTTTTTACTACGGTTCTCCGCCTTTAAGGCAGGAGAGGAGCAATGGCTATGCTGTTTGGTCAAAGCATGAAAAAGGTTCTCGCGGCGCGGGGTTATCACCATTGCAAAAGTGACGGGGAATTCACCCGGCACGGCGACTATGCCCGGAACACCCAGTATGCCTTTTCCAAGGAATTTAAACGGGGACATGAAAAGGTGGTGGATATCATTTTTCTCGGCGTGGACGTGCTGAGCGAAAAACTGGTGGTCGGGTTTTTCCGCGAGAATGTATCCATCGAGAACGGTGTCTTGGAAAACTCGGACATGAGCATTCCGCTGTCGAAGTACTCGGTTGAAGAATTTGAAAAACGGCTGGATAAGCTGATTCCGAAGGGAAGTCCGGTTCGGACCAAAGAGAGCGACAACGAGGCGTTTTGATGAAGTAAAGGAAATGAAAGCATGATGGATGCACAAAAACTTTTTGCTGAACGGATCGGCGGCGAGAACTACGGCAAATCGACCGAGATTTATAAGTTTGAAAAAATAAAGCGGGCCAAAGCCAAAGCCCGCAAACAACACCCCGGGCTTGAAATTCTCGACTTTGGCGTGGGCGAACCTGACGGCATGGCCCCAGCCCCGATTCGCGAGGCGCTCAAGGTGGAAGTCGATAAGCCGTCCAACCGCGGTTATTCCGACAACGGGATTCCGGAGTTCAAGCAGGCCGCCGCCGACTACATGAAAAAATTCTTCGGTGTTACGCTCGATCCAATCACCGAAATCAACCACAGCATCGGCACCAAGCCCGCGCTGGCGATGCTCCCGCTTGCCTTTGTGAATCCCGGCGACGTGATTTTTCAGACGGTTCCCGGCTATCCGGTGATGGCGACGCACACCAAATATCTCGGTGGCGAAGTGGTGAATATTCCGCTGCTGGAAGAAAACGGATTCCTTCCGGATCTCAAGAAAATCGACACGGCGCTGGCGGACCGCTGCAAACTGTTTTACATCAACTATCCCAACAACCCCACCGGCGCGGTGGCGACGGACAAATTTTATGACGAGCTGATCGCCTTCTCCAAAAAGCACAATATTTTGATCGTGCAGGACGCGCCGTATGCCACGCTGGTTTACGATGCTCCGCGCAAATCCATTCTGCAGCGCCCCGGCGCCAAAGAATGCGCGATTGAGCTTCACTCCATGAGTAAAGCGTACAACATGACCGGCTGGCGTCTGGCCTTTTTCTGCGGCGCGGCGTGGGCGGTGGATGCGCTGGCGATGATCAAAGACAACTGCGACAGCGGACAGTTTAAAGCGATTCAGCACGCCGCCTGTGCGGGCATTGCCGACGAACGTCTCGCCGAAGAAATCCGTGACCATTACGAAAAACGGTTGCGCCGGATGGTCGAAGTTCTGCGCGGTGTCGGCTTCGACGCGAAAATGCCCGGCGGAACGTTCTACCTGTACGTCAAAGCGCCGAAGAGCGCGGGCGGAACAACCTTTGCCAATGCGGAAGAAGTTTCACTCTATCTGATTGAAAATTTCGGCATCTCGACCGTGCCGTGGGATAACACCGGGCCGTTTATCCGTTTCGGCGCGGTGTTTGAATCTGCCGGCGAAGCCGATGACGAACGGGTTTTAAATGAGCTGGCCGCGCGGCTGGCCAAGGCACAGCTTAAATTCTAAACAAAAGGATACCGATGGAAACGAAAGAATTCGATCAACGAATGGTGCGGCTGCGTGAACGTCACGAGCAGTTGCTGGCCAAGAAGAATAGTTTGAGCAGTTGCTGGGACAACGGTCTTTACGACCGGCATGTGAATCCGGTGGTAACTCGCGACCATATTCCGCTGGAGTGGCGATATGATCTGAATCCGGAAACTAATCCCTGGCTGATTGAGCGGATCGGAATTAACGCGGTGCTCAACGCTGGTGCGATTGAATGGAACGGTAAGCATCTGCTGGTCTGCCGCATTGAGGGCAACGACCGTAAATCATTCTTCGGAATCTGTGAGAGCGATAACGGCATTGACGGCTTTCGTTTCTGGGATGAGCCGTGCCGGATCGGTTCGCAGGGCGAAACGAATGTGTATGACATGCGTCTGACCCGCCATCAGGACGGCTGGATTTACGGTCTGTTCTGCGCGGAATATCACGACGACAGCAAGCCGCACGATCCGTCCGCCGCGACGGCCAGTTGCGGTATTGTGCGCACCAAAGATTTGAAAAACTGGGAGCGTCTGCCGAATCTGAAGTCCAATTCGTCACAGCAGCGCAATGTGGTTCTTCATCCGGAATTTGTGAACGGGAAGTATCTGCTCTATACCCGTCCGCAGGACGGCTTTATCGACACCGGTTCCGGCGGAGGAATTTCCTGGGCGCTGGCGGACAGCATGGAGAAACCGGTTGTCGGCAAAGAGCAGGTGATTGACCCGCGCGTTTATCACACCATTAAGGAAGTGAAAAACGGCATGGGCGGCACACCGGTGAAAACGGCCAAAGGCTGGCTGCATGTGGATCACGGTGTGCGAAATACCGCCGCCGGTCTGCGTTATGTGCTGTACGCTTCGTTGTACGATCTGAACGATCCGACCAAAATGATTGCCAATCCCGGCGGGCATCTAATTTCCCCGCTTTGTTCCGAGCGCGTCGGCGACGTGTCGAATGTCGTTTTTTCAAACGGCATGATCGTTAAGGACGATGGGCGTCTTTTCATTTACTACGCATCGAGCGACACACGGTTGCATGTCGCCACGACGACGGTTGAAAAGATGCTCGATTATGTTCTCAACACGCCCGCCGACCCGCTGACGAGCAATCTCTGTGTGCAGCAGCGCATTGAGCTGATTTCGAAAAACCGCGACTATCTCGAAGGCATTCGTGAAGTGATTGTTGAAAAAGGTATGTAATTACGCCTTGCTTGGCGTGATGCGTTGAAGAGCCCTGCGGGAATTTTCCGGCAGGGCTCCTTCGTTGTAAAAGGTTTGAATGCAGTCGAGCGCTTCGCGGGCATTCTGCATTTGCTTTTCCAAGCGCTGGAAAGCCAGATGCTCCATCTCTTCCACCTGCATGATTTCGACCAGATGCGTGTCACCGGAGGCGTTTCCGCCCGCGTAGGCCGGAAGCCGGCCGAGAACCAGCAAAACTTCACGGTGCAGATCGTCCGGCTGAGCCGCCATCAGCTCGTCACAGAAAAACTCATAGCAGACCGGCGGACGGCCGATCTCAAGCGCACAGCCCGTTTCTGTGAGAAATCCGTACCGGTCACTGTCCAGTTCGTTTCGACCATGCACAGCGCACAGAAAAGGACTTTCCAGCGCCTCTTCGCACAGATCGGCCCGGCAGCAGCAGGCGGTACAGAGTTCGCAGACTTCGCGGCATTGTGCGCTGACCAGCACCTGCACCTCGCGCTCCAGCTCCGTATATTCTTCGAGCAGGTGTTTCAGCTCTTTTTTCATGACTTCATCCTTTTGATCAGTACCAGAATTTCTTTGAGGCGGGCCGCCGCAGTGCGCGCCTTGAGTCGCGGATAACGTCCGTCCGGCATGACGGCTCCGCCGTTACGAATCACGATTAGACGCTCTTCACTTGTCCTGACAGATTGCACGCCAACCTGTGCCGCCGCAATGCGGATTCGCGCGATTTCAAAAAGATTTTTTACGGCGACGGGCAAGGCGCCAAAGCGGTCGGCGAATTCTTTTGTCAGTTCGCGAACCTCACCTTCCGTCGCCAGAGAAGCAATTCGTCCGTAAAGCTTCACGCGCATATTTTCATCATCCACATAGCTGTACGGAATAAATGCCGCGTTGTCCGCTGTACCGAGCGATGGCGATCGGTCGAGAAAGTCGAGTTCGACGGAGGCATCAATGATCGGCGGAACTTTCTTCCCTTGCAGTTTAGCGACGCTGCGTTTGAGCAGTTGGCAGTAGAGGTCAAAGCCTATGGCGGCGATGTGGCCGCTTTGTTGTGCGCCGAGCAGATTGCCTGCTCCACGGATTTCCAGGTCGCGCATGGCGATGCGGAAGCCGGTGCCGTGACCGGTGTAGCGTTTCAGTGCTTCGATGCGTTTGCGCGAATCATCGGACAGCGAGCCGCCGGGCGGCAGCAGCAGAAAGGCATAGGCCTTATGCCGGGCGCGACCAACTCGTCCGCGCAATTGATAGAGGTCGGCCAGGCCAAAGCGGTCGGCATGATCGATCAGGATCGTATTGACGCGCGGGATATCGACACCGCTTTCGACAATCGTTGTACAGATCAGCACGTCGAACAGGCCACGCACAAAGCGGTGCATGACTCCAGACAGTTCATGCTCGCTCATTTGTCCGTGAGCGAATTCAACACGAGCCTCCGGCACCAGTTTTTTCACTTTGGCGGCGACTTTTCCGATGGTCTGCACGCGGTTATGCAGATAAAAAATCTGGCCGTCGCGCGCCAGTTCGTGGCGGATCGCCTCGCGCACAATGTCGGCGTGATATTCCAGTACGATGGTTTCAATCGGCTGACGCTCCTGCGGCGGCGTCTGAATTGTGCTCATGTCGCGCGAGCCGGTCAGGCTCATGTACAGCGTGCGCGGAATCGGCGTCGCGCTCAGCGTCAGCACGTCCACCTGCTGGCGAAGCTGTTTTAAATGTTCTTTGGCGCGTACGCCGAAACGCTGCTCCTCATCAATAATGACAAGGCCGAGATCCTTGAACTGTACGTCGCCGGAAACCAGCCGGTGTGTGCCGATGACAATGTGCGCTTCGCCTTCGCGCAGACGCTGGATCGTTTCGTTCTGTTCGTGGCGCGTGCGGAAGCGGCTGAGCATTTCAATGACCACCGGAAAGGCCGCCATGCGCTCAGTGAACGTATCAAAATGCTGCTGTGCCAGAATGGTGGTCGGAACGAGTACGGCAACCTGCCGACCTTCCATTGCCATCTTGAATGCCGCACGCATAGCGACTTCGGTTTTGCCGTAACCGGCGTCGCCGCAAATCAGACGATCCATCGGTTGAGGCGATTCGAGATCGGCTTTGACGGCGTTGATCGCCGTGAGCTGGTCGGGCGTTTCCATGTATGGGAATGAGTTTTCAAACTCGCTCTGCCAATGCGTATCCGGCCCACAGGCAAGCCCCTTTTTCAGTGCGCGTGCCGCCTGCGTTTCGAGCAGCTTGGCGGCGAGGTCTTCAATCGCCGATTGCGCGGAGGCGCGCTCGTTTTGCCAGCGAGCGCCCTTGAGATTATGCAGGGCAGGGGCGGCGTTGCCCATGCCGACATAGCGTGTCAGCAGGTGTGCCTGACCGGTCGGCAGGTATATTCGCGCGCCTTCGGCATACTCGATGAGGAGCATCTCCTGACGACGACCCGCCATTTCCATTTCGACCAGGCCCATGTATTTGCCGATACCGTGGTCAACGTGCACGACCAGTTCGCCGGGCTGAATGTCAGTCCACTCCGCGACGCGCACGCCAGCGGCTTTGGCGGCTTTTTCGCCGCGCCGCAGGTGTGCAGTTTTGGGCCGATACCCGTAAATATCGGCTTCAGTAATGACGATGTGCCGGTGCTGTTTTGAAATAAAACTCCCATGCAACATTCCAATCAGAATTCTGATTCCTGATCCCTGACTCCTGACCTCTGGCAGATAAGCCTCCCTGAGGCGTTCTGCCGCTCCGGGGGTTTCCATGTAGATATCAATCAGCCACTCGTCACTCGCCATTTTCTCGAGTGTTCGAAAAAACAGTTTGCGTTGCTGCTCTGCGGCTTCGGGGCGGTGCAGTTCGCTGACAGGCTTTAGGTTGGTATTGTAAAAATCTAAATCAATCGGGGTTGCATCAGAAGTTATGCATCCAATCTCAATTGTAGACGCGGTGTCCCCACCGCGTTGCGAGCGCAGAGAACGCGGTGGGGACACCGCGTCTACGTTAGAAAAGACTCTCAGCGTGTTAGGGGTCAGGATGTCAGCGAGCGTGGTGTCGCCTGTGGAGTTGAGCGGAAAAATTTCGACGCTTTCAATTTTTTCGATCGAGCGCTGGGTGTCGGGGTCGAAGGTACGCAGACTTTCGATTTCGTTGCCGAAAAATTCAATGCGCACGGGCAGGGCGGACGTGGGCGGCCAGACGTCAATGATGCCGCCGCGCCGAGCGGCGAAACCTTTTTCGTAGATTTCGACGTCGAGCGTGTAGCCCTGTTTTTCCAAGGTTTGTAAAAGTTTATCTGGATTAACCGAGTGACCGCATTCTAGAACGGTTGTTTTTTTAATACTTGGAAGTTTTTCCTCCAGTGATTGAAATGTCGTGATCAGGAAGAAAGGTTGTGCACTTTTCTTTTTGTTTTGTAGAAACGCCAATGTTTTCAGCCGCTCGCTTTGCGCCTCCATATCTTTATCGTCGAACGGCGGGAGTGTTAGCAATGTGGCTTGCGGGCAAAGTGTACGGAAGCTGTCAGCCAGTTTTTCTAAATTTTGGAGGTGGTCCGTAACCCACAGTTGCGGACGAGGTTCTTGCCGGAGCAGTTCGCAACCGAGAAACGCTTGTGCAGACGGCGGCACAATAGGCAGACGGCACGGGCCGTTTGCGAGCGTTGCGCGCAGTGCTGTCAGGTCGAAATTCATCAGGAGGAATTTAACATACGGGACACAAGAGAGTGAACGGTTTTGCATTTTTCTGGGTGAATCGGTATGTTCTGAAAAATTTTAACAGGAGGTTGTTTTATGATGCGTACAGCGAATCCAGCATTAAATGCCAAAACGTTTGATGTAGCCAATGAAGGCGCGGGGGTGATGACGATTCAGGGAACGGTAAGTCGCACGGCAATGCTGCTGGCGTTGCTGTTTGCGGCAACGCTGCTGACGTGGAAGCCAGCGACGCCGCAGGAGAGCACTGGGTGGATACTGATCGGAGCAATTGCAGGTTTTGTGGTGGCTCTGATTACGGTTTTTAACAAAAAGGCTGCGCCGGTTACCGCGCCGCTTTATGCGGTGTGCCAAGGGCTTCTGCTTGGCGGGATTTCCAGTCTGTTTGAAAACCGTTTCCCGGGCATTGTGATGCAGGCCGTGTTACTGACATTCGGTACGCTGGGCGCGCTGCTGCTGGCCTATACATCACGACTCATTCGTGCGACGGAAAATTTTAAGCTCGGTATTGTCGCGGCTACTGGCGGTATCGCGCTGTTTTATCTGGTGTCGTGGATCCTTGGCTTTTTCGGTGTGCAGATTCCGATGATTGCCGGAAGCGGGCCGGTGGGTATTATTTTCAGTGCTGTGATTGTTGTAGTGGCTGCGCTGAATCTGGTGCTGGACTTTGATTTTATTGAGCAGGGTGCAGAGCAGGGCGCGCCGAAATACATGGAATGGTATGCGGCGTTCGGGTTGATTGTGACGCTGGTATGGCTTTATATGGAGATTCTGCGGTTGCTGTCGAAGCTTCAAAGCAGAAGATGAGAAGGCGTTAGATTTTAGGCCGCTAGGATTTAAAGAGGGGAAAAGACGGCAGTGTCCAATGTTTGGAAACTGCCGTTTTGTTTTAAAAAATGCAACCATGTTGAATATGAACGAATTACATCATAAATTCTCATAGGTAACCTTGTATTTTTGCGGCTTGTCACAAGTTGACTGTTATGCGAAACCCATTCGTTTGTAAATAGTTGCAACAGTCATTATTGAGTATCTGGCTGGTTTGACGAAATAATGGCGGACTTGGCACCCCTAGTGGACGGTATTTTTCGTCGATTTACTGGTGTTTTTTATGTTTCAGCTGGCAGGCAGCATTTTTGTCTAAAAAAAAGTTGCACGGTTTTTTTATATGCGTACTATCTCCCGCCTTGTTCGAAACAAAACACGCTGCAAAGCGGGTGAGGATCGAGTGAGAAAATTGTTCTGAAAATAATTTCAAAAACGGGTTGCCTAACAAACTGATGTGCGTATAATGACCCGCCTTGTTCGAAACAAAACGCGCTGTAAAGCGGGTGAGAGTTGAACAGGAAATTGTTGTAAAAAATAATTTTAAAAAAGCGGTTGACCGGACGAAGTGAATAACATAGCTTGTCTGCCGCTCCAACGGGAAAGGCCTGTTACGGCAGGTTTAAAAATTCGTTGGTGTTTTTTTTGCTCTTTGAAAACTGAATGACTCACGATCATCATTTCGATTTAGAAATGGTGCGATTTGTTTTAAGCAAACGTTTCAAAAATGTTTCCGTAATAATTATCGGAGAGTTTGATCCTGGCTCAGAACGAACACTGGCGGCGTGGATTAGGCATGCAAGTCGAGCGGGATCCTGGTGCTTCAATTCTTCGGAAAAGAAGTACTGGGTGAGAGCGGCGAACGGGTGAGTAATATATGGGTAATTTGCCTTGAAGCCCGGGATAGCTACTCGAAAGGGTAGGTAATACCGGATGTGCTCGGGGGTTGCATAACTCCTTATGTGAAGGCGGGGATCTTCGGACCTGCCACTTCAAGATAAGCCCATATCCTATCAGCTAGTTGGTAAGGTAATGGCTTACCAAGGCTTACGGGTAGCTGGTCTGAGAGGACGACCAGCCACACTGGGACTGAGACACTGCCCAGACTCCTACGGGAGGCTGCAGTCGAGAATATTTGTCAATGTACGAAAGTATGAACATGCGACGCCGCGTGGAGGATGAAGGCCTTCGGGTTGTAAACTCCTGTCATGAGGGAATAAATGGTTGCGGGCTAATACCCTGCATCCTTGACAGTACCTCAAGAGGAAGTCACGGCTAACTCTGTGCCAGCAGCCGCGGTAATACAGAGGTGGCAAGTGTTGTTCGGATTTACTGGGCGTAAAGGGTTCGCAGGCGGCTTTGTGTGTCAGATGTGAAAGCCCACGGCTTAACCGTGGAAATGCATTTGAAACTACAGGGCTAGAGTACGGGAGAGGAGAGGGGAATTCATGGTGTAGCGGTGAAATGCGTAGATATCATGAAGAACACCGGTGGCGAAAGCGCCTCTCTGGACCGATACTGACGCTCATGAACGAAAGCTAGGGGAGCAAAGAGGATTAGATACCCTCGTAGTCCTAGCCATAAACGGTGTGCACTTGATGTGGGAGGTTTACCCCCTTCCGTGTCGAAGCTAACGCGATAAGTGCACCGCCTGGGAAGTACGGCCGCAAGGTTAAAACTCAAAGGAATTGACGGGGGCCCGCACAAGCGGTGGAGCATGTGGCTTAATTCGATGCAACGCGAAGAACCTTACCTGGGCTTGACATGTAACTGCATACGACGGGAAACCGACGTAGCCTTCGAGGGTGTTACACAGGTGCTGCATGGCTGTCGTCAGCTCGTGCCGTGAGGTGTTGGGTTAAGTCCCGCAACGAGCGCAACCCCTGTGTTTAGTTGCCATCAGGTAATGCTGGGCACTCTAAACAGACTGCCGGTGAAAGCCGGAGGAAGGTGGGGATGACGTCAAGTCAGCATGGTCCTTATGTCCAGGGCTGCACACGTGCTACAATGGGTGGTACAGAAGGAAGCAATACCGCGAGGTGGAGCAAATCCCCAAAATCACCCCCAGTTCAGATTGGAGTCTGAAATTCGACTCCATGAAGTTGGAATCGCTAGTAATGGCGCATCAGCTACGGCGCCGTGAATACGTTCCCGGGCCTTGTACACACCGCCCGTCACATCATGGAAGTTGGTTGCACCCGAAGTCGCTGATCCAACCTGTTAAAAGGGGGAAGGCGCCGAAGGTGTGGCTGATGACTGGGATGAAGTCGTAACAAGGTAGCCGTTGGGGAACCAGCGGCTGGATCACCTCCTTTCTAAGGAGAATCCTCTGACCGACCAACTTGTTGGCCGGCAGATGGATAGGGTAAATGCTTCAGTAATGAAGTATCGCTCCGGCGCGACCCGGAGCACCACGCAAGCAAGAAACAAATCGTACCATTTCTAGATCGAAGTTAAAAATCGTGAAATCATTCAACTGGCTGTTTTGGAGCCGGTCGGACCGCACTGGGGGTATAGCTCAGTTGGTAGAGCGCCAGCTTTGCAAGCTGGATGTCGTCGGTTCGAACCCGTCTACCTCCACCAACCTTAGAAGGGCGTGTAGCTCAGTTGGTTAGAGCGCGTCCCTGATAAGGACGAGGTCCCTGGTTCGACTCCAGGCACGCCCACCAACTTTCGCATGGCGAAAGTGGACGCAAGGCGGGCTGGCTGGAAGTACAGGCAAACAAAACAGACAGAAAACATTTTTTCCCTTCGGGGAAGTGTTCTTTGACAATTGCATAGATTAGGGTAACTGCAACTTATAATTGAGATACATTATATAGCATGCGTGTCGTTACAATAGTAGACTTTTGATTAAGCTACTAAGGGCGCACGGTGGATGCCTTGGCATTGATAGGCGATGAAGGACGTGGTAAGCTGCGATAAACTTCGGGGAGCTGCAAACAAGCTTTGATCCGGAGGTGTCCGAATGGGAAAACCCGGCGGGAGTAATGTCCCGTCACTGGAGTCTGAATCAAATAGGGCTTCAGAGCGAAACCCGGTGAAGTGAAACATCTCAGTAACCGGAGGAATAGAAAACAACAGTGATTCCGCAAGTAGTGGCGAGCGAACGCGGAAGAGTCTAAACCAGCCTGCTTGCAGGCTGGGGTTGCGGGACCATAACATGAGATTTGAGACGATAGCGGAAAGTTCTGGAAAGTTCTCCAATACAAGGTGATAGGCCTGTACGCGAAATTGAAACAAACTCTATTGGTATCCCAAGTAGGTCGGGACACGTGAAACCCTGACTGAATCCGGAGGGCCCACCCTCCAAGACTAAATACTAATCAATGACCGATAGCGTACCAGTACCGTGAGGGAAAGGTGAAAAGAACCGCTGTTAGCGGAGTGAAATAGAACCTGAAACCGTGCGCTTACAAACTGTAGTAGCCCCTTAGGGGGTGGCTGCATGCCTTTTGCATAATGAGTCCGCGAGTTACCGTATGTGGCAAGGTTAAGCATCTACGATGTGGAGCCGAAGCGAAAGCGAGTGTGAATAGCGCGTCCAGTCACATGCGGTAGACCCGAAGCCGAGTGAGCTACCCATGGCCCGGGTGAATCCTGAGTAAAATCAGGGGGAGGCCCCAACCAGTGTATGTTGAAAAATACTTGGATGAGCTGTGGGTTGGAGCGAAAGACTTACCAAACTCGGTGATAGCTGGTTCTCCTCGAAATACCTTGAGGGATAGCCTCGACGAATGCTCGAAACGGAGGTAGAGCACTGATTGGAATAGGGTCCTTACCGGGATACCGAAGCCTATCAAACTCCGAATGCCGTTTCAGTCACGTCGGGAGTCAGACTGTGGGGGATAAGCTTCATAGTCGAAAGGGAAACAGCCCAGACCGCCAGTTAAGGCCCCTAAAGATAATTAAGTGATGAAGGATGTCAGATTGCACAGACAGCTAGGATGTTGGCTTAGAAGCAGCCACCATTTAAACAAAGCGTAATAGCTGACTAGTCGAGTGATCTGGCGCCGAAAATGATCGGGACTAAAATTATCTGCCGAAGCTGCGGATGTGCTTTTAGCACGTGGTAGAGGAGCGTTGTATGTGCATTGAAGTGTGGGGGTGACCCAGCATGGAGCGCATACAAGCGATTATGCGGACATGAGTAACGACAAGACAGGTGAGAGTCCTGTCCGCCGAAATCCTAAGGTTTCCTGGGGAAGGTTCGTCCGCCCAGGGTTAGTCGGTTCCTAAGTCCAGGCTGAAAAGCGTAGACGATGGATGACGGGTTTAATATTCCCGTACTGCCGATTTGACATTTGAGCGAAGGAGGGACGCAGGAAGTTAGGCTGGCTGTCGATTGGAAATGACAGTCTAAGCTCGTAGGAAGTTCTGACAGGCAAATCCGTTGGAACAATTCCGAGAAGCGATGGGACGCAGAGTCTTCGGACAATGCGGATCAGCTGATACTATGCTGCCAAGAAAATCTTCTAGCGAGTCAAATAGGTAACCGTACCAAAACCGACACAGGTGGGAGGGAAGAATATTCCAAGGCGCGCGAGAGAATCATCGTTAAGGAACTCGGCAAACTAGCCCCGTATCTTCGGAAGAAGGGGCCCTCTTTAGAGTGAAGGATTTACTCCATAAGCTCCAAGGAGGTGCAATGAAAGGGCCCAGGCGACTGTTTATCAAAAACACAGCACTATGCTAACGCGCAAGCGGATGTATATGGTGTGACACGTGACCAATGCCGAAAGGTTAAGGCAAGGGGTGCAAGCTCCGACCCGAAGCCCCGGTGAATGTCGGCCGTAACTATAACGGTCCTAAGGTAGCGAAATTCCTTGTCGGGTAAGTTCCGACCTGCACGAATCGTGTAACGATCTGGGCGCTGTCTCAACGATAATCTCGGTGAAGTTGTAGTTCCGGTGAAAATGCCGGATACCCGCGGTAGGACGGAAAGACCCCATGAACCTTTACTGTAATCTGATATTGGGTTTTGATTCATCACGTGTAGGATAGCTGGGAGGCTTTGAAGCTGTGTCGTAAGGTACGGTGGAGCCATTGGTGAAATACCAGTCTTGATTAAGCGAAATTCTAACTGCGTCCCGTGAAACCGGGCGCGGAACAGTGTCAGAGGGTCAGTTTGACTGGGGCGGTTTCCTCCCAAAAAGTAACGGAGGAGCGCAAAGGTTCCCTCAGCATGGTCAGCAATCATGCGTAGAGCGTATAGGTATAAGGGAGCTTAACTGCGAGACCTACAAGTCGAGCAGGTGCGAAAGCAGGTCTAAGTGATCCGGCGGTTGCTAGTGGTAGCGCCGTCGCTCAACGGATAAAAGGTACTCTGGGGATAACAGGCTGATGACTGCCAAGAGTCCATATCGACGCAGTCGTTTGGCACCTCGATGTCGGCTCAACGCATCCTGGGGCTGGAGAAGGTCCCAAGGGTTTGGCTGTTCGCCAATTAAAGCGTTACGCGAGCTGGGTTCAGAACGTCGTGAGACAGTTTGGTCCTTATCCGCCGTGGGCGCAGGAAGTTTGAAGAGATCAATCCTTAGTACGAGAGGACCAGGATTGACGTACCTCTGGTGTTCCAGTTGTTCCGCCAGGAGCATCGCTGGGTAGCTATGTACGGAAAGGATAAGCGCTGAAAGCATCTAAGTGCCAAGCCCCCTCTGAGATAAGACTTCCCTATTCGCAAGAATCTAAAGGCTCGTTCTAGACTAGGACGTTGATAGGCTGGGTGTGGAAGCTCTGTGAGGAGTGAAGCTGACCAGTACTAATTAGCCGTGAGGCTTAATCTTACTTTTATAACGGCACGCATGTGCGCAGTTCCCTAATCTATGCAGTTAATTTTTCGGTTAACAGTTCTATGTTACTGGCAAAGCGAGGAGGAAACCCCTGTTTCTTCTGAGTCCCGGCGACAAAACCGTCAACCAAACCACTTTTTCGGTGGCTATAGCGAGAGGGATCCACCCGTTCCCATTCCGAACACGGAAGTTAAGCCTCTCAGCGGCAATGGTACTACAGATAAGACTGTGGGAGAGTAGCACGCTGCCGGATCTACGAAGGCCGTTCTGAGCAATCAGAACGGCCTTCACCTTTTTAAGCCTGTGCATTTTTTCGCAGGCTTTTATTCTCTGTGCTCCTCTGTGTTCTCTGTGGTAAAAAAATCCAATGCAATTAGAACGACTCTCAAAAATCATGGCGCAGCGCGGACTCTGCTCCCGCCGCGAGGCCGACCGCTATATCGAACGCGGTCTCGTTTTGGTTGATGGCGTGCGCATATCCGAACTCGGCACAAAAATTTTGCCTGATGCAAAAATCGAACTTTCGCAGGAAGGTCTCGCGCGCCAGCAAACACAGGTCACAATCCTTCTAAACAAGCCTGTCGGCTACGTTTCTGGCCAGCCGGAGGACGGCTACAAGCCCGCCGTTGATTTGATCAGGGCCTCCAGTCGCTGGGAAGGCGATAAATCGCCCCGTAATTTTAACTCCACTCAGCTCAAAGGTCTCGAACCGGCCGGCCGGCTTGACATTGATTCCAACGGATTGCTTGTTTTAACGCAGGACGGGCGCATCGCTCGCAAAATCATCGGCGAAGAATCGGAAGTGGATAAAGAATACCTCGTTCGTGTCACCGGCAAACTTTCCGCCGACGGACTGAAAATTTTAAACCACGGACTTAGCCTCGACGGGAAAAAACTCAAGCCCGCGCAGGTTAGTTGGCAGAACGAGGATCAGCTCTGTTTTGTGCTGCACGAAGGCAAGAAGCGGCAG
The DNA here is from genome assembly GCA_013141415.1 of Kiritimatiellaceae bacterium. Taxonomy (NCBI): domain Bacteria; kingdom Pseudomonadati; phylum Kiritimatiellota; class Kiritimatiellia; order Kiritimatiellales; family Kiritimatiellaceae; species Kiritimatiellaceae bacterium. Next base: position 508,228 of record JABFQY010000001.1, read on the forward strand.
ATCCGCCGCATGTGTGAACTCGTCGGACTCAAAGTCATCGGCTTAAAGCGTGTTCGCATCGGGCGTGTCATGCTCGGCAATCTTCCTTCCGGACGGTGGCGCTACCTCCGCGACGACGAGCAGTTCTGATTCTATTGGGAAAGCAAAAAGCCCTGCCGATTATGGCAGGGCTTTTGTCGCATCAACAGGGAAACTTATTTGGTTCCGTGTTCTTTCTGGCCGGTAATACATCCAGGGCGGATGCCGACTTGTCCGCGTTTGTCGAGTTCGTCAAAAATTTCTTTAAGGATTTTTTTGCCGTGTTCAACTTTTTCCGCATTATCGCTATCCACCATTTTGTGGGCGTAGTAAATGCCGTGCTGTAGTTCATAGTTGTTGAGGTTTTTAATATCCTCCGGATCTTTATCCGTAAAGTGAAAACCGTAGCGCCAATCCCGTTGTCCAGGCAGGACAGGTTCTTTCGGCTCAGGCAGTGTGTAGCCTTTGGTGACTTTCGCTAATTCGACCAGTACTTTCTTGGTTTCTTCAATTTCATTGAGACACCAGTCGCGGTTGAACTCGCAGGTAGCTTGCGGCGGCGGCGGCCAGCGTCCGTCGGAGTTAGCGGAGTTAGTCATGTGGAACCAGAAGCGGCTGACGATTTCCTTGAACTTTTCTTTATTTTCTTCGGCCTCAACGATGGGTTGATATTTCTCTTTGTATTCCTTGCGCATGGACTGAAGGATCGGCTCCCATTCACGGGCTTCGGGGGTATTGGCCCAGGCATCAGCGTAGGTGCGGTGCCAAGCGAAGCGGTCTTCGACGAAAAACGGTTCTTCTACCGGCTCAATCTCGGTGCAGGCTTCTTTGAATGTGACCAGCTTGCCGATTTTCATGACGGCAGGGATCAGCTTGTCGAGTTTTGCCGGAGCGTCTGGATCGGTGAGGAAGGTTTGCGAGTAGTCGCCCTTATATTTGATGAAGTAATAGCCGGTGGTTCCGCAGTATTCCGCATCGTCGGCGATAATGATGGTGGCACCTTTGCCGTTTCCGCTCCATTTTTTCACGTTATCTACATACTCCTCTACCGTCGTGTTTCCGCGGAAGTAGGAAAGGTATTTTCCGATCAGGCGATCGGAACGGCAGAATCCGTCGAGGCCGGGAACGATATTTTTGAACGGGCGATGGAGGAATTTACAGTTCGGGTCGAGGTTGTACCACGGCAGATGGCCGCCCCAGAGCATTTCTTTGGCGCGGTTGCGCTCGGTCCAGCTGTAGTCCTTGTCGGAGCAGGTCATGTAGGATTCGAAGTCGAGCGTCAGGTATTTAACACCGGCACGGGCGAACGCGTTCGGAACATACTGCATCCATGTGCATTCCGGATTCCAGAAGCTTTCGATGCGCTGTCCCAGATATTTTTCGTAGATGCGCTGGGCGAATTCGCAGGACCAGTAGCCATCCTCTTCGGGAATGTTAGCCATGATCGGATGGGAGTAGGGCGCACCCATGAATTCGCACTGACCGCGGGCGATGGCGGCTTTGAGTTTTGCGAGAACGTCCGGCGTTATTTTCGCCATCTGCTCAATCGTGTACCCAGAGGCCTCGAAAACGTATTTGGCGTCCGGATATTTATCGAACCCGTCGATGATTACTTCGTACGATGAACGGATAACCCGTTCGTAGCTTTCCGGAATAAGGAAGGCATAGTTCATATTGGCGTGGAAAATGGCAACGTACTTACTCATAACAGTTCTCCTCGTGGTGCAAAATGAGGCGGCATTGAAACTTTTCGGGATAATAAAATCAACTGCTAATATTTGTCTTTTACGGCATGGGCCGGACGGCTAACCTCTAAAAGTAGAATCCGGCCTGCAATAAACACTCATCTCTTTCGTTATATGTCATGAAAACCGGCGATACAGGAAATCACCTAATGGATCAGGACGATGCAGAGCTTCTGTCAGCGTACAGATCCGGCGATGTAGAGGCGCTGGGGAAGCTGGTCGAAAAGTACAAACGTCCGCTATTCGGGTTTATTCTCCGGTTTTCAGAAGGACGCGAGGATGCAGACGAGGTTTTTCAGGAAGTATGGGTGCGAGCGATTAAAAATATGAACCGTTACCGTCAGAAAAGTTTGCTCAGCTGGTTGTTCCGCATTGCGCATAACCTGATGATCGACCGTATCCGGCGCCACAAACCGGGCTTCTCGTTGGATGTGGCTGCGACGGATGGTGGAATTCCGCTGAGCGAACAGTTGGCTTCGGCGCTTCTCGGCCCCGACGGCGAAGCTGGCGGAAGAGAGCTGGGGCTTCGGATCGAAACCGCCGCCGCGCAACTGCCGCCCGAACAGCGCGAGGTTTTCTGGCTTCGTATGCAGGCGGATCTCAGTTTCAAAGAAATCGCAAAAATTCAAAAATGCTCTATCAACACCGCGCTGGCCCGGATGCAGTACGCCGTTTCAAAACTCCGGAAGGAACTGGCCTGTGAGTACCGCGAGTTGCAGGAGGCGGGTATATGAAAATAAAGAAAATCGAAAAATGGTTACTGCTCGAACAGTCCGGGGAATTATCGCCTCGGAAACTCCGTGCCCTTCACCGTGAACTGGCCGGCTCTGAAGAGGCCCGTGTATTGCGTAGTGAACTCGGATGGCTGAAAGATACCGTCATCACGCCCGCTTTGGAGCCGTCACCGTGGTCTGTCGCAAAGATTTCCGCCCGCCTGCACGTTGGACCCGTGCCGGTTCTGGCTTCCGCCAGAGTCTGGAAGTCGGCCCTTGCGCTGGCGGCTTGCCTGATGGCCGTTAGCGGAGTTTTTAATTTCCATGACAAACGGGTTTCTTCAACTCCTGTTGCCGTTGTTGCGGCGGCGGGAGTGGACGTGTGGAACGATCCGCTTGAAGAAGACCTGAGCAAATTGGAACGCCTGATTGTGGCTTCAAGCGATTCCCTTAATATCATGGAAATGTAACCCGAAGGAGAAGTGATGAAAAAGTGGATGATGATGGTACTGATCGGTGCAGTTACGACTGGCATTGCCGTGGCGGAAGAAGCTAAGGCGCCATGGTACAAGAGATTATTCGGCATGAGCGCAGATGAGCAGGCTCAGGTTGTTCCTCCGGCTCCGGCGGTTTCGGCTCCAGTGCCAGCTCCGACGAAAGAAATGCCGCGGATGCAACGTCCGGATGGCAAAGTCGAAGGCAAGCGCCCGCAGATCGCCCCGGAACAAATGGAAAAAATGAAAGCTCAGCGTGAGGCGCTCATGAAACTTGGCGAAGCCGCGCGTAATGAAACTGATCCGGCCAAAAAAGAAGCTTTGGTTGCCCAGCTTCGCACCAAGCTTACCGCCGATGCCGATAAACGGCTTGAAGAACTGAAAAAGCGTGTTGAGCAGGCCGATCAGGAGATGCCAAAACTCAAAGAACGGTTGGCGGATGCTGAGAAGAACAAGGCCACCCGCATTGAAGAACAGGTTCAGCGGATTCTAAAAGGTGAGCCGCTGAAAAATCCGGAAGGCAAACGGCCCGAAGGTGCAGCCCCGAAGAAAGAAGGCAAAAAACCCGCGACTCCAGCCGTCACTCAATAACCGGAAATTCCGGATATTGAAAAACCCCGTCATTTTGGCGGGGTTTTCTGTTTTCGGGCGTTGGAATCACTTTAGTTTCAGCGCATTCAGAATCGCCTGAAAGTCTTCCGGAACCGGCGCGCTGACGCGCAGAGCGGCTCCGCCCTGCGGATCGGGAAGGATCAGCCGGCAGGCGTGAAGCATTTGGCGCGGCACGGCGCGGAAAATCGGATTACCGCGCTGTTCGCCCGCGTACTCTTTGTCGCCCAGAACCGGGTGGCGCATGGCGGCAAGGTGTTTGCGAATCTGGTGAGTTCGTCCGGTATGAATACGAAGTTCCAGATAGCTCGCGTCGCGGTTGCGGTCGAGTACGTTCACCATCGTGGTGGCCGACTCACCGTCAATGTCCCGCGTGATCGTTTTGAGAGAGTCAGAAACACGACCGACCGCAATGGCCCGGTAAATTTTTACAATCTTCTCTTCTTTGAAAAGAGGAATCATCTTGTCCTTTGCCGCCGCGTTGGCGGCGAACATCACACAGCCTGACGTATCGCGGTCGAGGCGGTGTACGGCGCAGAGCTGCGGATTATTCAACTCATGCTGGAGCCGGACTTCCAGACTGCGACTGCTGCCGTTCGTCACCATGCCGGACGGCTTGTTGACGATAAGGATATCTCCTGACCGCTTCAGAATTTCGATTTTGTGTGTCTTTGCCTCAGGGCGGACTGTCTCGATGACGTCTTTGATTTTAAGCGTATGCTTGGCCATCCAGACGCGTTGACCGTTCACGAAAACCTGACGGGCGTCGAGCAGTACGCGCGCCTGCTTTTTGGAGCAACGCAACCGGTCGGCGAGGACGTCGACCAGCGGCAGTCCGTCTTCGTGCGGTGTGATTTGAAAGGATGCTCGGCTCATTGTGTTTTATCCAGTTCTGCGCAGGCTTCTGCAATGAGAGCGGCGGCTTTTTCGACTTCTTTGGCGGTGACGTTGAGCGGCGGAAGCATCCGCAGCACCCGCACGGCGGTGGCGAGGGTCAGCAGGCCCTTATCCTGTAAAATTTTCTGGAGCGGAGCTGCATTATCTTTCAGTACGAGACCAACCATCAGGCCGCAGCCCCGCGCACCTTCGATCCAATCGTACTTCGCGGCAATCGCCTGAAGTTTTTCAAGGAACAGCGCGCCCATCTTCTGAGCGTTTTCGAGCAGGTGTTCTTTCTCGATTGTTTCGATGACAGCCAGCGCGGCGGCGCAGGCCAGCGGGGTTCCGCCGAACGTGGTCGCGTGGTTGCCCGGCTGGAACACGTCGGAAACTTTCGGCGCGGCGACGACCGCGCCGATCGGGAATCCGTTGCCGAGTCCTTTGGCGACCGAGAAAGCGTCCGGTTGTACGTCATAATTTTGGAAGCCAAACCATTTACCAGTCCGGCCGACACCGGCCTGCACTTCATCAAAAAACAACAGGAGATCTTTTTCGTCACAGAGTTTCCGCAGTCCTTTGATGAACGCTGGGTCGGCGGGAAGAATGCCGCCTTCGCCCTGAACGGCTTCAACCAGAATTGCGGCGGTCTTTTCGGTTACAGCGGCTTTGCACGATTCGAGATTATTGAACTCAGCATATTTAAAACCTTCGGGCAGGGGATAGAAACCTTTCTGCACCTTTTCCTGACCGGTGGCGGTCAACGTGGCGAGCGTCCGGCCATGAAAGGAGTTTTTCATGGTGATCACTTCATATTTGCCCTTGGTCGAACCCCAGAGCCGCGCCAGTTTGATCAGTCCTTCGTTGGCTTCCGCGCCGGAGTTGCAGAAAAAGCATTTGCCGCTCAGCGACCGTTCAGAAAGAGCCTGTGCGAGCCGCGGCTGGTTTTCGTTGTAATAAAGGTTGGAGACGTGCACCAGCTTCACCGCCTGTTCCTGGGTGGCCTTGACGACCGCCGGATGGCAGTGGCCGACGTTCAGCACGGCGATACCGGCGAGGAAATCGAGATATTCCTTGCCGTCGGCATCCCAAACCTTGGAACCTTGACCTTTAACGAGCACGAGGCCCGGCGCATAGGTCGGCATTACATACTTTTTGTGCAACTGGATAATTTCTTCTGTTTTCATGACTTCCATTCCCTAAAAGACGGGGGAATGTAACGCACGGTCGCCGGAATTGCCAGTGGTTTAAACGGCAGAAGAGAGAGTCGGACAGCAAGTAGCTATGACTAACGTTACGCATGAACCACGGCGGGCCCACGGTGGGCAAGTTGTAATGTTCCATGCGAGTGTTCGGCTTCCGATATGAGTTCATCAAATAGATCGTCCATGAAACCGGGGAGTCCGTTGCCATTGCGGCATAACTCAAGTGCCTTGCTTACTGCATCAGGCGGCAATTTCGCGAACCATTCGACGGAGGGAGCAAAAGCCCGGTTCAAGTCGTTTGGCTCAAACTTATCGAGCGAATCCCCATATCGGCGCATATTTAACTCGAGCAGCCTTCTAGCTGCTCGTGATTGAAAATACAGAAACAAAGAGTCAATAATCACTTGTCCAAACAGATTCGGGTAGAACCCGTGATAACAGGTGAGATTGACTGCCGTGCTCAGGTTTCTAATCACCTTGAACCGTTCTCGTGAAAAGACACCAAAGAGAAGAGGAGCCGGGGTTCTTTTCTCCAGCTTATACCAAGGATTTCTGACTCTTGTTAAATATCGCTGATTATAACCCTTTTCCTCTCCGCATTTCAGGTAATCACGCGCGGCGCCACCAACTGCACCATTCAGATTGAGCAGTAAAACAGGAGCGCCGCCAGAGTCTAGCGCGTTCAAGTCGTCCTCAGTGAACACGCTTTTTGTCACTTGGGCGCTTTTTGTTATGCACCGAAGAAAGACAGAACGCGGAAGATGACGGCACTCCGCTTCACTGTTTGACATGGCAAAGAACTCATTTGCTCCTGTGGCAATTCCCCGGTTGAATGTTCCGTAGGTGTCAATGGTGACTAGATCACAGGATTGAAAATCGGAATGTCTCTCATCAAAGTGTTTCAGCCACTTGTCTTTAGGTTTCAGTTTGTCACCACTCAACTCCTTCGTTGGCGTTGATTCAAGCAAAGAGGGCAGACAGGAAAGGCTCGATGCAGTGTAGAACTTAACGGGTGAATGTACTCCGTCGTTTTCTACTAGAACTATGCCCACGGATGTTGTTGCGTCCGGGAATACATCCTTTTCAGGGTTTATTCGGATTAGTGCTTTCAGTAAACCATTGTTCAGCAACCGCTCCTTTACAACTTCTCCATAACCGGTATTCAGAAATTCAAGAGGCATGATGTAAGCGAGACGCCCCGAAGGGCGCAGTTCTGCAAGCGACTTTATCAAGAACGCCGATGCAATGTTTGTGTACCCCGATAACTGACAATCCAAATGTTTCGCAAAGGATGCGAACACGGCATCGCGATTGGTGAACAACTGAAATCTCATATAGGGCGGATTGCAAACAATGGCCTCGTGCCGCTGATTCCAGGCCGAAAGGTAATCTTCGCGCGTAACATGCAGGGTCTTCGGACTACCATTGGCTTGCGAGTAGAACTCCAGAATACGCGGGTCTATCTCCGAGGCGCGAAATATCATCTGCGAATCAACAGCCTGTGCGGCCTTGAAAAATGCGCCAAGACCGAAAGATGGGTCGTAAACGTCTGTGGGCTTATGTGCCATCACCCATCGGCACATGAAAAGGGCTACATCGAACGGCGTAAAGAACTGTCCGTGATCGCGCCGGTGGCCAAGACCTACAGAGGCTGTGTACTGCTCTATGGAATCATGGCTCATTTACAATTTCCGTAGTGAAAACCTTATTGTCCAAGTATCCACGACCATTTTGGAAGGTAACGTAGAATAAGAGCCTTCCTCTATCCAACTCCTTCATGGCCGACTTGTGCTCCGGCATGTCAATTCGACCGAGTATCTCTTTTCCTACTTGAACGTTAATCTTAATGGTTGTTTTACCTTGGTTCTTAATGTCCTGCTCTACCGAAAAGACCACATCTTCTTTGGTTGGATCAGAGGCAATCTCAAGGATGCTACGGAAGGGGATAACGTATGCCTTGTCAAAGAACACTTGAAGATAGAAGTGGCGCACATTGAAATGCTGAATCCACCGATTAACAAGAGCAAGATCCTCTACCTTTGGGGTAATGCTGAGGTAATCACGTTTGTGCAGTATTTTAATCTGATCTTTGAGTTCGCGTAGCAGTGCTGTTAATTCCTGAAGTTCAGCAGACGACGACCATGACCGCAACCTGAAGTCCAACTCTCTGAACGTCTCGTCGTTTGAGTGTTGGATCATGGCCAGTATTTCTGGGCTCTTTTGCTGTAGCAGGTCTCTCATTCGGTTTTGCAGTATTGCGGTTTTCAACTCGCGACACCGCCGAACCGCTTGGGTGACCCTTGTTTCCATAAACTGACTGTATCGATTTGCCAAGAACGAGCTTGATCTGACCTCGATAGCTGCGATTGCTCTGGAGACTGTTTGGTCGTCGGCCAGGTTGAGTATCGCATCCCCGACATCGCTTCGTTTGAAGATCAGCAGATCGGGACGCTTGCCTATGCTGTTTAACTCATCCTGATATGCTTGGTAGAAGTCTTCAAACCCAGAATCGCCAGCAGCTAGAGTATCGGAACGTCCGTATTTCACGGCACGGTAGTCGGAGGAATTCTCGTTGATTGCCGTGAAGACAATTTGCTCCGCCCAATCCCCCTGTTCCTTGTTGGTCAGAAATTCTGAACTGGCCATCGTTGGCGGTCTGCCTGTCATTTGGATGTTTGGATCGACTCCAAATGGAGTAGCGGCTACGAGTCGAGCTATGGCTTGTTTGAAAGTCTCTGGCATTTATTGCTCCTTCTTTTTCTCTTGCCGAACGTCAAAAGTGTCAGTCCCGTAATCTAGTAATTTTCATTTGATAAGTGCGTAGCTACCTTCGGTTTTTATTTCACAATCTCGGTTCCGACGCCTTTGTCGGTGAAGAGTTCCAGCAGGAGTGAGTGAGGCAGGGCGGAATCAATGATATGCGTTTTGCTGACGCCTGCTTTGAGCGCTTCGACTGCGCCGCCGATTTTCGGCAGCATGCCGCCGGAAATAATGCCCCGTTTGATCAGGTCTTCGACTTCACACAGGCTTAGCGTTGAAATCAGCGTGGTTGCATCGGATGGATCCCGCAACAGTCCCGGCACATCGCTCAGGAAAACCAGTTTCCGTGCCTGCAGGGCGCAGGCGATGGCATTGGCGACGTCGTCGGCATTCACATTGTAAAGATGGCCGTCTTCGCCACGACCGAGCGGCGTAATGACCGGAATGATGTCGGCTTTCAGGAACGCTTTGATCGGCTCAACATCCACATGGATCACTTTGCCGACGTAGCCCCAGTCGAGAGTTTCTCCGGTCTGCGGATCAACGCCGACATGCTTCTTCACCTTGATGATGTCTTCGCCGTGAATGCCGTGCGCTTTGCCGCCGTAGTTTTTGATGATTTCCACCAGATGCGGATTCACTTCGTTGTTGAGAACGCTTTCCACCACGGTGATGGTTTTCTCATCGGTCACCCGCAGGCCCTGAACAAAGTTCGGCTGGATGTGCGCTTCCCGCATTTTTTTGGAAACGGATTTTCCGCCGCCGTGTACAATCACCGGCTGAAGGCCGACGCATTCCATGAACGCGACATCCTTGAGAATATTCCGGTAGCCGATCTCGCTCTCCATGATACTGCCGCCGAACTTAACGACAACGGTATCGCCCCGGAACTTCTGGATGTAGGGCAGGGCTTCAATCAGTACCGACGCTTTTTCAATCATCTGCTGCATTTTTAATTCCTGAGTTAACTTTATATTCCGCCGGGTCTTCCGCGATGCTCAGCGTTTTGTCGGATAGGCGCGGGCAAAAAACGCCATTCCGGACATTTTCAGTTTCTTTCTTTTTTAGAAAATCAAAAAGTCCGTCCATTGTTCCTCCGCACTCTTTGTAGATTTTCTTCCGGACTTCTCTCAGCTCGGCAATAATTGGGTCGTTGTACATGTTAAGCCTCCCACAGTTCCTCTGGCGTGCAGATAACCGGAGTTTTTAGCCCTCTTTTTTTGTTTTCTTCCTGAATCAATCGAATGATGCGCCCGTTGGCAATGTGTTTGCAATTCCATGAAACGAGATAATCAGCGGCGTTCAAGACCGCTATGGCTAGGTGAGCGGCATCCAGCCCTGCGCTTTGCGGCAGTGACAGGCAGTGAAGATAAGCTGTTGCCAGTTCTTTTGTTTCTGAGGAGGTGGGAAGGATACGAATACCGACCAGCTTGCTCAGTCGTCTTTCAGCAGCAGAAGGGTCTCCCTGTCCGGCCTCTTCAATTACAACTTCAGAAATGCAGGGCTCAAAGTTTTGAAACAGCACATTTTCCCACCACTCTTGAGTGATCTGTTGGTGCGCCGCAATGATGATGTCGCGGCTGGGTTTTGATGCCAGATAGCTGACTACGCTTGTTTCAATATAGACCGTTTTCATTTCAACCAATTATTCCACGTTGATCCGCACATAATCTTCGGTGCAGTTACAGGTGTAAACCACGGTGCTTCCGCTGCCGAGATTCAAATTGATATTGATGGTGAACGCTTCTTTAGAAACGGCGGCGACCAGTTTTTCTTCCGGCGTTCCGGCGGCCATGCCGTTCCGCACGGCGGGCACGTCGTCGTAATCGATATCGACTTTGTTTTCCTGAACCTGCGCGTAGGAATAGCCGATGGCGTCCATAATCCGGCCCCAGTTCGGCCGTTTGCCAGCCCACGCGGTTTTGTTAAGCATGGAGTTGGCCACGGCCCGCGCGGCTTCTTCGGCCTCGCCGCCGGAAGCGGCGCCATTCACCCGTACCGTGATAACCCGCGTCGCGCCTTCGCCGTCTTTGACGATCATCATCGAGAGATCGAAAAGGACTTTTTCCAGCGCGTGGTAAAATGTTTTCCAGTGTTTGGAATCCTGCGTGAGGACGTCGTTGCCCGCCTGACCGTTGGCCAGACAGATGACGGTGTCGTTGGTGCTCCGGTCGCCGTCCACGGTGATCCGGTTGAAACTCATGTCGGCGGCGGCCCGCAGCGCGCATTGCAACGTATGTTTTTCAACCGCCGCGTCGGTCAGAATAAACGCAAGCATCGTGGCCATATTCGGCTCAATCATGCCGGAACCTTTGGCGAGGCCGGTGATCCGTGCCGGTTTCCCTCCGAGGTCAATTTCCACCGTAACTGTTTTGCTGACGAGGTCGGTGGTCATCATCGCTTCCGCAGCGTCCATACCGCCGTCCGGGGAAGCATCGTCAAACAGCAGTTCAATGCCGCCGGCGATTTTATCCATCGGCAGCGGCTTGCCGATTGTTCCGGTCGAGCAGACGAAAATATTGAGCGACTGCACACCCAGTTTCCCGGCGGCGAGGGCGGCCATGGCTTCGGCGTCGGCCATACCTTGTGCACCGGTGCAGGCATTGGCGTTGCCGCTGTTCATCACAATCGCCCGAGCCCTATCATGCTCAACAACCTTGAGATCCCACTTTACCGGCGCGGCCTTAACCTGATTGGTTGTAAAAACCGCTGCGCTGACCGCCGGAACATCCGAGACGATCAGGGCCATATCCTTTTTATGCTTTTTAATTCCGGCCTGAATTCCGGTCGCGGAAAATCCTTTTGGCAGGGGCAATGATTTTTTCATGTGTTCTAACTCCAGACGCAGGAGCCTACACTCCCGCACATGTTTTCGGAATAAAAAAAGTCCCGGTCTCGTAAGAGCGCCGGGACTTCGCCGTAAGCCGCAAGTGGCTTAACGTTTCGAGAACTGGAAGCGTTTGCGAGCACCCGGCTGACCCGGTTTCTTACGCTCTTTCATACGCGCATCGCGGGTGAGGAAGCCGCCTTTTTTCAGGATCGGCTTCAGATCTTCTTCCGCTTTGATCAGGGCGCGGGATGTGCCGTGCGAGATGGCTCCGCACTGGCCGACTTTGCCGCCGCCGCTGACTTTGACGATCATGTCGTACTGATCGACGCGTCCGGTGAGCACCAGCGGACGAACCACGGTGTCGAGCATGTCTTTGGTGTCAAAATAATCCTGAGCGGTTTTGCCGTTCACGGTGATAATGCCGGAGCCTTTAACGAGAATGACCCGCGCTACCGATGTTTTGCGCCGGCCTGTTGCGGCAATCTGATCAACTTTTTTCGCTGCTACCACGTTGTACTCCTTGCTTAGCCTTTAAATTCGAGTGTCTGAACCTTCTGCGCCGAATGCGGATGGTTCGGGCCGGTGTAAACTTTCAGGCGGGTGATCGTCTTGCGCATCAGCCGGTTGCCTGGAAGCATTCCTTCAACCGCCTGCATGATAATGCGCGTCGGATTCTTTTCGCGGATGGTTGCGGCAGTGCGTTCTTTCAGACCGCTCGGGAATCCGCTGTAGTCCTGATAAATTTTGCCCTTTTCCTTATTGCCGGTCAGCTTCACCTTTTCGGCGTTGATGACGACTACAAAGGCCCCGGTGTCCACATGCGGAGTGTAAGTCGGTTTATTCCGGCCGCGCAGAAGATCTGCGATAAAAACAGCCAGACGTCCGGTGGACTTGTCTGCGGCATCCACCACGTACCAGTCCCGTTTGATATCATTTTCGTTTGCTACAAATGTCTTCATTACAAATCTTTCCAGTTCAAATGCAAGGCGGGGAAAATATACGAGGGGGTACCCCGTGTCAACACCTCTGCCCAAAGTTTTACACAAAAAGATAGGAATTGTTCTGAGCCAGCTGAAAGGCTATACCCATCCGTATGAAACTTTTCCGCAAAAAAGAGGTCTGGATACCCACCTGGCAGGGCTTGACCGTGCTTTTATTGCTGGTCGGCGGCCTCCTTTATGGCGCGGTGCGGCATCTCTATCCGTTTCTGGCGCAGAATCATCCGGTGCCAAATGCCGAGATGATTATCATCGAAGGCTGGCTGGCTGATGCCGAACTCAAGGAGGCCGCCAAAGCCATTCGGCCCGGCCAGATTGTTGTCACCACCGGCGGGCCTGTTACTTTCGGGCAGAAAATCCTCAACTACGAAAATTACGCTGAGATGGCCGCCGCACGCCTTATTGCTCTGGGCATTCCTGCCGAAACCATTATTACCATTCCGGCACCGGAAACCCTGCGCGACCGAACCTATGTTTCAGCTCAGGCCACGCGCCGCACGCTGGAAGATCTTGGGCTGTTTGGTAAATCCGCCAACCTCTACACCATCGGCGCGCATGCCCGCCGTTCCTATCTCATGTTCCGCTGTGTTTTTGGACAAAACTATCCTCTTGGTGTCATCGCGGTGGAACCGCCGTACTACGATCTTAAACACTGGTATCGTCACAGCGCCGGCTTCAAGCATGTTGTTACGGAGTTTATCTCCTGGTTCTACGCGAAACTTTTTCTGGTAACGCACCATGCCTGACCGCCTCCAGCGCCGCCTCGCCGAAATCGGAGCCCCTTCCGATGTCTGTGAGCTTGCAGCTGAGCTGGCTGAGCTGGCCGTCCGCGATCCGCTTACCGGACTTTATAATCGCCGGTTCTTTGATGAAGCGCTCACGCGTAACATTGAAGCCGCCCGCCGGTATGGACGCGAATTAAGTCTGGTGCTTTTTGACCTCGATGGCTTTAAGCGGATCAACGACACCTGCGGTCATCAGGCCGGAGATGAGGTGCTGAAAAATTTCGCCCGGCTCTTGCAGGAAACCGCACGCAAAGCCGATATCGTCTGCCGCACTGGCGGCGATGAGTTTGCCGTTATTCTTCCGGAGACCGGATCAGTCAATATCGGAAACTTTTTGAACCGGGTTTCCCAAGCCTTGGGAAAAATCAAAGCGACCGCCGGAGCGGCCGCTTTGCCGTCGGACGATCTTTTTGCCGACGCTGACGCGGCGTTACGTGCCGCCAAGCCGATGCGATAATCGTCAAAGACGATTAAAAATCTTTGTCCCATATCCAGACGATTTTTGTGGAGGTGTTGGCTTTGCCGGCGGCATCAGCGCCTTTCAGTCCCGGCTCTTTGGTGAGGGTGCGGCTGACGCACGAACTGCAGAGTAGCAGCATTGAAATCAGGCAGAATAATTTTTTAATCATACGGACTCCTTAATTAGAACGAAACCGTGCAGAAGCTGATGGCCTCAATCTTCCCGGCGACTTTAGCGAGAACCTTTTCAGGAACCGGCTGACTGACTTTCAAGATCGCGATGGAACGCTCGCCGCTCTTGTCGTGCGGATTGCGGACATCGTCGATGTTGATGCCTTCTTTCGCCATGGCACCGGCGATTTCACTGAGCACGCCGGGGCGATCCATGTAGGTGAAGAGGGCGATGTGTCCGCTCGGTTCGAAGTAAAGTTTGTCGAAGCCACCGATGCGCGAAATCATCATGACGCCTTCGGCCACCGTGCCGCGCACACTGATGCGGCGCAGATTGTCTTTATCAACGCTGGCCATCAGGTCGATGGTGATGGAGTTGCCGTAGCCCTTGGTTCCGTCGGCTTCGCGGACGGAATATTCAATTCCCATGTCCTTAAGGAAAGCGATGGCCGCTTTCGGATCCATCGAGCGGTCGAACTCATCGCTGAGCGCGCAGACGACCGGAACCGCCAGCCATTTTCCGAAGCGCTGCAGGTCGCCGTAGAAGCTGGCTTCGATGCGGCTGAGCTTCGTGTCGCCGCCGATCATGGCGCGGGCCAGTGTAGTGATGGTGTAGGTCAGGTCGGCGTACGCTTCGTCGAGTCCTTCCGGAATATCGCGGTTGACGATGTACGAGGTGATGCCCTTGCTGTCGAAATCGATCAGCTGCTCCGCCGAACGCTGGGCCGCGTTGAAGTTGGCTTCTTTGGTGGACGCGCCGAGATGCGGTACCATGATGTCGGCGATATCAATAACGCTCTTCGGTCCTTCGGCATCCTTGGCGTAAACATCGTTCAGGAAGCGCAACGATTTTTCGGCCTTAATGGCGCGCAGATCGCCTTCGTTCACAACGCCGGAGCGGGCGCAGTTGATGAGCGTGGCTCCTTTTTTCATGACGCCGAACAGTTCTTTATTGATCAGGCCTTTGGTGTGCTCGTTTTCCGGGATGTGGAGAGAAACATAGTCGCTCTGAGCAAAAAGGTCTTTCAGCGAAACCAGCTTCGCGCCGATCCGCGCGGCGGCTTCTTCAGAAAGAATCGGATCGAAGGCCAGAATTTTGCATTCGAAACCGCTGAGGCGTTTGGCAACCAGTTTTCCAATGGCACCGAGGCCGACGATTCCGACGGTTTTCCCGGTAACTTCGCGGCCCATGAATTTGGTTTTTTCCCATTCACCGCGCCGGGTGGACGCGTCGGCGGCAATCAGGTGACGGGCGTCGGCCAGCATAAGGGCGACGACTTCTTCGGCGACGGCGTTGGCGTTGGCGCCGGGGGTGTTCATTACATCAACTTTTTTCTGCCGGGCGTGTTTGGTGTCGATCGTGTTGTAACCGGCGCCAGCGCGGATGACCACTTTCAGGGCGGGCAGGGCGTCGATGATTTCCGCAGTGACTTTTTCACTGCGGACGATCAGGGCGTATGTATCGGGATGCTGCGCGACGAGCGCGGACAATTCAGTCTGAGCTTCCTGCACAACGGTATAATTTCCGTTGGCTTCGAGCAGTTCTTTGGCGATTGAATCGAGTTTGGTCGGGATCAGTACTTTTTTCATAGTTTTTCTCCGTAGGAAAGTGAGTGCCAACAAGGTAATCGGCG
Organism: Kiritimatiellaceae bacterium; assembly: GCA_013141415.1. Taxonomy (NCBI): domain Bacteria; kingdom Pseudomonadati; phylum Kiritimatiellota; class Kiritimatiellia; order Kiritimatiellales; family Kiritimatiellaceae; species Kiritimatiellaceae bacterium. Next base: position 523,525 of record JABFQY010000001.1, read on the forward strand.
GACTTAACCGAATCAAGTGCAGACGGGTTTTATGATGCAGAAAATTAGCAAGCAGCTGGGGCGCATGAGGGGTCAGTCCTATAATTTAATGATTTTGGCGTTGACGGTTGCTGTGTGGACGGTAGCATGCGGATATGCCAAGAAAGCCGAGAATTGAATATGATGGGGCGACCTACCATGTGATGTGCAGGGGTAACCGGCAGCAGACCGTGTTCCGGGACGCGCGGGATAACGAGATATTTCTGGACACACTGGGGGCGGCTTGTGTCCGTTGTGGATGGCGGGTTCATGCCTTTGTGTTAATGGGGAATCACTATCACCTGCTGGTAGAAACCCCTGAGGCGAATCTGGTGACGGGGATGCAGTGGTTGCAGGGAACGTACACGAAAAGGTTTAATGTCCGGCATAAGGAATGGGGCCATTTGTTCCAAGGGCGGTATAAGGCGTTGCCGGTGGATGGACGCGGAGATTATTTTTCGACAGTTGCCGCTTACATTCATCTGAATCCAGCCCGGATCAAGGGCTTTGACTTTGAGAAGGCAAAACTGGAGGAGCATGTCTGGAGCAGTTATCCCGGATATCTTCAGACTGGGAAACGTCCGGAGTGGCTTTGTGTGGAGCGCGTATTCGGAGGACTGGGTCTGAAAGATACGCCCAACGGACGGCGCAGCTACCGGGAAACGGTGGAGCGGCGGATTCTGGAGATGCGCAATAGTGCGAAGCCATGGCAGACAGATGAAAACTGGAGCCATATCCGTCGCGGCTGGTGCTTCGGAGATGATATGTTTCGAAAAGAAATCGTGGATCATCTGGGCGGGATGTTGAAAGTAACACGCAGGGAGTCGTTCAGTGGTACGGATGTCCGGCGGCATGATGAAGCTGAGGCGGAACGGCTGATTAGTCTGGGGATGAGGGTGCTGAGACTTACAGAGAAAAATCTGACGGAGCAGAAAAAAGGCAGTCCGGAAAAATATGCGCTGGCCTGGCTTGTCCGCAGGCGCACCGGCGTAAGGAACGACTGGATTAAAAACCGGCTTCAGATGGGAGCCGCCACCAATTTTTCGGCGTATCTTCGGCGGATTGAATTGGCAAAGAAAGGCGGGTGGGGATATGAGGAGTTCTGCGCGATTAAAAACATTAATTTATAGGACTGACCCCTTTTCTGACCCCTTTTCTAGCGCAACTCTCAGTTAAGGGCGCAGATTGACGTTAGAGGTGACTCGAGAAGAGACATACGGCGATTTGCGGATGCCGTTCAGGCTGATGGTTGTTGCGCAGATGAAATGTTAGGGAATTCCCAATGAAAACATCCAAATGGTGCATGATGTCGGTCACATTGGTGGGCTTGATTGCCGTCGCGATAATGGCCGGCCAGACTATCAGAAGATACAAAACGGCCGACGGGATCATTATCCACGATGCTTTTCACGGCCTGACCGGCAGACTGATTTATCTTAAAGGACGATTTCCAGAATTTGGCGTCCGACCCCCTGCAGAAGTGTGGTCGTATGATTTGGTGACAAAAGAAAAAGTAAAGTTGCTGGATGTCAAAGAAGCTGGCGAACTTTTTGTTTCAGCGGATGGAATATGGATCGGAATAATATTCGAGAACGGTGAAATTTTGGTGTCTTCGCCAGCCAAGGGATATACGCACACATTCAAATTTCCGCATATGTTTGCGTCAGACGAAATTGCTGCGGTCATCATCAATGGCCGGTTGTGTGTCAAATCAGGACCTCGTGGCGGCCAGCGTGTGGATATTATCGATTTGCAAACTCAGCGGGCGATAAACGTTAGAGTTGCGGAGGCCGCAGAATCCATATATGTGGCTTCCAGAATGGCGGATACGAACCACCTGTTCGTAAGTCGTTTTAGTTTATCGAGCCGTGAAAGCGGGTTATATATGTGCGATCTGGACACTGGCGCGGCAACACGCACGGCGGGAGAAGACTCAGACTTCTTTGACTATTCATATGCCGGAGATTATGTCGGGTGGGATGAAGGTGCAGTAAAGGTATATAAGGTGCCCGAGGGTGCGGGAAAGTCAGTGGATCGCGAACACGGTCGCGAGGTGTGCCGGTTTTATGGGAGAGATGCGGGTCTTATTCTTCAACAGGTCTCCCCCTGTCTTCGTTATGCTCTTGTCGGCGGGAGTTTTATTACCGGCAACGGAATGGACAGCATTTATTATTTGTGCGATCTGAAAACCGGCCAGAAAAAGCGGTTCGTTGATGCCAAGCCATCAAAGGTCGAGCGCGGTGCATTCATCGGGGGAGTCCGTTGGGTGAAATAGAGCCTGGTTTAAAAGGGGTCAGCCGAAAAAGAAAAGGGGTCAGCCGATGATTTTTAGAATCGAGGGGGAAGAGGCCTGAGGGCAGGGAAGGGAAAGGCAAATAGACTTTAGGCTTTAGGTGGAGCACGATCGCCGAGCGTGCTTACTTTCCGCCGCAGGAGAAAACGCGCCCGGCGGTCGCGTTCCACCTCCGGAGACGGGAAGAGGACAGGGACGGGGACCGTGAGAAGTGATGAACGCTGAAGAGAAGTGATGAGCGATAAACGCTAAATGATGAATGGATGGATGGGCTGTAGACCTTAGGCTTCAGGCTTTGGGTGAGAAATGACAGATTTTCCACGACCAGCCGTTGCCAAAGGCTATGGCGGTCAAGAAAGAGCGCAGAGAGCGGAAAAAAGATTTTTTACAGAAGGTAACCACAAGGCCTTCGGCGTGGCAGGCAAAGGGTACGAAGGCGGAAGGCTTTGGGTGGATTGAGATCAATGTGTATGAGTGAGACGGGAATATCTTATGCCGGAAAATGAGATTACAAAAAAGCATCATCAGACCTTTGAGGAAATCAGGAAGGTTAATGAGTTCGGTCAGGAGTTCTGGCTGGCCCGTCCGCTGGGCAAGGTGCTGGAATATGCTGAATACCGGAATTTTATTCCCGTCATTGAAAAAGCCAAGGCGGCCTGTAAAAACAGCGGGCAGGCGGTTGAGAACCATTTCGTGGAGATGCACGAGATGGTCTCCATCGGATCAGGGGCCGAGCGTAAAATGGAGTCGTATGCTCTTTCCCGCTACGCATGTTATCTGATTGTTCAGAACGGCGATCCGTCCAAACCGGTGATCGCAAACGGGCAAACCTATTTTGCCATTCAAACCCGCCGCCAGGAGCTTTCTGATGACGCGGCCTTTCAGCAGCTCAGGGAGGATGAAAAGCGCCTGTTTCTCCGCAACGAACTCAAAGAACATAATAAACAGCTGGTCGAAGCCGCCCTGCAGGCGGGGGTTGAAACCAATCTGGATTTTGCCATATTCCAGAACCACGGATACTGGGGATTGTACGGCGGGCTGGATGCCGCCGATATCCATGCCCGTAAAGGACTCAAAAAGGGGAACAAGATTCTCGATCACATGGGTAGCACCGAATTGGCCGCGAACCTTTTCCGGGCCACACAGGCGGAAGAAAAGCTCCGGCGTGACGAGGTAAAAGGCAAAACGAACGCCAACCGGACTCACTATGAAGTCGGCGCAAAAGTCCGGGAAACGATTAAAGAGCTTGGCGGCACGATGCCGGAGAATCTGCCGACACCTGAAAAAACTGTGAAACAGATCGAACGCAAGCAACAGAAGAAACTACATGGGAAGTAAATCTGAGGGCGGATTTAAGATGACCGCAAATTTGGTGAATCCGAGAAACAGGAACTGGTCGAAAATTTCGACCGGTTCAGGCGTCTGAAGCACGCGAAGGGTCTTGGCGCCTTTGCGGTGAAGAAATGATTCGTGAAAATTTGTGTGTTTCGTGAGGAGAACGATTTGAAATTAAATGACCGGAGCATAACTATGAAAAAACAATCTGCTGCCATCCTGTTGGCCCTGTTGGGCCTATTACTATTCACACTATCCGTTCAGGCGGAAGAGTCTCTGTGCGCCTCCGTGACGATGGATATCAGTCAGGAAGTGACGTTGGAACGTCAGGCCTTCAACGCGAAGCTGGTAATTCATAACGGTCTGGCAGGTATTAATCTGACCGATGTGAATGTGGTTATGCATTTCACCACCGGCTCCGGCGATCCGGTGTCGTACTCTTCTAATCCGAATGAACCCCAGAACGGACTCTTAGCTTGACCGTGAACAGGGCGCTCTTCTATGGTGTCGGCATGAAATCCGCAAAACTCCTTCTGTTTCCCATCCTGATGCTGGTTCTCTCCGGTTGCGCGGGCTACCGCGTCGGCAGTACGCTTCCCGAGTCGGTCCGGACGGTCAGTCTGTCGGTAATCAATAAAACGGATGAACCCTCCATTGAGGTGGCGGTGAAGAAAGCTTTGATTGCCGAACTGCAAATGGACGGCCGTCTTGAGGTTCGTCCGCTGGAAGAGGCGGATGCCTCGCTGACTGTGACGCTGACGAAGTTTGATCTGGATGCGCTGGCGTTTAATCGCAAGCAGGGTTCGCTGGCCGAAGAATACCGTATGACACTGATAGCCAGAGCAGTGCTCAGCGATGCTCAGACCAGCGAGGTGATTCTGGAGTCTCCGGTTGTGCGGGGCGAGGCGGAATTTCCTTATGCCGCCGACCTGACCACGACGAAGCGCGAAGCGTTGCCGAAGGCGGCAAATGATCTGGCGCGCAAAGTGGTCAGCACGGTGGTAACCGCCTGGTAAAAAAACTTTGGACTGCGGCGGCCTGCCGCCGCTTTGGAGGGAAATAAAAAAACCGCTCTGTTTTCACAGGGCGGTTTTTTATTGCCGAAGCGAGCTTCGGCGCAGAAAGCGCAGGCAAGCCTGCGCAGTCCATATGTGCTTATTTTGCCAGCTTGCGCAGGGCGGCAACGGCCCGCTTTTTGCGGCGGGTCGCGGTGTTCTTCTTGATGACGCCGCGTTTGACGGCTTTATCAAGCACCGAGCTGTATTCGCGCACGGCCTGCTCAGACGTTGCTGTAACGCCTGCGGTCAGCACTTCGCGCGTTTTGCGGCGGACGGTTTTGACTTTCGTCTTTGCCGTCATGTTGCCGATGCGCCGCTTTTCAGACGAGCGCACTCTTTTTTTTGCACTTTTAATATTCGGCATGTTTAAACCTCGGTTTTATTGAGTCACTGCTGCTGGGCGGACGGCTGTCGCGCATAGCGCGCGAACGGGCACGAGCCTGTTTCTTGCGGCGTTTGTCGCCCGGCTTTTCAAAGCGGCGGCGTTCGCGCATGTCCTTCAGAATTCCTTCGCGGTCGAGCAGTTTTTTCAAACGGCGGAGACCTTTTTCGACGGGTTCGCCGCGGCGGAGTTTTACTTCACAAGATGTACTGGCCATAATTTTAACACCCCCTTAAACGGGATAGGATTTTTCACAAAGGCGGAGAAGTTAGGTGATGAGCGTTGCTTTGTCAACCGATTATCCGGCGGAAAGGCCCGTCATTCCCGGTGGCGGAACGAGATGCGTCCTTTGGTCAAATCGTAAGGAGAGATTTCAACGGTTACCCGGTCACCGATGGCGATACGGATGAAATTTTTGCGCATTTTGCCGGAGATGTGAGCCAGAACACGGTGTCCGTTTACCAGTTTCACATTGTACATCGTGGCCGGCAGAACCTTTTCCACAACACCTTCGAGTTCAATTACTTCATCTTTGGCCATGCATTCTCCAGTCCGGTTTCGTTTTTGTCGCGCCGATGCTACACGCGCACCCCGCCATTGCAAGAAGGCATTTGAAAAGAGTTGGCGCGAAAACTTGAGTGAGGGCCGCTCGCAAGGCATATTTCTGCGCTCCAACTCCCAGAAAATTTTTAGAGAGGATGCACATATGGAAGCATTGAAAAAATCGACTGTTTTTAAAGGGCCGCAAGGGCCGGTGGTGCTGGTTATCATGGACGGCGTTGGTATCGGCAAATACGCCGAAGGCGATTTTGTTCTCTCCTCAAATACGCCAAACCTCGACTGGCTGATGAAGAATGGTGTTTCAACACAGCTTCAGGCGCACGGTACCGCCGTCGGCCTGCCGAGCGACGAAGACATGGGCAACAGCGAAGTCGGCCACAACGCCATCGGTTGCGGGCGTGTATTTCATCAGGGCGCGGCGCTGGTCAGTGAGGCCATCGCTTCCGGCGCGATGTTTACCGGTCAAACGTGGAAGGAACTGGTTGCCAATGTTAAGGCCAACGGCTCAACAATTCATTTCATAGGGCTGTTTTCCGACGGCAATGTCCACAGCCACATTGATCATCTTAAAGCGATGCTGAAGCAGGCCAAGGCGGAAGGAATCAAGACCGCGCGAGTTCATCCGCTAATCGACGGCCGCGACGTTCCTCCCGCTTCCGCGCTCGAATACGTAAAGCCGTTCGAAGTGTTTCTGGCGGAGTTGAACGCTGGCGGAACTGTGGACTACGCCATTGCTTCCGGCGGCGGGCGTATGAACATCACCATGGATCGGTACAACGCCAACTGGGACATGGTCAAGCGCGGCTGGGACACGCACGTCAAAGGCGAAGGTCGCCTGTTTGCCAGTATGACACAGGCGGTCGAAACGTTCCGCGCCGAAAAGCCCGGCATTCTCGACCAGGACTTGCCGCCGTTCGTGATTGAGCGTAACGGAAAAGCCATCGGAAAAATCGTGGACGGCGACAGTGTTGTTTTTTTCAACTTTCGCGGCGACCGCGCGCTCGAAATCACCAAAGCGTTCGAAGCCGATAATCTCAAAGAGTTCAACCGCGGATCGAAACCGAAGGTCTGCTATGCCGGTATGATGCAGTACGACGGCGACCTGCGCATCCCGCGCAACTATCTTGTCACCCCTCCAGCCATAAACCGCACGATGGGCGAATATCTCGCTGCGTCCGGCGTGCATCAGCTTGCGATCAGTGAGACGCAGAAGTACGGCCACGTCACCTATTTCTTTAACGGCAACCGCGCCGACAAATTCAACGAAGCGCTCGAAGACTATATCGAAATCAAATCCGATGTTTGTCCGTTTGAAAATGCCCCGCGCATGAAAGCTGCCGAGATCACCGATGCCGTGGTGAAAGCGATCGAAAGCGGCAAGTATGAATTCATCCGCCTCAACTATCCCAACGGCGACATGGTCGGCCACACCGGCGTCTTTTCCGCCGTTACCATCGCGGTTGAGGCGGTGGACGAAGCGTTAGGCCGACTCAAAGCTGCCGTCGAAAAAGCCAGCGGCATTATGGTTGTCAGCGCCGACCACGGCAACGCCGACGACATGTATGAGCACGACAAGACCGGCGCGGTGAAACTCAACAAAGCCGGTCAGCCGCAAGCCAAGACGGCCCATTCGCTCAATCCGGTTCCGGCTGTCGTTTATGACCCGTCCGGCGTTTCGAAAGCGCGGCTTTCAGCGGTGAACGGTCTGGGAATCAGCAGTCTGGCGGGAACCTGTTTGAAACTGCTCGGCTATGAGCCGCCCGCCGACTATACGCCAAGTATCATTGATGTTGGCTAAGATCAGCCAATGTTTTGAAAACGAGAGCTTCCCGCTCGACGGCGGACGGGTTGAAAAGGTATTTTCGAATCATGTACAAATCTTTTTCCAAAGGTGTCTTCGTACTTTGTTTCTTTTTTACCGCCGTTATTGCGCTTGCGGCTCCAGTCGTGGAGCTGACTGCGCAGGAACAGGCCTGGCTGGATGAACACGGGCGGAAGATCAGTTTTGTTTTTCATCCCAACTATATGCCGGTGGAGTTTTTGGACAAAAACAATCAACCCTCCGGCATCATGATTGATTTTATCCGCTGGATAGGGAGAGAGACCGGGTTTACGCCGGAATTCCATGCGGACACACGAGAAGACGGACGGGCGGTATTATCGGGTGAGTTCGATGCCAAGACCAGTCTGTGGAACGGCATAAGACATCAGGAATTTCTTTTTACACCCACTGTTATAGAAATGCCGATCTCTGCGTTTACGGTGGCCGATTCGGGTGTCCGCACACTAAAAGATTTGGAGGGCCGGATCGTGGCGCATGATCCGGATAACAAGCTGTTGGACGACCTGAATATAAAACATACGCCGATGTTTTATGAAGAGATTGAACCCCAACTAATGGCGGTTGTTTCCGGGCGGGCCGATGCCATGGTGGGAATTGATCAGGTCGTGCAGTATTACATATACGGTATGAGTCTGGGCGATCGTATTAAAAAGATCAATGAACCGCTTCTGACGGGAGAATCATGCATTGCAGTGGCCGGAACAAACCGGATTCTGCAGTCGATTCTCTCAAAAGGAGTTCTGGCGGCGCAGCAGGAAGGGCTGGCCCGTCGGCTTCAGCGCCAGTGGATCGGCCCCGAATACACCACATTGGGCGCCCGTATATTCCGGTATGTGCATTATGTCATCATTGGAATCGGGGTATTGCTGGCAGCGCTCCTTTTGTTTTGGATATGGGACATCCGGCTTTCGCGGCGCGTGATCGAAAAGACCCGGCAATTGCGCAACAGTGAAGAACGGCTGCGCACTATTTTTCAGAATTCGCCCGATGCGATTCTGATTGAGGATGATCGCGGCATGGTGCTGGATGCAAATCCGGTGGCGTGCGCTTTCCACGGGTTGCGCCACGACGAAATGGTTGGGAGAAATGCGTTCGACATGGCTCCCGCCGCCTGCCGTGATGAAGTGGAACGGGATTTCCGCAAATGGTTTACCGGCGAACTGAAACGCTACGAAACGCTTTTACAGTCCGGTGACGGCCGAAAAGTTCCGGTTGAAGTAATCGGTGCGCCGATGCGGTTTGAAGGAAAGAGTGCCGTTTTGCTTCTGGTGCGGGATATGACTCAGCGCAAGCATGTCGAGCAGGCGCTGGAAGAGAGCGAAATGCGCTACCGCGGATTAATTGAGGCGCAAAGCAACTTCATTGTCCGTATTGATACGGAAGGTCTTTTTACATTTGTTAATGAAGCGTTCTGCCGGTTTGTGGGGCGTTCGCGCAGCGAGCTGGTTGGCACCGACAGCCGCTCATTCGTTTACTACGATGACCTTGCGATTCTCAACAAGGCAATCGAGGCGCTGGTATCTCGCCGCGAGCGGGGCGTGACCATTGAACACCGGATGCGCGCCCGCACCCGCACGGCATGGGTACAGTGGGAAAATATTGCTGTATTTGACGAATCAGGCCGGGTGGTTGAAATCCAAAGCGTGGGTCAGGACATCACGGAACGCCGCCGCATTTATGAAGCCCTGCAGGAAAGCGAAAAACGGCTCCGGTTTTTATTTGAAGAAATTCCTCATATTGCGGTGCAAGGCTACAACACCGCTCGCGAAGTCATTTTCTGGAACCGCGCCAGCGAAGAACTCTACAAATATTCCAAGAAGGATGTCCTTGGCCGGAAAATGGAAGAGATTGTGCTGGCCGCTGACCGGCGGGAGGAAATGGTAGCCGCATTCGATAACTGGGTGAAAACCGGCGCGCCGATTCCTTCCGGCGAAATGCTGAAAAGCACAGCCGACGGACGTCAGGTGGCTGTTTATTCCAGTCGTCTGGCCACGCGCAATCACCGCGGCGAGTGGGAACTGTATGTAATTGATGTGGATCTTTCTGAGCTGAAGCGCGCCAGCGAAGAGCTGGTGAAAGCCAAGGAATTCGCAGAACGCGCCAGCCGCGCCAAGAGCGAATTTCTTGCCAACATGAGCCATGAAATACGCACACCGATGAATGGTGTCATGGGAATGACTCATCTGCTGCTCGAAACAGAACTGACCGCCGATCAGCGCGACAGCATCCAGACCATCATGGAATCAACTCAGGAACTGATGCGTATCATTGATGAGCTGCTCGATATTTCCCGCGTTGAGGCTGGAGAGGTGCGGTTGTATCCCGAACCGTTCTGCATGCGGGAAACGGTTGAGAAAGTGGTTCTTCTGTTTGCCGACCGCGCCGGGAAAAAAGGCGTGGATATTTCGATCGCCATTCATGACAGCGTGCCGAAGCGAATGCTCGGCGACCCCGGACGCATTCGTCAGGTTTTGATCAACCTGATTGGCAATGCGCTGAAATTTACACACGACGGTCACATTCAGATCCGTATGCAGGCTGAACGCGCCGAAGACGGATGGAACCTGCTGGCCGATGTTAAAGACACCGGCATCGGTATGACGCCCGAACTGCAGGAGCGCATTTTCGAGAAATTTACGCAGGGCGATACATCGTCGAAGCGCCAGTACGGCGGAACCGGTCTCGGACTGGCTATTACCCGCCAGCTGGTCCGTCTGATGGGTGGCGAGATCAGTGTGGAGAGCGACGTCAACAAGGGGGCCACGTTCCAGTTTAATTTAAAACTGGGCAGCGTGGAAAATGAGACGCCGGTTCCGGCACCTGCCGCTCCGGTTCCGGACGAAAAGAAAAAAATTGCCGGGAATATTCTGCTGGTCGAAGACAATCTGGTGAACCAGAAAGTCGCCTCGGCAATGCTCAAAAAAATGGGATGCACTGTAACCGTTGTGCCGAACGGCGCCCGGGCGCTGGAGCAGATTGCTTTGCGCAAATTCGACCTCATTTTTATGGACTGCCAGATGCCGATCATGGACGGGTTTGAAGCTACGATCGCCATTCGGCAGATGGTTGGAGAAATCCGCGACATTCCGATCGTCGCCATGACCGCGCACGCTCTTAAAGAAGACCGCCAGCACTGTCTGGATGTCGGCATGAACGACTATTTATCCAAGCCGGTTCACGTTGAGGCCCTCGTCGCCGTCTTGAAGAAGTATTGCGGCTAGGCGCTTGATATTCTTAACGGGCTCCGTATATTCCCCGACTTACTCGGAGAGATGGCAGAGTGGTTTAACGCGCCGGTCTTGAAAACCGGAGAACCGCAAGGTTCCGGGGGTTCGAATCCCTCTCTCTCCGCCAAAAACCGCCAGATGGCGGTTTTTTGGCGTAAGGGATGAGAACGACGGGTTCGAGCCGAGCCCGCAGGGCGAGACTGGCCTCGCAACGCGAGGCAGTGAGCGGAGCGAACGGCAATCCCTCTCTCTCCGCCACTTTTATTCTTCTGTCGCTAGAATCGTTGCCAGTTTGCAGGCTTCGAGGTAGCGCGGGATATCCACATATTCATTCAGGTCGTGGGCGTGGAAATTTCCGGCATCGAAGGTGACCGTCGGAATTCCTTTTTCGTTCAGAATGTTGGCGTCGAGTCCGGCGTTGATGATTTCAACATCCGCTGTGCGGCCCGCCAGCGGTGCGGCGCGTAGAAAATGCCGGACAACCGGTTCGCTTTTTTTCAGCCGGAAACTGCGGTAGTCGCTGGCGGTGATGAAATCAACCGAGCCGCATTCACCCTTGGCGTTTTTCAGTTCGCGTGCGGCTTTTTCAAACGCCGTTTTCCAGACGCCGGAAATTTTCCTGAGCGAAGCGGGATTATGGCTGCGGCACTCGCCGGTGACTTTCAAAAAGTCCATGACCTGATTGTCGGCCTCGCCGCCGTTGATCGATCCGACGTTGGCGGTTCCGGTGCACGGGCCTTTATTAATTCGCCCGAACCATCCGTTTACTTTCAATTCCGCGATGGCGTTTGCGGCGATGACGACGGCGGAAACGCCGCCTTCCGGATTGACGGCGGCGTGAACGCTTTTGCCGTGAATAGTAGCAATCCAGCGGTTTGCGCCGAGCGCGCCGACGACACCGTTGCGCCGTCCACTGCCGTCGAGGTTGAAGCACATCGCCGGATTTCCGCCGTCGGCCGGTTCAAAGGCTTTCGCGCCGTGCAGTCCGTTTTCTTCGCCGACGGTGAACAGTAACGTGATCGGCGGGTGCGGCAGATTAGTTTTCAGTATGGCTTCCGCCATCGTAACCACGGCGGCCACCGAGGCGCGGTTGTCGCCGCCGAGTCCGGTTTTAGATTTCGGCACAATCCGGTTTCCTTTTTTGACCGGCACCGCTCCGCGGCAGAGCGGCACGGTGTCGAGGTGGGCCGAGAACATAATGCGCGGCGCTTTGACCGTGCCGGGAATTTTTACGACCAGATTTCCAATGGTAAATCCTTTCGGCAGGCGCTTGAGTCCGATTGAGCGAATCCATTCCGGTCGGCAGCCCGCCGCCAGCAGTTTCTGTTTCACCGCTGCCGCTACCGGCCCTTCGCCGCCGCTCGGCCCTTCGACTGCGAGCAGATCCATCAGGTGTTGTATGGCCTGTTCTTTATTGATTCTGTTTTTCATGCGGTGAACCATAGCGAACCGGGCCAGAGCAAGGCGAACCATTTCCAATGTGTCACAGCGGAGCCGGAGGCGGAGACGGAACCTCGGAATTTACGTTGTCATGAAAGCTCCGGCGGGATATTTTCGGGGCTTCTTTGAAGGAGAATATTTATGTCAATCACAGCATTGAGTCCTCTTGATGGCCGCTACGAATCCAAAGTGGCGGAACTGCAGGATATTTTTTCAGAATACGCGCTGATCCGCTGCCGCGTGCAGGTCGAAGTTCTCTGGCTTAAGGCGCTTTGCGCCGAAAAGAGAGTTCAGGAATGCCGTGCGCTGTCAAAAGCGGAAAGCAAACTGCTCGATGCGGTCATCGCCGATTTTTCGCCCGCCGAAGCAGAGAAGGTTAAGTTGATCGAAAAAACCACCAACCATGACGTCAAGGCGGTTGAGTATTATCTCAAGGAAAGAATAGCCGGAACGTCGCTTGAAGCGCTGGGTGAGTTCCTGCACTTCGCCTGCACATCCGAAGATATTAATAACCTTTCTCACGCGCTGATGCTGAAGCAGGGGCGTGAAATTCTAGCCGTTGCACAGAACGAGCTGATTGCGGATCTGTCCGCCAAAGCGAAACAGTGGAAGGCGGTTCCGTTACTGGCCCGCACGCACGGCCAGACCGCTTCGCCGACGACCATCGGAAAGGAACTGGCGGTATTCGCCAGCCGCCTGTGCCGTGCCGCAGAAGTTTTTCAAGCTCTGGAAGTTCGCGGTAAGTTGAATGGCGCTGTCGGAAACTATAATGCGCACCTCGCGGCCTATCCGGATGTCGACTGGCCTGCACTGGCCAAGCGAGTGATCGAAGGCGAACTTGGGCTGACGCAAAATCCGTTCACGACGCAGATTGAGCCGCACGACTACATGGCAGAACTGTTCGATGCGCTGGCGCGCTTCAACACCATCCTGCTCGATCTGGATCGCGACGTCTGGACGTACATTTCCTTTGCCTGTTTCAAACAGAAAACGGTGAAGGGTGAAATCGGTTCGTCCACCATGCCGCACAAAGTTAATCCGATCGACTTCGAAAATTCCGAAGGAAATATCGGTCTCGCCAATGCGCTGCTTCGTTATATGGCGGAGAAGCTGCCTGTCTCACGGTTGCAGCGCGACCTGACGGATTCGACAGTTTTGCGTAACATGGGCGTGGCTTTCGGCTACACATTGCTGGCATACAGCTCAACGCTCAAAGGCCTCGGTAAGCTGGAACTTAATGAAGCCAAGCTGGTCGCCGACCTCGATAACGCGTGGGAAGTGCTGGCGGAGCCGATTCAAACGGTTATGCGTAAAGCCGGTGTTGAGAAGCCTTACGAAAAACTGAAAGAGCTGACGCGCGGTAAAGCGATTACCGCCGAAACAATCCACACCTTTGTTCGGGGATTGGAAATTGATGCGGCAGACAAAAAGCGCCTACTCGCCATGACTCCGGCAAGCTACATCGGTCTTGCCGTTCATATTGCGGAAGAACTCTGATGTCTCCGGTTTCTATTCACGGACTTTTGCCTGAAGAGCTTGAAGCCTTCTGCAAAGAGCAGGGGCAGCCTGTCTTTCGCGCAAAACAGATATGGGACTGGCTTTACGTCAAACGCGCCTCCTCGTCCGATGAAATGCAAAATCTGCCCGCGCCATTTCGGGCGCAACTTGCAGAAAAGTTCAACTTTCAATGTTTGGAGAAAATCGAAACCAGCGGTGCATCCGGTGAGACCCAAAAACTGCTTTTCAAACTTGCGGATAATGAGCTGATCGAAACCGTGATTATTCCCGCGCCACGCAGGCAGGCAAATACAGTCTGTCTTTCCAGTCAGGTCGGATGCCGCTTCGGCTGCGCCTTCTGCGCCAGCGGACAAAAAGGGATTATTCGGAATCTGACCGCTGGCGAGATTGTTGGCGAAGTGATGGCAGTGACGACGCTTCTCGGCGGGCGGCCCGACAATGTGGTTTTTATGGGAATTGGCGAACCGTTTGATAATTACGATGAGGTTATGAAAGCCATCCGCATTCTGAATCATCCAGATGGCCTTTGTATTGGCGCACGCCGCATCACCATCAGCACCTGCGGTGTGGTTTCCGGCATTCAGCGGCTGGCTGATGAAGGGTTGCAGGTGGAGCTTTCGGTTTCGTTGCATGCCCCGGAAAACGAACTTCGCTCAAAACTGATGCCGGTTAATGAAAGCTGGCCGCTTGATGAGCTGATTTCCGTGTGTGCGGATTACACCGCCAAGACGAACCGGATTATCACCTTCGAATACACGCTGATCAAAGACCTGAACGATTCGCCAGAGCAGGCGCGGTCTCTGGTGAAGCTGCTCAAAAGATTTCCCTGCCGTGTGAATTTGATTCCGCTTAGTCCGGTGGAAGAGTTCGACGGAGAGCGTCCTGATTCGGAAACAATGAAAACCTTTTTCCAGATTTTGGAAAACGCCGGCGTCAACACGACATTGCGCGATTCAAAAGGTTCCGCGCTCAAAGCCGCTTGCGGCCAGCTTCGTGCCCGTCGTGCTTAGTGCGCACCCTCCCGAAAACAAAAAACCCTCTCCCGTGAAGGAGAGGGGGGTACAGGGTGGGTTTTTAAAGAGGCGGCTTATTTCTTGAGCGGGCAGACACCGCCTGCGCAACCGGCGTCTTTTACGGCTGCTTCTGTGGTGCTTGCTGCTTTCTTTGCATCAGCCTTTGCTTTGCAGGCCGGACACGCTCCGCCAGCCGCTTTACACGCGGGACACGCGGAGGCCTTTATGTCACCAGCCGCTTTAGTTACGTCAGCTTTTGCTTTGCATGCGGCGCACATTCCGCCGGCGGCCGTACAGGCCGGGCAGGCGGCTTTTACAGCGCTGGGTTTGTTTGCACCGCAGTCTTTTGTGTCGGCGGGGGTCTTAGACATGGCATACACGGACACGGTTAGCGCGGTCACGGCGATAGCAACAATGAACTTTTTCACGGAACCTCCTTGTGGTTTATGGGTTCCATGGTATCTGTCTATGCCGTTTTAGTCAAACAGCCGGATGGTTTTGTTCCGGACTTTCTTTACGAAAAATAATTCATAAAAAATTTGACGGAGGTGGTATGAGGTGACATAAATGGGAGCCAAGAAGGGCGAAGTGGAGTATGAATACGGTAGAAGTGAAGGTTGAAGAGCTGTTTGTCGGATCCTTCCATCACTCGCTGGATCCTAAACGCAGGCTGATTATTCCGTCGGACTGGCGCGGAATGATGGGCGAAACGCCCCGCTTGTATGTTTTCCCTCATCCCGAACGCAAATGCCTGTATCTCTACACCTTAGCGGAAATGAACCGCCGTTTGCGGCAGTTGCGCGAGTCGGTTGCGGTAGACGCTCAGGACGAGCAGGCGGTTCGGGCGATGACGGCCTCTGCTGACGCTTTGACTGTAGATGCCCAAGGCCGGGTTCGGATTAAGGATGAACTGCTGGCGCATATTGAAGTCCAGAGCAAGGTGGTTTTGGTTGGCACGCTTACCCGCATCGAACTTTGGAGTGAAGAACATTTTGATATGGCGCTGCCCGCCGTTTCGGCGCTGGCGGAGAGCGCTTTTTACGGAGGCTACTAGAAAACGGCATGAGCATGAACAGCATTGCAAAATATATGTACTTTTCGCGGGCGATCGACCTGACGCCGGAAAAAGACCGCTACCTCCGGCTGCCGGATAGCGGAATGCACCGCACAGTGCTAATGACCCCGGCCCGGGCGGCTACGTTTTCGTCGGCCTGTTCACGACGGGTCATTGGAGCAATGACGGCTTAAAAGGGGAGTTATGCATGTACCGGTGCTGCTGAACGAGACGATGGACCTGCTGGTGACGAACCCGGCGGGTATCTACATCGACGGCACACTGGGGCGGGGCGGGCATGCGATAGAGATTTTGAAAAGGCTTTCTCCGAACGGGCGGTTGATCGGACTGGATCGCGATGTGGAGGCCATTGAAGAGACGAAAGAGATTTTCAAACCCTTCGGAGAGCGGGCAACACGGATACACGGAAATTTTGCGGATATGAAAAAACTTTGCGGACAGATTGGCGTGACAGAGGTGGACGGGGTTCTCCTCGACCTCGGCGTCAGCTCGCCGCAACTGGATGTCGCGGAGCGCGGGTTCAGTTTTGCCAAGGACGGGCCGCTTGATATGCGCATGGATCGCACGCAAGGCCGTTCTGCCGCCGATCTGGTGAATGAGGACGATGAAGAAACGCTGGCCAATTTGATTTACCGCCTTGGTGAAGAGCGCGATTCCCGCCGGATTGCGCGGGCGATTGTGCTGGAGCGTCAAAAAGGCCGGATAGAGCGGACGCTGAAGCTGGCGGAAATCGTCGAGCAGGCCAAAGGCGGACGGCGCGGCCCGATTCATCCTGCGACGCAGACATTTCAGGCGTTGCGGATGGCGGTGAATACCGAAATGGAGAGTTTGGCGTTAGGCCTTGAAGCCGGACTTTCGATGCTGCGTGAAGGCGGGCGGATCACGGTGATTACGTTCCACAGTTTGGAAGACCGTCCGGTGAAAGAATTTTTTAAACGCCACACGGTGAAGCGTGAGTCGCTTCAGCAGGGTGGAGAGAAACTGGTTTATGACGAACCGGCTGTACGGCTGCTGACGAAAAAGCCGCTGACGGCCTCGAAACAGGAATTGGCGGATAATCCGCGTTCGCGCTCAGCCAAACTGCGCGCGGCGGAAAGGGAGAAAGCAGCATGAAAAAAAGACAGAGAACAGGAAACCGTAAGGCCCAGGTGCGCATACCATTTCCAGTGGTATTAGCTAACTTTCTGGTCTTTGTGGCCGTATTCGGTCTCAGTTACGTCTGGCTGTGCGCCCGTTGCGATACGCTTGGGCAGGAGATTAAAAGACTGGAATCCGCACAGCGCGACACCCGTCGCCTGTTGAACAACGAGCAGGATCGCTGGTCCAGCCAGACGTCACCCGGCAGCCTGGAACGTGCGCTTAAGCATCACAAGCTCGCGATGCGTCTTCCGGATGAACAGCAGATTGTGCGAGTTCGCAATGGCGCGGCCTCTTCGGTTGCGGCATTGGCCTACAACAAATAATATTCCGATGGGCATCTATGAATGAAATATAACGGGAGAATAATAGTAGCGTCCGCCGCAATCGCGGCGGTCTTCACAGGGCTGGGTGTTCGCCTGGCCTTTTTGCATTTACGCCCTTCTCCCGGAACGTTGGCGCGTATTGAAACCTCCCGGCGGCTTGAGCAGGAAACCCGCGGGCCGCGCGGACGGATCCTTGACCGCAATGGAAATATGCTGGCTGTGGATATTGCCGCCAAGAATGTCTGCGCCGATCCGAAGTTTATTCTGCAAAACGGCGATATCAATGCCGTGTGCACAGCTTTGTCGAGTCAGCTCTCGATGGATCGTTCAGTTGTGTCGAATCTTCTCAGTCAGACGAATCGTCAGTATGTTAAAATTCAAAAATTCATGCGCGAAGAAGCGGTTGATCCATTGCGAAAAATGAATTTGAAAGGTCTTGTGTTTGAGGATGTGCCGATTCGCGACTATCCCAAAGGAGTGCTCGGTGCGCATGTGATCGGCTATGCCAACCATGAGGGGGTCGGCAGTGCCGGAGCGGAGCAACGTATGAATTCTCAACTGCAGGGGGTGGCCGGTCTGCGTATCAGCCAAAAAGACGGCCGCCGGCGTGAAATTTACGGCCGCCGTACCGTGGACATCGAAGAACAGTCCGGTGCTGATGTATATCTGACCATCGACCAGCAGATTCAGCATTTCACGGAAGTGGCGCTCGATAATCTGATGGCGAAATATCACCCCAAGGCCGCATGGGCTGTTGTGCAGAATGTGCGTACCGGGGAAATTCTGGCGATGGCATCGCTGCCAACGTATAATCCAAACCGTTTCGGTACAACTCCGGCGGAATGGATGCGCAATCGTGCCATCAATTACACCTACGAACCGGGATCAACCATGAAGGCCATGATTGTTGCTGCGGCACTCGATTGCGGTGCTGTGCGCGAGACCGATATTTTCGACTGTGAAAACGGAGCCTGGTTTTACGGCGGAGCCGTTCTTCATGACTCGCACCCTTGCGGCAGACTGACCGTGGCGGACATTATAAAAAAATCGAGCAACATCGGCGCGGCCAAAGTGGCGCTCCAGATGGGAAACGCGAAAGTCTATCAATCGCTGCGCGCCTTTGGCTTCGGCAGTCAAACGGGGATTGATCTGCCCGGCGAAGACGCCGGTATTCTCTGGAAAACCGACCGCTGGCAAAAAATGAGCATTACCCGCATTGCGATGGGCCACGAAGTACTCGTCACCTCCATGCAGATTTTGAATGCCGTCAGTACGATCGCCAATGACGGGATTCGGATGCGTCCATTTATTATTCGCAAAGTGGTAAGCAGAGACGGCGATACAATTCTGGCAACGCAATCGGAAGCGTTGAGCCGGCCGATCCGGCCTGAAACAGCGAAACAAATGCGCCGTCTGCTGGCGCGCGTCACGCAACCCGGCGGCACCGCCACGATGGCTGCACTGCCGGGTTATCTGGTGGCAGGCAAAACCGGTACGGCGCAGAAAGTGAATTTGGAGAACGGCGGATACTATCATGACAAATATATCGCTTCGTTTGTCGGCTTTCTGCCGGTTGAAAATCCGGCCATCAGCATTATCGTTGTGGCGGACGAACCTCAGCAGGGCGGTTACTACGGCGGAACTGTTTGCGCTCCCTATTTTCGTGAAATTGCCGATCAGACCGTGCGCTACCTGCGTATTCCGCCCGAAGGATTCACCACCGAATATCTGACGGAGATTAATGCCGGCGGTTCCGGCGAAGAAAACGTTTTAGACTGAGAAGACCATGAACCTGAACGAACTGCTAAACAGCATCGAAACCGTGGAAGTTACCGGAGACACATCTTGTGATATCACCGGCGTCGTCTATGACTCGCGCCGCGCTTTGCCGGGTTCTGTTTTTGTGGCGCTGCACGGCGAGAAAGCAGACGGTGCCGCCTATGTGGAGGATGCCATTCAGCGCGGTGCGGCAGCGGTTATTTCTCAGACGCCCTGCGCCTCCGGTGGAAGTTTTCCGTGCATTCAGGTTGCTGATGCGCGGCTGGCTCTGGCCCGGCTGTCCGGTGCCTTTTTTAATCATCCGGCGTCCCGGCTTTGCACGGTCGGCATCACGGGAACCAACGGAAAGACGACGGTCAGCTTCATGCTGCGCGAAATTTTTAAAGCCGCCGGACGGCGTCCCGGCCTGCTCGGCACCGTGCGCTACGAAATCGGCGATCGCGTTATTCCCGCCTCGCGCACCACGCCGGAAGCCCCCGATCTTCAGTCTATGTTTGCGCAGATGGAACGCGCCGGATGCGACAGCGCGGTGATGGAAGTCTCTTCGCATGCTCTGGCTCAGCACCGGGTGGATGGAATTCTTTATGATGCGGCCATTTTTACAAACCTGACGCAGGATCATCTCGATTATCACGGTACGCTCGAAGAATATTTCAACGTCAAGGCCCGCCTGTTTAATCAGGTTCGGCGGTTCGCGGTCATCAACTGCGACGATCCGTGGGGCCGCCGCCTGCTCAGCGAGAAAAAGTTTCTGGCCGGACTGGTTTCGTACGGATTTGCCGAAGGCGCCGTCGTGCGCGCCCTTAACCCGGTTACCGATGCCCGCGGATCGCGGATGCACGTTCAAAGCCCGTGGGGTAATGCCGAAATCAGTTTGAGTCTCATCGGACGGTTCAACCTGTATAACGCGCTGGCCGCTTTTGCTGCCGCCGCCGCTTTGGACATACCGATTGTTATTATTACCAAAGCGCTGGCCGAAATGCAGTGTGTGCCCGGTCGGCTTGAAGCCGTTGAAAACCATAAAGGGAAGAGGGTCTTTGTGGATTACGCGCACACCGACGACGCTCTGCTCAACGTTCTCGAAACTTTGCGCGAAATCACGCCCGGCAAACTGGTCGTTGTCTTTGGCTGCGGCGGTAATCGCGATAAAGGCAAGCGCCCGCTGATGGGCAAGGTCGCCGCGCGGCTGGCCGATTATTCCGTCATCACGAACGACAATCCGCGCAACGAGGTTCCTGAAAAAATCGCCGCCGAAATCGCCGCCGGATTTGATTCCGAACGGAAATACGAAATCGTCCTCGACCGCAAGGCCGCCATTGCGCGCGGCCTGAAGCTGATCGGCAGGAAAGATATCCTTCTTGTCGCGGGCAAGGGCCACGAGAACTATCAGGAATTTAACGGCGCGATTTTTCCTTTCGACGACCGTGAAGCCGTTCGGGAGGCACTCTGATGGAGCAGGTAAAATACAGCGCGGCGGAATGCGCCGCATGGGTTTCCGGCGACTGGAAAAAATCAGCAACCAATTTTCCGATCCGTGGAATTTCCCACGACACGCGCACCTTGACGCCGGGCGACGTGTATATTGCCATCAAAGGCGCGACGCATGACGGGCACAACTTTGTTACGCAGGCGGCGGAAAAGGGTGCGGCGGGAATCATTGTTGAAAAGGAATTTCCAAACGTTGAAATTCCTCAGATGGTCGTTTCCGATACGATGGCCGCGCTGTGGGCGCTGGCCGCCGGAGTACGCAGTCGCTGGGCCGGCACGGTGATCGGCATTACCGGCAGCGTTGGTAAAACCACCGTCAAAGAACTGATCGCCTCTGTGCTGGCACAAAAGGGAACGGTCGCTAAAACGCTTGGCAACTGGAACAACGATATCGGCCTGCCGCTCAGTATGCTGGCCGCCGACCGCAATGCGGATTTTTTCGTTTTTGAACTCGGCATGAACCATCCCGGAGAAATTGCCCCGCTTGCCGGCCTGCTCAAGCCGGACTGGGCCGTCATTACAGAAATCGGGAAAGCGCATATTGAGTTTTTTCAGGGACTGGATGGCATTGCGGAAGAGAAAGCCTCGCTGCTGGCTTATGCCGATAACGCACTGCTCGACGAAACGTCGGAATGGGTTGAGCTGTTCCGGTCAAAATGCAAAGGCCGTATCGTTACGTTCGGCAGCGAACCTTTCACCTTCATTCCGCCGCTGCCGGGCGAACACATGATCCGCAATTCCCGTCGTGCGGCGGCTCTCGGTCTTGCGCTGGGACTTTCGCCGGAAGCGATTCAGACCGGACTGTCTTCTTTCCAGTCTGCGCCGATGCGCTGGGAGCGGACGTTGCATAACGGAATTGTTTTCATCAACGACGCCTACAACGCCAATCCGCTTTCCATGCGTGCGGCGCTTGCAACCTTTGCGCAATTACCGTGCGAAGGGCGGCGGTTTGCCGTGCTCGGCGGCATGCGTGAACTCGGCGTACAAGGCGAAGCCGAACACCGGGAGCTGGGACAGTTCGTGGATGCGCTGAAACTCGATAGCGTTATTACGATCGGAGCGGCCGGCGCGCAGATTGGTTGCGACAGTATCGCCGGTCTCGAAAAAACTGCGGCGGCGGACATTCTGCGTACTCATCTTCGTGCCGGTGACATGGTGCTTTTCAAAGCGTCGCGCGGCGAGCGGCTCGAAACTGTTTTAGAGGAATTAAAAACAAAAATTTAACCTGGAGGAAGATACTATGCTTTACTGGCTGTCTCAGTTTACCGATGTGTTTTCGCCCTTGCGCATGTTCCGCTATATCACCTTCCGAGCCGTGCTGGCCGCCGGAACCGCCTTTATTCTTTGTCTGATCATCGGCCCGTGGCTGATCGAAAAACTGCGCGTGGTCAAATTCGGCGAACTGCGCGAAGACGACCGGGTGGCCGGTCTGGAACGTAAAGCCAAGGTCGGCACGCCGACCATGGGCGGGCTGATGATTATTTTCAGCACGGTCGCCGCAACGGTGCTGTGGGCCGAGCCGGGTAATTTTTTCATGCTTTGTGCGCTGACCACCTTCTGTTTTCTCGGCGTGCTCGGATTTATTGACGACTACCTGAAGATTAAACGGAAAGGTGCACAGGGCGGGTTGTCTCCGCGTGTAAAACTGGTGGCTCAGGCGGTCTGGACGGTACTGCTGATGTTTGCGCTCTGCTCGAATCCGGAAACCTGTGTGCGCACCCAGCAGCTCATGGTTCCGTTCCTTAAACATCCGTTAATTTTATCCATGGGTTGTTTCGGTACACTGGCGTTTCTGTTTCTTGTGCTGGTCGGTTCTTCCAATGCGGTGAATCTGACAGACGGACTCGACGGACTGGCGATCGGCTGTACCAACTCGGCGGCGGCGGCCTATTTGGTGATGGCCTATGTGGCCGGGCACTTTGCTTTTGCCGAATACCTGCAGGTTCCGTTTGTAAAAGGCTGCGGCGAACTGGCCGTTTTTTGCGGCGCACTGCTCGGCGCGGGACTCGGCTTTTTGTGGTTTAACTGCCATCCGGCCCGCGTGTTTATGGGCGACACCGGCAGTCTGGCTATTGGCGGCGGCATTGCGGCGGTCGCCATTCTGATTAAACAGGAACTGGTGCTCGTCATCGTCGGCGGCGTATTCGTCATGGAAGCAGCCAGCGTGCTGATTCAGCAGAGCTGGTTCAAAATCACGAAACGAATGTACGGCGAAGGACGGCGCGTTTTCCGCTGTGCACCGCTTCATCATCATTTTGAATTCATCGCCAGAGACCGTGCGGCGGCGGCAGGCCGTTCCGTCGGCGCGGCGGAAAATATGATCACCATCCGCTTTTGGATTCTCTCCATCATTTTTGCGCTGATCGGCATCGCAACGCTGAAAATACGGTAGGATTGAAGATCACTTTTTACTGGAGAGGGCTTCCACATTAGACTTCCCGCCACCTGAGACAGCTGATTGCGCGGCGGCGGTGTGCCGCATTGACGAACCGGTGCGGTTGGGTATACTCCCGCGCAGTAAACACGAAAGGGCGCAGCAATGAAGATAAAATTTCTTATGGCGGTTTTTTTCATTACGGCGGCGACGCTTTGGGCTTCAGATGTGACAGGCGGCAAAGAGGTCGCCATTAAAGGTACGTTTGTTTGGGAAAAAAAGCCGGAGACGACCCACGGGCTTGATGCCAAGCTGACGCCCGTCGGGCCGAATGAGTGGAGCGTGACCTGGAACTTTCAGTGGGGCAATAAACCTGTGACGTATGTTGGCATCGTGAAGGGCAATCTGCTCGACGGCGAAGTCACCGGCACCGCCAATACCACCGAAGGGAAGGAGCGCTCGTTTGCTTTCGAAGGTACGGCGAAGGATGGTGTCATTAAGATGACGCACTGCGAAACCACCAGAGGTAAAAAAGACACCGGCTACGGCGAATTGCGCGTGGTGAATTGATCGGCTATCTGTCCGCAAATCGTTCCGCGCAAGGAAGTTCATTCCTTTTGCCCTCGTGCCTTTCCCCACGTTTGTTTTTCCAAACCTTGGAAATTGACCTCACCATAGGCGTACCGTATTCTGTGCCGCTTTTAGATTTCTAATAAACAGGAGAATTTTGATGAAAGTTACTGTAAAAAACACCGGAACCTGCCGCCAGACGCTGAAAATCGAGGTGCCTGCCGAGGCTGTGGCCGCCGAGCGCGCCGAACTGTTGAACTATTACGCCAAGGGCGTGGCCGTGCCGGGTTTCCGTAAAGGTCATGCGCCTAAGGCGCTGGTGGAAAAGAAGTTTGCCAAGGATATGGCCGCCGATCTCAAGGATCGCGTGGTGCCGAAGTTTTACCACGAAGCCATCGAACAGGAAAAAGTCAAAGTGGTGGCGGTGGTGGATGTCAGTGAGCCGGAACTGGTCGAAGGCAAGCCGCTGAAGTTTGAAGTGACGGTTGACGTTCTGCCGGAATTTAAACTGCCGAAGTACGAAGGCATTTCCATTAAGGCCGAGAAGACCGACGTTTCCGAAAAACAGGTCGAAGAAACCGTGCAGAGCATTCTCCGTCAGCACGCGACCTATGAAGATATCGAAGGCCGCGCCGCCAAAGAAAAAGATATGGTGCAGGTTTCCTACGAATCCACTATCGGCGGTCAGCCGCTGGAAGAAAAAGTTCCACAGGCGCGCGGCATGGGCCGCGGTAACGGCTACTGGATCACCTGCGACGAAGAGTCATTCCTGCCCGGCATGGGCAAGGCGTTGGTCGGCTCGAAGATCGGCGATAAGAAAGATGTCACCGTTAAATTCCCGGAAGGTTTTATTGTCAAGGAACTGGCTGGCATGAAGGCCGAGTTCAAGGTCGAAGTCACCGGTATGCGCGAAACCAAACTGCCGGAACTTAACGAAGAATTTTTGAAGAAGATCCGCGTGGAGTCCGAAGCGGAACTGCGCAAGAACATCCGCGAGCACATGGAAGAAGCGGCGAAGAATAAAGAAAAAGGCCGCCAGCAGGACGAGGTCTGCGAATTCCTCCTCGGCAAAACCAAGCTCGACGTGCCGGAAAGCGCCGTGAAGGAACAGACTCGCAACGTGATGTACGATATGGCCCGCCAGCGCATGATGAGCGGCATGAATCAGGATCAGATCAAAGCCCAGCAGGAAGACATGATGAAAGAGGCTAAAGAAAAAGCCGAAGAGCAGGTCAAGCTGCGCTACATCATCATGGCGATTGCCGACGCGGAAGAGATCAAAGTTGACGATCATGAAATTTCCGCCGAAGTGGTTCGTATGGCCGTTCAACAGCGCCGCGATGCCGCTGAATTTCGCAAGGAACTGGAAAAGAACGGTCATCTGGAATCCGTCGGCGATCAGATCCGTTTCGGAAAAACCGTTGAGTTCCTGCTCGAAAAAGCCAAAATCAAGTAGGTTATCGGTTAACGGGGCCCACGGCCCCTGAAAGGGCGCACATGCTTATTCCAATGGTGATTGAACAGACGGGGCGCGGCGAGCGGTCCTATGACATTTATTCGCGTCTGCTGAAAGAGCGGATCATTTTCCTCGGCACCGAGATCAATGATGACGTGAGTAATCTCGTCATCGCGCAGTTGCTGTTTTTACAGAGCGAAGATGCCGAGAAAGACATCAGCATCTACATCAACTCGCCCGGCGGTGTCGTCACCTCCGGCATGGCGATTTACGACACGATGCAATTCCTGAAGTGCCCGATCACGACCTATTGCGTCGGCCAAGCCGCCAGCATGGGCGCGGTTCTGCTGTCCGCAGGCACCAAAGGCAAACGTTTCGCACTGCCGAATGCCCGCATCATGATCCATCAGCCGCTCGGCGGATCGCAGGGTCAGGCAACTGATATTGAAATCCAGACCAAAGAAATTCTCCGCATGAAAAAGCGGCTGAATGAAATTCTGGCGTTCCATACCGGACAGCCGATCAAGACGATCGAAAAAGACACCGACCGAGACTTTTTCATGTCCGCCGCCGAAGCCGTCAAATACGGCCTTGTCGACGAAGTCGTCACCAAAAAGATGTAACCGGAATCAGGTTTTATGAATAACACCAAGCGGCCCCCAAAGCCTGTCTGCTCCTTTTGCGGAAAACCAGAAAAAGCCGCCCGCCATCTGATTGCCGGGCCGGACGGCATTTGTATTTGCGATGAGTGCGTCGAACTTTGCGATGCCATGGTCAAACAGCAGGGACAGCGCGGCAAAGCGGATGCGTCGTCCGAAGCCGTCAAAGTGCTCAAGCCGCACGAAATCAAAGCGCGGCTCGACGAATACGTCATCGGACAGGAACACGCCAAGAAGGTTCTCTCGGTTGCCGTTCACAATCATTACAAACGGATGACGGATACGTCGTCCAAAGACGACGGCGTTGAACTCGAAAAGAGCAACGTCCTGCTGGTCGGCCCGACCGGCAGCGGCAAAACCCTGCTGGCTAAAACGCTGGCGCGCATGCTGGATGTGCCGTACGCCATCACCGATGCGACCACCGTTACCGAAGCCGGTTACGTCGGTGAAGACGTGGAAAGCATTCTGTTGGCGCTGCTGCAGAACGCCAACTACGACGTCAAACGCGCCGAGCGCGGCATCGTTTACATCGACGAGATCGATAAAATTTCCCGCAAGACCGACAACGTTTCCATTACCCGCGACGTTTCCGGCGAAGGCGTTCAGCAGGCTTTGCTGAAAATTATCGAAGGCACCATTGCCAGCATTCCGCCGAAGGGCGGACGCAAACATCCGCAGGAGGAATACATTAAGCTCAACACGAGCAATATCCTCTTCATCTGCGGTGGCGCATTCGTCGGCCTCGACGACATCATCAAACGCCGCACCGATAAAAAGGTGCTCGGCTTCGGCGCAATTAATGAACAGGTTTCCGAAGACTGGAAGCCGGAGACGATGAACGTCGAGCCGGAAGACCTGCTCAAGTACGGACTGATTCCGGAATTTATCGGCCGTTTGCCGCTGGTGGTTCAGCTTCAGGAACTTTCCGAAGACGATCTCGTTCACATTCTGACTCAGCCGAAAAACTCGATGGTCAAGCAGTACAAAAAACTGCTCGCCATGGATGGCGTGGAACTGGAATTCGACGACGATGCCTTACGGGCACTAGCGAAGATGGCGCTGAAACGAAAGACCGGTGCCCGTGGACTGCGCGCCATCCTTGAACACCTGATGCTCGACGTCATGTACGAAGTGCCGCAGCGCAAAGACATCACCAACTGCCGCATTACCAAAGATGTTGTCGAAGGACGCGCCCATCCGATCGAACTCGGTGATCTAAAGAAGAAGTCAGCCTAGCGGCTGACTTCTTTGTTATTGGTTATTCGAGATTGGTTATTTGGAAAACGTAGACGCGACGCCCTCGTCGCGTTTTTAATGTCTCGTGTGAGTCTAAAAGAAGAAAGCGGTGTCGCGTAAACTTGCCACCGCACTCCAAAATTTTTGCTTTAGAATTCTCCGAGGAAGCGGACTTCGCGGACGAGGGTGATATCGAATTTGTTTTTGACGGCGCGCGCCATTTTTTCGGAAAGCTCCCAGACGTCCTGCGCGGTACAGCCGGGGTCGGCGACGATGATGTTGGCGTGCTTTTCGTAGAGCCGCGCGCCGCCGACGCGAAACAAATGCGCGCCAGCTTCCTGTAAAAAGAATCCGGCGGCTTTGCGCCGTTCGACTGCTGAGGTCGGTTCGATATTGCGGAACACGCTTCCGGCGCAGGGTTCTTTGTGCCAGTCGGGGTGATGGTCTTTCCGGAATTGCATAATCCGGTCGCGCTCGGCCTGCATGATTTCCTTCTTCTCTATCGGAAGTTCAAACGTCGCGGAAAGAACGATCTCGCCGGTTTCTTTCAGCTTGGAGTGGCGGTAGGCAAATTCCAAATCCGCTTTCGCGGCGGTTCGTGTGCGTCCGTCCAATCCGAGGATTTCGGCGGAAATTAAGTGGTCGCCCATCTGCCGTCCGAAGGCTCCGGCGTTGCCGGCGATGCCGCCGCCGACGGTACCGGGAATTCCGGAGCAGTAGGAGAGGTCGCCGGATTCGTTTTCGATGGTGAAGACCGCCAGATCGTCGAGCAGGGTGTCGCCGGAAACGGTTACGCGCTTGCCGTCCGCGGTGATGGTCGGCGTTTCCGAACAGAACCGGATGACGGCTTGATCAATTCCTTTGTCCGAAACGACGAGGTTGGCGCCCTGACCGATCACGAGAAACGGCTGGCCGGTTTTGTTGAGCCGTTGAATGATGGCGGGGAGTTGCGCGGCGGCGGCGCCTTCGATTAACAGCGGGCAGGGGCCGCCGACCCGGAAGGTGGTGATGTCGCGGAGCAGGGCGTTTTCAGTGACGCGCAGTTGCGGGAAAAGAGTTTGAATTTCGGATACCAATTTCATCGCGGTGCACTATGATTTGTTTCCAATGTTTGTAAAAGCACAGATTTTGATTGCCGTCATTCTGGTCTCCGGAACGCTTTTTGCCGGACTGCCGGAGCCCGCAACGCCGGTTGCGGAGATTGTTTTCGTGGCACTCGATACCGAAACTACCGGCTTCAGTCCGAAGAATGACCGGCTGATTGAAATCGGCGCGGTGCGCTTTCGCGGTAACGGCGAAATTCTGGCGGTCACCAACTGGATGATTAATCCGGGAATGCCGATTCGCCCGCAGGCCACGGAAGTGAATGGAATTACCGATGCGATGGTAGCCGGTGCGCCGCCGTTTTCGGCGGTTTGTCCGGAGTTTGTTTCATTCTGCGACGGCAGTGTTTTATTGGCGCACAACGCGACGTTTGATGTCGGGTTTCTCCGAGCCGGGTTTGCGCGCGCCGGAGTTTCCGCGCCGGAACTGCCGATACTCGATACACTGCCGCTGTTCCGCGTCTGGTTTCCGCAGGCGAAAAGTTTCGCGCTCGAACCGCTTGCTCAATATCTCGGCTTGCAGAATGAGATGTGGCACCGCGCCGGTGCCGATTCATTTCACCTGATTGATATTTTTAAAATTGGTGTAACGGCTCGTCCGGAGCTGAAGTTTCAGGAGCTGGAGCGCGGCGCGGGCGGAATCAAGTTGCTGAATGAAAGGCGGAATTGATGCAGACGATTACTTCGAAGGACAACCCGAAGCTCAAGGCGGTACGTGCGCTGGTGCGTTCTAAGAAAGACCGGCAGGAAGCCTCCGCGTTTGTGATGGAAGGCGTCCGTTCACTCAGCGCACTGAGCGACGGTTCCGCGCTTCCTCAGTACCGGCTTAGAGAAATCTGGGTTGCTTCCGATGCGGTTGAGCTGGCGAAGGATTTTGCGGTACCGGTTTATGCCGTTGAGCCTGCCGTGATGGAACAGCTTTCCGACTGCCAGACTTCGCAGGGAATTCTCGGTGTGGTGCAGTACACACAGGAGCCGCTGACGATTCTTCCGGAGAAGGGAAACTATCTGCTGGTTGACGGACTGACCGATCCCGGCAACCTCGGCACATTGATCCGCTCGGCGGTTGCTTTCGGTTTTTCCGGCGTTTTTCTGCATGGCGACACGGTGGAGGTGTTTAACCCGAAAACGGTTCGGGCAACGATGGGCGCTCTGCCGTTTGCCAATGTCTGGAAGACCGATGAAACGGTTTTCCAGACTCTGGAACAATCGGGCTACGATTTGATTTCGACGGTTATTCACGGCGGCGAAAATCTGCATACCATGAAGCTCGGACCGAAAAATGTACTGGTGATCGGCAATGAGGCGCACGGCGTTTCGGCGGCGGTTCAGCAGCGGGCGACAAGGAGCCTTTCGATTCCAATGTCCGGGAATGTTGAATCCCTCAATGCCGCAGTCGCCGGATCGATTTGCATGGTTGCAATCAGCGGTTGATTGTTCCCTATGGTTCTGTTACTCATGTCCGCTTCATGAATCTACCGTGCACTCTTCGCCGCAGGTTTTTTGTGTCCAGCATCCTGATCTTCGGGTGCACGCTATTTTTTTTAAACGGCACGGCCACCGCGCAGGAGCCGGAAGCAATCCCGATTTCCGAGCAGTCAACCAGTGCATTGCTGGGAACGGTTCGTGACTTGCTGGAGAAAGTGCAGTCGGAGCAGGCGATTCCTTATCTTCAGGAAATTCTAGTCCGGCTTGACGGGTTGACCGATGCGTCCACCGTCAACACCCGCGCAACCTGTATGTATCATTTGGGGATGTGTTACCTCCAAATGCAAAAATTTCCGGAAGCGGTGGAGCTGTTTAAGACGTTTGTTCAGACCTACCCGGATGATAAAGCGGCGCTGATGGCGCGCTTCCTGATTCTGGAAGCCTACGCATGGCAGTCCGATACCCGCCCGATGAAGGACTACATCGAACAGTTGAAGGCCAGCGGTGAGATGGATCGCCTGCTGTCTGTTTTCTCCGATTCGAAAAATTCAGATACGTACCGGCATGCGGCATTATTGCTGGTCACAGCGTATGCCCGTTCCGCCGATCTGGAAAATGTTCAGCGGTTTCTTCCCTATTGCGACACACCGGCCCGCAGTGATGTCGGATTGAATGTCGCGCTGATGGAAGGCGGAGACCTTGTATTTGAGCAGAAGGATTATATTCACGCGCTGGAACTGTACCGTATGGTGCAGTTGAGCGGAGAGCTGAAGGTCGCGTATGACCAGCGGCTGAAGGCGCTGAAAGATGAACTGTCCAAACCGCCGCCGTGGGTTCCGCTGGCTCAGCGCGAGGCGCAGAAGGCCGGGCGGGAAGATGATCAGGTGCGCTATGAACAAATGCTGAAAGAGCGGCAGGAACTCGATGTGCGGAATTATGATCTGGAACTGATGATCCGTATGGCGCGGTGCTACGAGGCGATGGACCGCAACTGGCCGGCCTATTTGATCTTTAAGCATATTTATGCCGGGTTCCCGGAAAATCCGCTGGCGGAACAGTGCCGGTATTTTGCATTCCAGTCGCTGATTTCTCTGAAGGAACAGGAGGTGGCCAAGGCGGAAGGGTACGCCTGCATGAAACTTTACCCGCAGGGAATTTTCCATGATGAGTTGACGCTGAGTCTGATGAATCTGCATCTGGCAATGAATGAGGCGGATAAGGCGGAGACTCTCGGAAAGGAACTGCTGGCACAGCAACCGCCGCACCGTTTCGCCGATCAGGTGAGCTATCTGCTGGGCTATGTCAAATTTGAACAGCAGAACTATGAAGCGGCGCTCGAACTTTTTTCTAATGCGGCGGAAAAGTGGCCGTCCGGCGTTTATGCGCAGGAATCAGTTTACTGGACCGGTATGTGCAATCTTTTTCTGGAGCGGTTCGACGAGGCGATCGCCGTATTCGAAGGCTATCTGAATAATCCGGTCTGGGAGAAAAAAGAGTTTGCCGAAGATGCAATGTACCGGCTCGGCATGGCTTTCCGCGGTAAAGGCGATGCCGCGGAATCTGAAAAGACATTCCGCCGGTTTCTGGTGCAGTTCCCCGAAAGCAATTTGCGTTCGGATGTTTTGAGTCTGACGGGCGATCTGCGCGGAGCGGGCGGCGATTTAAACGCGGAACTCGACTATTACCGGCAGGCGAGGGACTGTGCTGTCGGTACAGAACAGAAAACCCGTGCCGTGGTTCAGATGGCGCAGGTGTACACGTTGCAGAAAAATTACGCCGGAGTTATTGCTTTGATGGAAGAATACCTTGCGACAGCGGACAGCAAGGGCGACTTCGCCGGAGCCGGTCGCTGGATGATCGAATCCTGCAAAACTCCGGATGACTGCGATAAGACTCTGGATGCTTGCGGAAAAATTTTTGCCAAGTACGGAAACGACCCTCAACTCGAAAGCGTTGATCTGCTGATCGAAGCCTTGGCGAACGAAAAACCGGACGTGAAGCGGGATGGTGCATTCGCCAAACGGATGAAGTCCCGTCTGGCGGGTGACCGGGAAGCGGCCTGTCGTGACAATGCAAAGAAGACGCTTTGTTTGCGGATGAACGCACTGTTTGCAGGTGCCAGTGAAGGTTCGGACCGGGAAGTATATGTGAACGCCATTCTGGGCGAAAAGGATATGACTGCGTTTTCGCCGTTTTTACTGCTGCTGTTTGCCAGAGAGTCCGCCGCGCGCTCTGACATGGATCGGGTGCAGGCCGCCTACGGGCAGTTCCGGCACGCGTTCTTTTCGTCTGAGCTGATGCCGGACATGGCGAATATCGAGACCTCCGTGCTGTTGAGTGCCGGCAGATATGAAGAGGCGCTGAAGATGGCGCAGGAAAATCTGCAAAAGGTTTCCGGTAATCCGAAAGAGGGGCTGACTCAGAAGCTGGCGGCCGATGCGCTCCGGCTGATGAAGGATTATGACGGAGCGGTTGAGCAGTATAACCGGTTCCTGCCGGTTCGCGAATGGCGCGGCCCGCTGACGCCGCAAGTGATTTACTGGATCGGAATATGCCGCTACGAACAGGGGCGGTTTGAGGAAGCGTTCGCATTTTTTCAGCGGGTATATGTGCTTTATGGAGGACACACGGAGTGGACTTCCAAAGCCTACGAAGGCAGTGCGAACTGTCTGCGGAAACTCGGACGCCAGCCGGAGCTGATTAAAACCTTGAAGGAGATGGTCAGCAATGCGGAGGTCGCCGCGACACCTGAAGGCCGCCGTGCGCAGGCTGAGCTGGAGGCAAGCCGGTGAAAATTTCAAAACTCATTTTTCTGATGCTTCTGGTCTGCCATGCAGCCTTTGCCAAAGTGAAGGTGACGCTTCAGAGCGGTACGGTACGCACGATGGATTCGCTGGTCGTGAAAGATGGCCGTCTTCTTCTGTCGGCAGAAAACGTGCAGGTTCCCGTTGTGCAGGTCGTCTCGGCAGAATTTACTTTCGACGGATTTTCAACCGGACAGTGCCGGGAACTTCTGGATCGGGGTGACGCCGACGGCGTTATCAAAAAGATTGCGGATGCGGGAACTTCATTGCTGGCCGCCGTATCTATGAAGGGAAATGCTCCGGAGTGGCTTCGCTTGCTGAGCCGGGCGCAGTTTCATAGCGGTGATTACGCTGCGGCCATCGCAACGATGCAGACTCTCCGCCAGACCGGTAACCTGTCCGCTGAAGAATTCGCACCGTATGAAATTATTTCACTGATTGAGGCGAACCGCATTGCCGAGGCGGCAAAGATGTTCGATGCTGCGAAGATGTCGGACAAGGCGGCGGCGGAGTTTATTCTCGCCCGGCTGTCGGCCTCCCGTTCGGATTATAAGGAGGCGTTGCAGCATTTGGCCCGTCTGCAGATCTTTTATTACCGCGAAAAAGAATGGATGCCGTGCGCCCTGTTTTACGAAGGGCTGGTGTCTAAACAGGCTGAACTGCCAACGGCATCTGCGGCAGCGGTTCAGGAATTGGAAACACTTTATCCGGCCAGTCGCTGGTGCCGGATAGCAAAAGAGCAGTTGAAATAGATTTCGAAATAAAAAGAGGAGTCCGGTTATGAAAAAAATCCGTTTGAATGTATTCATTGTGGCGGCGGTTCTGTTGATGGCCGCCGGTTCTCTGGTTGAAGCCCGTGCTCAAAGCGGAACGGCAGCGGCCATTCAGGCGCAGAGCTCGGCCGCCGGAGTGAAGACCGTGACGTTTGCCGAAATGTGGCGGGTAGGCGGATGGTGTATGTGGCCGCTGGGACTTTGCTCGGTTGCTGCAATGTATTTTGTAATCCGTAATATCATCATGCTTCGCACAAAAAATCTTCTCCGGTCGGATCTGAAGTCCGAAATCGAAACGTTTCTCGCCCGCCGTGATCTGAAAGGTGTGCGCGAAGTTTGTCAGAACAACCCCAGTCTGATGACCTCGGTGCTCGATGCCGGACTGGAGCGTATTTCGGAAAACGATTTTGATCCCGCGCATGTTATGGAAGCGATCGAGGAGGCCGGGAATGAACAGATGGTTACCTATATGAAGCCAATCAATTATCTTTCCATGATCGGCAGTGTTGCTCCGATGCTCGGGCTTCTGGGAACGGTTTCCGGGATGATTAAAGCCTTCGCGAATATCTCGGCCGGCGGAATGGGGAAACCGGAACTGCTGGCGGGTAACATTGGCGAAGCGCTGATTACCACGGCCGCCGGGCTGATTATTGCCATTCCCGCCATGACGGCCTATTTCATCTTCAAAAACAACTTTATCAAAAACATGTCCACGATGGGCCGGATGGTCGGGCACTTCATGAATGTCTATCGGAATTCCGTAAGCCGGTAAAAAGTCTGGAGCAGGAATGCAGTTCAAAATTCCAACCGAAGGCGGCGATGACGAGATCAACATGGCGCCCATGATTGACATGGTGTTTCTCCTGCTGATCTTTTTCATGGTGACTTCACACATTAAGTCGCTGGAACTGACGCCGGTTAATCTGCCGGTAGCGGATAAGGCCAAGGTGCCGGAGACGGCGCGCGACCGGCAGGTCGTCACGGTTGCGGCAGAGTCCGGCGGCAGAGTGAGCTACTACATCAACCTGCAAAAGGTGAATATTCAGGAGTTATCTGCCGAGATGATCCGGCAGCAGGCTGCCAATAAAGACGTGCGGATCTATCTGCGAGCCGATCGACAGGTGAAGCAGAAACACATTAAAGCGGTGATGTCGGCGTGTGCGGAAGCGGGAATTGCCGATATCATCTTCGGGGTGGTTGAATCCGGAAAATAGTATGAAAGCCTGGCTGGACGAATTAATAAACGAAAAGGTGGGGTTGCAGATTGCTCCGCTGATCGACTGCGTATTTCTGCTGCTGATCTACTTCATGGTCAGTTCGTCTATGAAAAAATCGGAAGCCGATTTGAGCCTGGCTCTGCCCGGCGCCGTGGTTCAGACGCAGGCCGTCAGTATTCCCGACGAGCAGATTATTGAGGTTCATGCCGACGGGGCCATTGTCATGAACGGGCGAACCTATACCGATCCATCCAAGGCGGATATTAATGCACTGGGATATACATTGCTCCGGTACCGCGAAGCCTCCCAGCTGGCCAACGTGCTTCCGGCCATCACGATTGAAGCGGATGACGAGGCAACCCATGAACGGGTCGTTGACGCACTGAACGCCTGCGCCGGTGCCGGCATTAAAACCATAACCTTTGGAATCGGGAATTGAACAGGGCTGGTAAATTGTAATGAAGAACACGCTGTCCAATTTAAAACTGAAAAGCCGCTCCACCTCGTTCAAGGCCGCCGCACTCAGCCTGACCTTTCATGCTCTGCTGGTTTTTTTTGCCGGTTCAATTGTGGCCGTGCACTATATTCAGAAGCAGAATGCCGAATTTACGGTATCGACCGCTTCGCCGAAACAGGAGCGCCGACAGACGGCGAAAGCCAAACCTGAACCGCCGCGTGAAATGATCCGTCCGACAAAAATCGTCAGCCGCTCGGTTTCCGTATCTGCGCCGACGTTCACCGCGCCAACGGTTGCTGCGCCCGATAACAAACCCAAACACGCCAGTTCGCAGAAGTTTTCTCTCCCCGCCGCGCAGGCCGGGCGCGACGTTGAAGCGATTTCCGGCCGGTTCGGCGGCGGAACACCGCAGATCAATTTTTTCGGAATTTCAACTGAGGGTGAAAAGTTTGTTTTCGTTATTGATGCATCGGCCGGCATGCTGACACCGGAAACAGGCGGGCTTCCGGCCTATAACTACATCAAAGATACGCTGTGCCAGACGATCACCAAACTGCCTGCGGCGGTTCTGTATAATGTGATTCTCTATGACGGCGGAAAGATCAGCCTGTTTCGTCCTCAGCCGGTTCCGGCCACCAAGGGAAACAACGCCGCGTTAAGCAAATGGATTCAAGCCGTCAATCAGGATTCATCCGCCGCAGGTCTGGCGAACGAGCAGGACAATTACCGCCGCCCGGAGCCGTACCCGACGGCGGTCGGTTCGGATTCCGCAGGCTGGCTGCTGTCTCTTCAGGCCGCCTTCGAGCAGCGTCCCGATAACGTTTTTATCCTCACTTCCGATTGGGGGAAGCACAATATCAGTCCGGCAAAACAGCGGCTTCTGCGCGACTTCTCGCTTTGGGAGCTGCTGAGCGGCGGGGGGGCGGCCTCGGTTGGCGGGTCGTCGATTCTGCGCGATGACCGGAAGCTTCGGGACGATCTATTGAAGCGGGCCGTGGAAACGATTCAGAAGCAGGCGGATTCGCGCAAAAACGCCGGGCTTCCCGGTGAGTTCCTGCACGACATTCCCGCATATATTGAATATCCGGCGGATCAGATTCTGGATCACGCCGAGGGGGTTTATCGCACACAGTATATGCCGTATCAGCTTGAACGTCCCAGAGTGCACGTCGTCCGGCTTCTTTCGGAGGGCAGTAATAGCAACTCCGACTATTTTATGACGTATATGCGGAATCTTGTTCGCCGCTATAACGGCGAATTTGAAGCTTTCTCCGGCAGACAAAGCGCTTCTTCAGTTAATGGTCTGCAAGAATCTGTTGCGGATCAGACTGCGGACATGACGCAGAATCCGGAAGCACCGGTTTCTCCGGTTAAATTTCTCGGAGCCAATGCGGACGGTTCGCGGATCGCGTTTATTCTCGATGCGTCCGCCGGGATGCTTTCGGTTAAGACCGGCGGAACCAATACCTATGCGCTGATCAAGGATTGCATAATAAAGGCCGTGGCGGAACTGCAGCCCGGCACGCTGTTTAATGTGATCGCCTACGACCGCAAGCAGGTTACGCAGTTCCGCAGTCAAATGGCTCCTGTATCGCAAAGCCGGGAGCTGGCCGATTGGTTGAAGAATCTGAACAGCAGTGTTGCCCGATCCGGTTTGCGGCCCGAACAAAACAACTATACGCCGACAAACGTTTACGATACCGCGATCGGAGCGGATGTTCAGTCTCTGCCGTATGCCGTGCAGGCGGCGATGGAAGAACAGGCCGATGCGATATTCATTGTGTCGACAGGAATCGGGCCTCAGCCGGTCAGCCCGGAAAAAGCCGCCCGTCTGCTCGATTTTTCCATCTGGAACTCTCTGGGCGGCTCGTCCGGAAACGTTGGTGAAGAAGATGAAAACGGAAATCCTGTTATCACGGGAACCGCCGCCACGTCCGGCGGTAAATTACAATCGCTTCAACAGGATAAGAAACTGGCCGCCGCGCTTTTAAAACAAACCCTCGACCGGATCGCGGCGGAAAAGAAAGCCCGTCAGGAGGCCGGTCTGTCATCTAACTTTGTTCCGGATATTCTGAACTCGATTGAATATCCGCGCGGGCAGATCATGTCTCACATTGCGACAGTATGTAAACTGAACTATGTTTCGCAGGGGCTGACTGTGCCGGTCATGAATTTTATCTGTCTGCAGGAAGCCGGTAAAACTCCGATAAGGGAAGTCCCGCGCGAACTGACCGGATTGACGAAGCCGTATAGCGGAACGGCTCTGTTTTTCAAGGGACCGGACGCAGGGAAATAGATTCGCAGCGGCGGTGTTACTTTTCTTCCCGATAAATGCAGCCGGAGGTTTCGGTTTCTTTGATGACGATTTTGGAGAGCAGGGGAAGCTGCGGCTTCAGTTTTTTCCAAACCCAGACGCTCATGTTCTCGCTGGTCGGATTTCCCAATCCTTCAATCTCGTTCAGGATAGCGTGGTCGAGCTGTTTGATGACCGGCTCGCATACTTTAGCCAGATCTCCGAAATCCATGACGAAACCGGTCTTCGGGTCAACCGGGCCGCGCAGATAGACCTCGATCTCAAAGCCGTGGCCGTGCATGGCCGAGCATTTATGCGTCGGCGGAACGCCGGTCAGGCGGTGGGCGGCATCAAAGCGCAGCGTTTTATAAATTTCCATTTCAGGCATAGCAGTTCTCCTTATACATACCGGCGCGGATCGGTTGCGCCGGCTTCTTTAAATCCTTTAAGGCGCAGGCGGCAGGAATCGCAGGTTCCGCAGGCTTTGCCGTTCGCTGCCGGGTCGTAACAGCTGGACGTTACGCCGTAGTCCACGCCCAGTTCCAGCCCCTTTTGAATGATCTGCGCTTTGGTCAGATAAATCAGCGGCGTGTGAACCGTCAGCTTTTCCGAACCGGTCACGCCCGCCTTGGTGGCGAGGTTGGCCATGGTTTCGTAGGCGGCGATAAATTCGGGCCGGCAGTCGGGATAACCGCTGTAATCGAGTGCGTTGACGCCGATGAAAATGTCGAAACTGCCGAGCACTTCGGCCCACGCCAGCGCATAGGAAAGAAAAACGGTGTTACGCGCCGGAACGTAGGTGACCGGAATTTCGTTCGGTCGGCCCGGTTCGTGCGGCACGGCGATGTTCAGGTCGGTCAGCGCGGAGCCGCCGAACGCGCCGAGGTCAATGGTGACGGTACGGTGTTCGACGGCCCCCGGCATTTTGGCGATCTGCGCCGCGCATTCCAGTTCAACGGCGTGGCGCTGGCCGTAGCGGAAGGAAAGAGCGTAGCAGTCATAGCCTTGATCTTTGGCAATCGCCAGCACGGTGGCGGAATCGAGTCCCCCGCTCAAAAGAACTACGGCTTTCTTCCTCACAATAATCCCATCATTTTATGACACTGCGGAATGATGCGTACACTGCGACCGAGAGCAACAGCCATTTCCGACTGCCATGTCAGCACCTGCCGCGCAGTCGGCACGCGGTTGGTTTTTGATGCGGCGGTCATCGGTTGCAAAACGACGGCGGCCAGCGAGCCGGACGCACGAATGATTTCTGCCGCCTGTGCAAGGTTTTCGTCGGATGTGTCCGCACCGACAACCAGCTTGATCGTCGCTCCGGTTTCTTCGCGCTCGATGATGTTCAGAAATGCGCGGTGCATTGCCCACGCTTCCGGCTCGCCGGTGACGCTGGGGAGTTTGATGTCCATCAAAACGTGGTTGATCCATTCGACGACCTTGGCAAATTCTTCCGGCAGGTCGCCGCTGGTTTCGAGGTGTACCGGCAGGTCGAGCCGTTTACGAGCCTCCGGCAGGAACTCTGCCAGAAAGTCCGCCTGTAACAACGGCTCGCCGCCGGTGATGAACAAATCATCGTGAGCCGATTCCGGACGGTTCAGTCCGGCCAGCAGTTCAATAAGCTGTTTTGCAGAAAGCGGGTTCGGAACGGACTCGAACTTTCCGCTGCCCGGCTCGCGCTCAATAGCGACGGATTCCGTCCGTTCGACCGGCGTGTCGCAGTAGAGGCAATTGCGGTGGCATTCGCAGAAGCGGACAAAAAGCTGGCGGCGGCCGATATTAATTCCTTCGCCCTGCGCGGAGCTGAATATCTCGCTCACAAAAGCTGTCATTTCAGTGGTTTTGTTCATAAATTACTCGGCCTTGAGTACCACCAAGCGGGCCAATAACCAATAACTAATAACCAATAACCGGCGTCCATGAAAGTTGACTTGTTTGATTTTGAACTGCCGCAACGCTTTATCGCGGACCGCCCGGCCAGTCCGCGCGATTCCGCGCGCCTGCTCGACCTGACCGGCGACGGCTTTGCCGACCGGATCATCCGCGACCTGCCGGAACTTCTTCAGTCCGGCGATCTGCTGATCGGCAATAACACCAAGGTGATTCCGGCGCGGCTCGACGGTCTGCGCGGCGAGGTGAAAATTGAAGTGACTCTGCACATGCGCACCGCCGATAACGAATGGCTCGCTTTCGCCAAGCCCGGTAAACGGCTCAAAGAAGGAAGCCTGATCGATTTTGCTGACGATTTTTTCGCCGAGGTGACGGAAAAACGCGACGGCGGCGAAATCCGTCTGCGCTTCAACTGCGGCGGCGAAAAACTTTTCCAATGTCTGGAAAAATACGGCCGCATGCCGCTTCCGCCATACATTCCGCGCGGCGAGGACGGGGCGCAGACCGCCAGCGACCGCGAAAACTATCAGACCATTTTCGCCAAAGAAGAAGGCGCGGTTGCCGCGCCGACTGCTGGACTGCACTTTACTCCGGAACTTTTCCGGGCGCTGGAAAAGCGCGGTGTGGCGTTTGAAACCGTCACGCTTCACGTCGGCGCCGGAACCTTTTTGCCGGTCAAAGTGGACAATACCGAAGACCATAAAATGCACGCCGAGTGGGGAACCGTTTCGCAGGAGACGGTGGACAGGATTAACGCGACGCGGCTGGCTGGCGGACGGATTGTCGCCGTCGGCACGACGTCGCTTCGTCTGCTCGAAAGCGCGTCAACCGCACCGGGCATCATCAAACCGTTCACCGGCGAGACCGACATTTTCATCACGCCCGGCTATCAGTTTAAAACCGTTGACCTGCTGATGACCAACTTCCACCTGCCGCGCTCGACACTCTTTATGCTCGTCTCCGCCTTCGCCGGACTTGACCGGATGCACGCCGCCTACGAACATGCCAAGAAACAGGACTACCGTTTCTACTCCTACGGCGACGCGTGTCTGTTGAAAAGGACGAATGCTGAATGATGAAATTTGAACTATCTAAAAAAGACGGCGCGGCGCGGCGCGGAAAAATCACGACGGCGCACGGCGTAATTGATACGCCCGCCTTTATGCCGGTCGGCACGGCGGCGACGGTTAAAGGGATGCGCCCCGAACAGGTGGCGGATACCGGCGCGCAGATTCTGCTCGGCAACACCTACCACCTGATGCTGCGCCCCGGCGCGGAGCGCGTCGCGTCGCTCGGCGGTCTGCATAAGTTCATGAACTGGGATAAGCCGATCCTGACCGACTCCGGCGGCTTTCAGGTGATGTCGCTTTCCAAGCTTCGGAAAATCACCGAAAAAGGCGTGACGTTTCAGTCGCATACGGATGGAAGCACCTACGAGTTGTCGCCGGAACGCTCGATTGAAATTCAGCACCTGCTCGACGCCGATATTTCGATGGCGTTCGATGAATGCACGCCGTTTCCTTCCGACGAAAAAACCGCCGCCGAATCGATGCGTCTTTCCATGCGTTGGGCGCAACGGTCCAAAGATGCGTTCAAGGTGCGCGACGGCTACGGACTGTTTGGTATCGTGCAGGGCAGTATTTATTCCGAACTGCGTGTCGAGTCGGCGGAGGCGCTCAAACAGATCGGCTTCGACGGTTACGCCATCGGCGGACTTGCTGTCGGCGAAGGACAGGAGCTGATGTTCCAAACGTTGGAAACCACCGTGCCGCACCTGCCGGAAGATCGTCCGCGTTACCTGATGGGTGTTGGTAAGCCGTCGGACATTGTCGGCGCGGTACTGCGCGGCGTGGATATGTTCGACTGCGTTCTGCCGACCCGATCGGGCCGCACGGCGCAGGCGTTTACACGGCGCGGCACGCTCAACTTTATGAACGCCCGCCACGCCGCCGATCCGCGTCCGCTGGATGCCGACTGCACCTGCTACACTTGCCGGAACTACAGCCGCGCTTACATTCATCACTTGCTGAGGTGCGAAGAAATGCTCGGCCCGATGCTGCTGACCCAGCATAACCTGCATTACTATCAGGAGCTGATGGCCGGACTGCGCGGCGCGATTGAAGCCGGAGCGCTGGCCGCTTTTGCAGAGAAGTTTCATGTCGACTACATGAGCGGCGACATTGAAGAAGTTTAGCCGCGAAAAACACAAAAAGGATCGTTGTGGGAAAACCAACAACCAATAACGAATATCCAATAACGAAGCGCATTCTACTCCATACTTGCTGTGCGCCGTGCGCCGCGCCGTCGGCGGAACGGCTGGTGCTCGACGGCCATGAAGTGGTGTTCTATTTCAGCAATTTCAACATTCATCCCGAAGCGGAATATCTCAAGCGACTGGAAGCGGCCCGTAAACTGGCCAAGGTGATGAATCTGGTGATTGAAGAAGATCAGTACGACCACGCCGAATGGCTGGCGCATATCCGGGGATTGGAGAACGAGCCGGAAAAGGGCGCGCGTTGCCGCAAATGTTTTGAATTCAGTCTGGCGCGCACCAGCCAGATGGCGGAACGGCTTGGCATTCCGGCGTTCGCTACGACGCTGACGCTTAGTCCGCACAAAGTATCACGCATCATTTTTGAAATCGGCGCACAGTTCCCGCGCTTTGTGCCGATCGACTTTAAAAAGCAGGGCGGCTTCCTGCGCGGCATTAAATTGGCTGAAGAATACGACCTCTACCGCCAGAGCTATTGCGGCTGTGAATTTAGTATAGGGGTCAGGCCTTGACTTTTGCAAATTTGGCAAAAGTCAAGGCCTGACCCCTATTATCAGTCCAGACTTCGACGTTTGGATGGCCAGCTAAGGCCGCACCCGCCGGAATCGTTTCCGAGTTTTCAAGCAAGGTCTGGATGATCGCTTTTTTTTCTTCGCCGGTGGCGAGGATGATGATTTTTTCGATCCGTCGGAGCAGAACGGGCGTTACGCTGATGCGATCCGGCTTTTCTGTTTTAATCACCGGAACAGCGAGTCGCCCATTGCGAAACGCGGCATCTTGCAGAGTGAACAGCGAAGCGGTGTGGCCGTCGGCGCCGAGACCGAGCAGTCCGAGCGGAACGGATTGCATTCGGCTTAAGTATTCACAAAACGCCTGTGCCGCGGCTTCAATCGGAAGCTCTGTCGGGACTCTTCCAAGCGTTGGAAAAAACGGGGCAATGCTTCTGTAGTTGCTCTGCGGATCAGTGAAGGGAACGTAGCGTTCATCGCTCAGGAAAAGTTTTCCGGCGGTGGAGAGATTTTCTGCGGCGGCGCGACGGTAGATTTCGAGCGGAGTTTTTCCGCCAGCCAGCATGATGCCGTCATGGGTTCCCAGTTTCGGAAATGTCTGACGCAAAAGTTCCAGACATTGGGATGCCAGTTCGTCGAAGTTCGGGAAGACATTCAGCTTCATAATCAATGAGGTTGCACAATCTGGAGTGCGGGGGCAAGCGCAGCGCGACACCGCTTTTCCAGTCGGTCAGCTAAGAGCGGCTTGGCACTTTGTTTCCCGCCGCACTCCAAACCGGATTATGATTCGGCCAGCAGTTTGTTAATGGCAGCGGCGGCGCGGCGGCCTTCGCCCATGGCGAGAATTACGGTCGCGGCACCGAGGACGATGTCGCCGCCCGCAAAGACGCGGTCGAGCGAGGTTTTTCCGGTATCATCCACAATCAGCGTGCCCCATTTGCTGGTTTGCAGGCCCGGCGTAGTCTGGCGGATGAGCGGATTGGATTCGTTGCCGATGGCGACGATGACGGTATCCACGTCCATTTCAAATTCACTGCCCTTGATTTCGACCGGGCGACGGCGTCCGGAGCTGTCCGGTTCGCCGAGTTCGTATTTCAGAACTTCCATGCCGGAAACCCAGCCGCGTTCGTCGGCGAGAATACGTTTCGGATTGCGCAGGGTGTGGAAGATCACGCCTTCTTCTTTGGCGTGGGCGACTTCTTCAACGCGGGCCGGCATTTCCGCTTCAG
Organism: Kiritimatiellaceae bacterium; assembly: GCA_013141415.1. Taxonomy (NCBI): domain Bacteria; kingdom Pseudomonadati; phylum Kiritimatiellota; class Kiritimatiellia; order Kiritimatiellales; family Kiritimatiellaceae; species Kiritimatiellaceae bacterium. The sequence goes on from JABFQY010000001.1 coordinate 566,288, forward strand.
TGCGGCGGTAGATCAGGTGGACTTCTTGCGCGCCGAGGCGGATAGCGCTACGGGCGGCATCCATGGCGACGTTGCCGCCGCCGAGCACGGCGACTTTTTTCGACGGGAAAATCGGCGTGGCGGCGCGGTTATCGTAGCCCTTCATCAGATTGGCGCGGGTCAGGTATTCGTTGGCGGAAAATACGCCGACCAAATTTTCGCCTTCGATATTCATGAACTTAGGCAGACCGGCGCCGGTACCGATGAAAAGGGCATCGTAGCCGTCTTTTTCGAGCAAGTCCGTCAGGCGGCGGGTGCGGCCGATCACGAAGTCGGTTTTGATTTCAACGCCCATGGATTGAAGGCTGCTGATTTCCTGATCGACGATGGCTTTGGGCAGGCGGAATTCGGGAATGCCGTAAAGAAGCACGCCGCCGGGGCGGTGGAACGCTTCGAAGACGGTAACTTCGTGGCCTTCGCGTCGAACGTCGGCGGCGACGGTGATACTGGCGGGGCCGCTGCCGATGATGCCGACTTTTTTACCGGTGGCCGGGTTAACGGTCGGCGATTGAATCAATCCGTTTTCGCGTTCCCAGTCGGCGACGTAGCGTTCGAGGCGGCCAATGGCGACAGCTTTGTCGATCGACTTGAGCGCCTTGCCGACAGTACACGGTTCCTGGCACTGGCTTTCCTGCGGGCAGACCCGTCCGCAGACGGCAGGTAGCAGACTACTTTCACGAATGATGCCGATGGCGGATTTATAGTCGCCGTCGGCGATTTTCTGAATAAAGGCAGGAATTTCGATACCGACCGGGCAGCCCTTGATACACGGCTTGGTCGGGCATTGCAGACAGCGTTCGGCTTCCAGCTTTGCCTGTTCCTCCGAATAGCCCAGCGCGACTTCCTGCATATTGCATCGCCGTACGGCGGGGTCCTGCGCGGGCATTTCCTGCGCCGGAATCGCCAGCCGCTGTTTCGGCGAAAGCGGTTTCGTCAATCCGGCGAGCGCGGCGCGGGCTTCTTCGGCGAGTTGTTCAGAAGTTTTGTGTTCAGCGTTCATGTTTCAGCGTTCTGACTTTCTATTGTTGGGGCTCGCGGAGACGAATGGATTGGGCCGATTTTGACCACTCGTTCTCTTTGTTCACTGGAGAAAACAGCCGAGTGAACCCCGAGGTTTCTATAAAACAATTCTTCGAATTCCGTCCTTCAGCTTCAATACATTAAAGTTAATGAGAAGACCGACCCTACATCCCGTCAACTTCATATACGTAATAAGTTGAGCTTCATGAATCGGAGCAAGCTCCTTAACCACTTTCAGTTCAACAACAACCTTTTCGTCCACAACCAAATCCAGAACAAACTCATCATCCAGAACCAGATCTTTATATTTCAGGTCGAGACGAACCTGTTGTTTGACGCTCGCTCCTCGTAGGACTAACTCATGAGCGAGGCTTTTTTCATAAATGCTTTCCAGAAGTCCGGGCCCCCAGTAGTTATGAACCTCAATTGCTGCGCCGATGATTTTTTCTGTCAGATCCAGTTCTTTATCCATGGAAGTTCCTTTTTTAAACTCAACCACACACTCGGCTGTTTTCTCCAGCGAACGGGTGAGCGGGTGGTTCAAAAGGGATTAACAAATTTGAATTCATTGTTTTCTGAGGATATTAGACTTTTGATCTTCGACTTTTTCGATTTCCTCTTCGAGGTGGCAGCGGTGGTGGTCGGCGTCTTCGCGCGGTTTATAGGCTTTCAGGCGGCTGATCATGTTGTCGAAATCCACCAGATGGCCGTCGAACTCCGGGCCGTCCACACAAACGAATTTGGTTTCCTTGCCGACGGTTACGCGGCATCCGCCGCACATGCCGGTGCCGTCCACCATGATGGTGTTGAGCGAAACCATCGTGTGTACGCCGTAAGGCCGGGTGGTTTCGGCGCAGAACTTCATCATCACCGGCGGGCCGATGGCAACGGCCAGCGCCGGTTTCGGATCGGCTTCACAAAGTTCCTTGAGCGGCGCGGTGACCAGCGCTTTGCGGCCGTAGGAACCGTCGTCGGTGCAGATAATCAGTTTGTCGGCAATGGCACGCATTTCGTTTTCGAGAATCAGAAGTTCTTTGTTCCGTGCTCCCATGATGATGATCACTTCATTTCCGGCAGCTTTCATGGCTTGTGCGATGGGGTGGAGCGGGGCAACGCCGATTCCGCCGCCGACGCAAATGACACGTCCGAACTTTTCAATATGAGTCGGCTGGCCGAGCGGGCCGACGAGATGTTCGACGGTATCGCCGACGTTTTTCAGCGCCAGCAGATGCGTGGTGCGTCCGACCGCCTGAAAGATGATGGTGATGGAACCTTCGACCGGATCGGCGTCGGCAATCGTCAGCGGGATTCGTTCGCCGAAATGACTGTTGAGTTGAAGGATGACGAATTGTCCGGCACGCCGCTCACGGGCAATCAGCGGAGCTTCGATGCGCATTTGGAACACTTCGCCGGAGAGCTGTTTTTTAAAAAGTATGCGGTTCATAGGGGGCGGATTGTAGGGGAGAGGAAGGGCAATATTCAATACTCAATGTTCAATGCCCGGCGGGGAGGGTTACAAAATCATTCAGCGGAGCAGGAGCGTCCGGGACGAATTACAGAAGTTTTTGAAGATCGGTTTGCGACAGGTCACAATCTTTCAATATTTTTGCGAGCAATCCGCGCCCGCCGGATGTTGCTCGACCTCGAGACACAGCTCAATGGCTTCCCGGATGCGCTTCATCAGGGTATCCAGTGATTTTGCCTGAGTATGACAACCGTTCAGCTCGGGAACCGAGGCGACGAACCAGCCCTCCGCATCCTTTTCAATAACCACGTTGAATTCCTTCTTCATGGGTTTAACCGTAATAGTTTCTCTGTACGGAAACAAGGGTGAAGAATCGACGGTCAATGTGCGTAATTAAAATCCGCAGACAGTGCTGGAAAAACGGAGAGCAGGTGCGTATGGTGCCCCGTTTTCAGGTTGGATGTTCGGGCCGGAACAATGTATATTCTCAGCCCGATTGAAGACAGGTGAGGGGATAAGACGATGACGATCACAATGCTAAAGTCCAAGATTCACATGGCGACGCTGACCGGTACGGAACTGTACTACGAAGGCAGTATCACCATTGACCAGGATTTGCTGGACGCCGCCGGGATACTGGTTGGCGAACAGGTGCATGTGGTCAACCTGAACAATGGTAGCCGTCTGATCACCTACACCATTCCCGGCCAGCGCGGCTCCGGCATCGTCGAATTGAACGGCCCGGCCGCCCGTCTCGGATATGTCGGCGACAAGGTGGTCATCATCACCTATGCCCAGATGAACGAAGCGGAAGCCAGCGCCAATAAGCCGACGGTTCTGCTGGTGGATGAAAAAAACGCCATCCGCAAACCGTAACCGGGGCGAAAAACGTTGAAGCGGTCAGTCTGGCCGTTTAGATTCCGGGTATGAAAATAACGAAAACCGGCGGCCCGTTTCCTTTCACTGTATTTCTCGGCGCATTCCTTCTGTTCCAGATTCAGCCGATCATCGGAAAATACTTTCTCCCCTGGTTTGGCGGAGCCCCTGCCGTCTGGCTGACCTGTCTGATGTTTTTCCAGCTTTTGCTTCTCGGCGGTTATACCTACGCTCACTTTCTTCAGCGTCTTCCGTCCGGCAGACAATCTGCGCTGCATGTCGGCTTGCTGGTTGCGGCACTGGTGACGGGCGGACTGCTGGTTTTCGCGTGGGGGTCGCCGATTCTTCCCGGCGCGTCATGGAGGCCGGTTGCCGGTTCGGAACGCCCGACGGCGGATATTTTGCGGCTTCTGCTGATCAGTGTCGGCCTTTCCTATTTTCTTCTTTCTACGAGCGCATCGCTTCTGCAGGCGTGGTCACACCGGATTCAGCCGGAACGCTCGCCGTACATTTTCTATGTGGTATCCAACACGGCATCCCTGCTGGCCCTGCTGAGTTATCCGTTTGTGGTGGAACCGCATTTAACGATTCGCGAACAGGCGTGGATATGGAGCGGCGGATTTCTGATCTATGCGGTGCTGTGCGCAGTTTGCTCTTCCATGGTTCGGAACGTGCCGGAAATAAAGCAGAAGGAATGTATTCAGAGTGAAACACATTCCAAACGCCATCCGATTCTGTGGACGCTTCTTTCGTTCGGCGGAGTGCTGGCGCTGATGGCGGTCACCAATCAAATGACGCAGGACATTCCGCCGGTTCCGTTTCTATGGATATTGCCACTGTCCATTTATCTACTCAGCTACATCCTCGGCTTCATGGAAAAACTGCGCGGCTGGCAGGATGTTTATGTTTACCTTCTGCTATGTGCTTTTGGTGCGGCGTGGTACCTGATGCGAGGAGGACTGGAACTGGAAATCCGGAATCAGATTGCCGCGTACAGCTTCATCCTGCTGGCCATCTGTCTTTTCTGTCACAACGCACTGTATCGTGCAAAACCGGATCCGAAGCACCTGACCGGCTTTTATCTCTGCATTTCACTGGGCGGCGCGCTGGGCGGACTGTTCACGGTGCTGGCGGCACCGTTTCTCTTCAAAGGATACTGGGAATATCAGCTGGTGCTCATCCTGTCCGGTGCGCTGGCCGTTTATTTTATCTACACCGACGCAGAAACCCGCAAAACCTTCCGGGTCGTTCGGCACGCCTTTCCGGTTCTGCTGGCGGCGTTTGCCGTGTTTCTCGGTTCCGGCATTGTGAAAGAACTGCGCCGCTCGGTTTACATAGAGCGAAACTTTTTCGGCTGTGTGCGGGTGGCGAAAGAAATCAACAACGGCATCCCGATCTACAGTCTGCTGCACGGGAAAATCAACCACGGCATGCAGATCGACCACCCGAAATTCCGTACCCGTCCGACCACCTACTTCACCGCCAACAGCGGGGTGGGGCTGGCCATGCAATTGAAGCAGCAGAATCCGGAACCCATGCGCGTCGGGATTCTTGGGCTTGGCATTGGAACGCTGGCGGTTTATGGAAGAACCGGCGATGTGTACCGGCTCTACGAAATTGATCCCGCCGTGATCAAGCTGGCGCAAAACAGCCCGTGGTTTTCGTTCCTGAAAGACTCCAAAGCCGGAATCGAAGTTGTTCAAGGCGACGGACGCATCTCGCTCGAACGGGACCCGGCCAACCGGTTCGATGTTCTGGTGCTGGATGCTTTCACTGGCGACTCGCCTCCGGCGCATCTTTTAACGCTCGAAGCTTTTGGGCTCTATTTAAATCATCTGGCCGACGGCGGCGTTATTGCGGTCAACATTTCCAACCGCTACCTTGACCTCCTGCCGGTGCTGGTACAGGTCAGGAACCATTTCAACCTGAACGCGGCCTACATCACCACACCGGGCGACATGAAAATCAGCGCCAACGCCCAGTGGGTTCTCCTCAGCCGTGATGCGGAATGGTTGCGCCAACCGGCGATTGCTCAGGTTGATTCGCTTAAAAACCAGATGGTTCGCGACATCCGGCCATGGACCGATGACTACAGCAACCTGCTGAGCGTGATGAAATAGGGCGATTTGTGCGACGGATACCCTTATCTGTCGGTTTCCCACGTACCGCCGCCGTCCCGGCGGCCTTGTTCTGGGTGGAAGATTCCAAGGCAAGCGGGGACGCTTGCGATACGTACCGCCGCCGTCCCGGCGGCCTTGTTCTGGGTGGAAAATTCCAAGGCAAGAGCGGCCCGCGGTGAGTCTCGCCGAAACCGGGACGCTTGCGATACGTACCGCCGCCGTCCCGGCGGCCTTGTGCGACAGACACTCTTGTCTGTCGGTTTTTTTGCAGACACAGAGTGTCTGCACTACATTTTAAGTTAACGCCCGGTGAGGTCACCGGGCCTTCTATGGAGTCTGTCAACCGCTTCTGCTTATAATCCATTCCTTTCTCTGTTTCAAAAGACTGTCCGGCTGATTTAAAAGTGCGTTCATTTCGACTGAACGAACAACCTTCTATCCGTG
>JABFQY010000004.1 GCA_013141415.1 Kiritimatiellaceae bacterium
TTCGTTCAGTCGAAATGAACGCACTTTTAAATCAGCCGGACAGTCTTTTGAAACAGAGAAAGGAATGGATTATAAGCAGAAGCGGTTGACAGACTCCATAGAAGGCCCGGTCCCCGACCGGGCGTTCCTATACCGAAGATCATGCGAACTTGGTATCATTCACCTATTAAGGGTCGTCGGCCCGCTCCCTGCGGTCGCTCAAGACGCGAAGGCGCAGGAGTCCTGAAAACAACCTTTTTTGGCGTTCCTTGGCCCCGTCACTTTCGCAAGGGATGCGGCGGCTCTGCGGCCTGCGGTGAGCTTGTCGAACTCGCTTTGCGAGAAACAATTCCACTCAAAGTGATTTCAAGATGCCGGTACTGCCGGAACTCAGGCGAAGCCGTGGATCCGGCTATTAACACTCAGAAGCCGGATCTACGGGCGAATACGCCCTAAGGTCCGGCTGTACCTTTTGGTGCTTAAATCTATTGCGCCAGCCGGACGTCGATTTTATAGAACTGTCCGGCGCGATATACGGAATCGGTGTAACTGGACTGCGGAAAGGCTATATTGGTTTCCAATCCCTGAAAACTGTTCAGCAGGTTGCTGACTGAATAAACGGAATAGACTCGGCCTGAAACCGCGCTCCACCGGACAACGAAGCCGTTCCCTGCCCCGTCTTTCTCCAATCCAGTTGCCTTGAAGAAAGATGCTGCATTAGTCGGATTAAGACCGGCAATGTAACATTGGAGCACCGTGTTGACGCCGTTGGACGCAGTCGCGTTCGGGTTGGCATTGGTCGCCCCGCCGAAATATTGCGTCTCCCAGTCGTTCGGCAGGCCGTCATTGTCGGAGTCGTTACTTACAGCGCCTTCGGCAACCGATATCAGGTCAAGCGCGGTCTCCGCCTCCTGTCCAAAAAACTCACTGAAAAAGTACCGGAAGCGGATTTGTACATTCGTCATACCAGCATAAGCCAATAGGCTGACGTTCGTGCGAAACCATTGATCTCCTTGATTACCGAAAAGCAGCCGGGGATTGGCCCACGACACCCCGTTTGTTGAGACCTCAAGATAAAGCTGCCCGATGTTCGCGCCATACATGTGGTACGACCAACTGATCTCGGGGTTCACCAGAGCTTGAAAGTCGAAAGTTGTTTTCAATATTGCAGTTTTTGAGGCGTTGCCTCCTTGTACATACAGGTAGTACGTCCCGTCAGCCGCAGCCGACGGGCCGGTTCCGGGTAATGGAGTCGGCCCGCTATTGGTGATCCACGGCGTACTTCCTGTGTTATAACTCCAGCGTCCATAGCCGGTTTCAAAACTTTCGCTGTAAGGATATTTTCTAATTGGATAAAGCAAATCCAGCGAACGGCTGACGTTCAGGCGTCCTCCGGATACACATTTTCCGGAATAGGCCGGAAACTTATCAACGCCATCCATCAGCGCCTGTTTGCAGTCTAAATAGTTTAACCCGGGCTTCGCGCTGTACAGCAATGCAATCGCCCCGGCCACTTGCGGAGCGGCCATAGAAGTTCCGCTTTTTGTGGCAATACCACCACCCGACACGGTGCTTAAAATTAAACTGCCCGGAGCGACGATGTCCACCGTGGTTGCGCCGTAGCTTGACGTGCCCGACAACACCTCGGAACTGGTGCTGTTGGCTACTGCAATGACATTGGGGAGATTAACCCCCGCTGGCTGATAGGCTGTTACATCGTTATTCGCCGTGTCATTACCGGCAGCGGCAACAAACAGAACTCCCTTGCCATTCTGATAATCGATCCCCTCATAATAACTGCTTCCACTACCCGGCCCGCCATACGAATTAGAAGTGACCTTGGCTCCTTTATCAGCCGCATATTTCATAGCCAGCACCGCTTTGGTTGAGATCACAAGCATGTTTGTATAGCTTGGGAAATACTCAAAAGGCTTCAGCGCCATAATGGCCACGTTCCAGCAAACCCCCGCAACCTGATTTGAGTTGTTGCCAATAGCTCCGGCAATTCCGGCGCAATGCGTACCGTGCCCGCTGACACTGAAGCGACCGTCATAATCGGCGTCGCCATTATCGTCCGGATTGTTATCGCCCGAACCCACTGTCCCATCCCCCCGTCCAAAATCCCAGCCGATCCAGTCATCGACGTATCCGTTATGGTCGTCATCAATACCGTTTGTGGCTAACGCTCCGGCTTCGCCGGGGTTACGCCAGAGGTGCGCCGCCAAATCGGGGTGGTCGAGATCTATCCCTGTGTCAATGATGGCGATGATGATGTTCGTACTGCCGGTTCCGCTATCCCATGCCTCCGGACAGGCAATCCGCTGTTTATCCCATTGCGAAGCCCAGTTCGTATCGTTCGGAATCGCTGAGGGGAAATCGATCGAATCGACATAGGTGCGCAGAACCAGATTGGTTTCTTTTTCGTACACGGACATCATTTCCGGAACTCCGTCCAGCGAAGGCGTCGCAAGCTGAATCATAAAGATGTCCGGAAACCCTGTGTCTGAAATAATCCGGGTGCCGAGCGATGCATTCAGCGTCTCCAGTTCGGCCTGTGTACAGCCGGGCCGCAGTTTGACCATAAAATGGTCGGCCACGATCAGAGTCTGGCGCACAACAACGTATGCGTCCTTTGCGGCATCATAACGCACCAGTTCCTCAATGCGATGGTATGGATAACTTCCGCCGCCGTTCACTAAGAATAACCGCCGCACCTCACCGTTCCCTATATCCGCCACACGCCGTTCCAGAACAATTTTTGCCGACAGCTGATCCACGTTCACCCGTCCTGACCCGGTTTCCGGAAAAACGGATCCATTAAGAATATCGCTAAGACGGGTTTGTTTTATTTCCACTGCGCCATCGGAAACATGGCTTGGATCCGGCGAGTCCAACCCGACCGACCGCGCCTGAGTTAAAGTCGGCCGAGATGCGCTTTCCTTGCCAGTCAAACTGAGGTGCCGCAATCCGAAAAGCATCAGAAGGCACACAACGGAAATCAGTAATACGGATTTGAAAAAATTCATTCTCACCCTCATTAGCGGCCCGCATCGTACCACTTAGCGTATGAAATGTTCGAGAGATAAAATCCCAAGTGTGCCGCCTGAACGATGCAATCATTCCACTCCTCAGAGCGATTATCGTTGCGGTAGCATCGGCTTCAGACAGCTCCAGCCGGAACACAGGGCCATCCATACCCATTTATAAGCCGATAGAGTTTCTGTCCACACCGAGGTTCCCGCTTCGCGAAAGGTCGGCGCGCCGATTACAATCATCCAAACCGCCGCGAAAAACAGGTTGGCCAGATAGATGACCGAATAGGAAAACAGCCGCCCGTTTTCCTGCACGTCCGGCTGGCGCTGGGTCAGCATATAAACCGTGAACGTGACATGAAATCCCCATGTCAGTCCGACCGCCGCCAGCCACCACGGTTCGTAGGCACGCAAGTCGGTAAAGGCTCCGGCGATATACCAAAGCGCGATCACCAGTCCGGTGTAGAACGGAAAAAAGTACGGCGCGAGCGAGATGATGAAATTGCTTTTGGAAAGCATGACGTGGCCACCGGTTTTCCCGACTTTCATTTTTCCGACCTTGGCACCCATCAGCATTCCCCAGACTGCATGAGTCAATTCGTGTGCCAGCACGTAGGTACGGAAGGGTCGCGGCAGAAGAAAAAATCCAATAACCGATAAAACGAAACCGGCGGGCAGTGCCCAGACTGTCCAGCCGGAAGTCCCCGTCGGGAGTGCGCTGAGCAGACTGAAAACGGATCGGGAACAGGCCCAGCAGAGCGGCAGAAGCAGTAAACCGATGATGAATTTGAGAAACTTTTTCACCGGGAAAAATTAGCAGGCTCAATGATTATTGACACTCCAAAAAACATCACGTATAAACCCAGCTTCTTTCGACCTTTTGTGGGGGTATAGCTCAGTTGGTAGAGCGCTTGAATGGCATTCAAGAGGTCAGGAGTTCGACCCTCCTTACCTCCACCACTTAATCATGAGGCCAAGACACCAGATTAGTTTTCGCTGGCCAAACCCGCCCTTCAACATCGTGCTGGTCGAGCCGGAAATTCCACAGAACACCGGTAATATCGCCCGTCTCTGCGCTGCAACCGGCACCGTTCTTAATCTAATTGAACCGCTGGGATTCCGGCTGACCGACCGGGAGGTAAAACGCGCCGGACTCGATTACTGGGATGCCGTTGAAATCCGCCGGTTTCAAAACCTTGAAAAATTCGAGTCGGATTTTTCCAAACACCGGAAGATTTTCTTCAGCACGTCTGGGCATCGAAACTATACCGAGGCGGAATACCGGCCCGGCGACTGTCTGATCTTTGGCAGCGAAAGCCGCGGCCTGCCGCTGGAACTGCTCGAATCTCATCCGGATGATGTTTTCAACATTCCCATGAAGCTGGAAAACGTCCGCTCACTCAACCTTGCCAACGCCGCTTCGATCGTCCTCTACGAAGCTCTTCGGCAGTCACAAGGTTTTGCTTGTACAGAAACCACAAAACGGTAGTCTGTGAGCAGTATGATGTTCGCAATCAAACCCAATCGGCATGCGTGGCTCTGGTGGCTTTCCGCTGTGACTCTCTCCGTAGGAATTGCAGTTTATATCCTGCTCAAACCGGCGGAATATAATATGGAAATTCAGCGCTTCCGATCCATTGCTCTGGTTTCGGGAATCTTCATTTCAGGACTGTGCATCATCATCGGCACATCCCGCCGCTGGTTCGGAAAAGGTCTGTAAAGTTCCCGCCGGAAACCTCCGCCCTCTAAATATATTTTCTCTCCAGCGAAGCATGAATGCTGGTGAGAATTTCGTACGGAATGGTTCGGCAGATTTTTGACAGTTCATCGGCCCAGATTGATTCCTCGCCCTGTTCACCGATCAGAACCGCCTCGTCGCCCGTTTTCACTCTGGCATCCAGACCGACATCCGCCGTGATCCAGTTCATGCTGACACGTCCGACCACAGCACAACGCCGACCGCCGATCAGCACGTCACCTTTGTTGCTCAGCGCGCGGTTATAGCCGTCGGCATAGCCGACCGCCAGCGTGGCAATCTGGGTAGGATACTCCGTGCGGTAGGTGCCGTAATAACCGACTGCAAAATCGGCCGGTACTTTTTTGACCTGCACCACCCTCGCCTTCCACTGCAAAATCGGCCTGGTTTGGAACCGTCCTTTCGGATCGTTCGCGCCGTACCCGTAGAGAACGATTCCCTGCCGAACGCCGTTCAGATCCCAATCGGGGAAATAGAGCGCGGCACGGCTGCTCGAAAGGTGTTTAAAAACCGTAGAAGGCAAAACGTTCAGCACGTCATGGAACTTCGCCGCCTGCGCCGAAGCATGATCCGGCTGATCCGGGTCAACCCGGGCAAAATGGCTGCAAACGCCCGCCCATTCGAGACCGCCCGCTTCGTCCAGCGCGTTGACGACGGCTCCCGCTTCGTCCCACTGCACACCAAGGCGCCCCATGCCGGTGTCCACTTTCAGGTGCACCGGAAGCGCCATCCCTCTGGCGCGTGCGGCTCCGGCCAATGCCAGACCGTGTTCAAGACAGGTAATCACCGGGAAAATCCGTTTTTCTAAAAGCTCACTGACATGCTCCGGCATCACCAGTCCCAGCACCAGAATATTCACATCCGGCAGGGCGGCGCGGATCTTGAGTGCTTCATCAAGGAAGGCGACCGCGAACCAGTTGATGCCTTCTTCGGCGGCCGCTTTAGCCGTCGGAACCAGCCCGTGCCCGTAGGCGTCGGCCTTGACGACCAGTATCACAGCCGTTTCGGCAGGAATCGCAGAACGCAGTGCACGCACATTCTGCTTCAGGCGTCCCAGATCAATTTCAATCCATGAATGATTCACTCACGATGCTCCCAATTCATATTTCATAGCACGGGTGTCCGGTAAACAGTTGAAAATCCAGACGGCTCGAAAGAGTTCCTTTATTGTTCGTTCGTCAAAAGCCAACAACCAAGGGGGTCTCGATCCATGGGATACGAGCCTACGGTTTTCAATCAGCTGTTCAATTTTATTCCGAGACATCCTTTCCAGAAATCGACTGACCTGCCCCCATGGACGGGACAGGTTCTAATGAGAGTCCAGCACGGTTAGTTTTTCGCTCATTGGATGCTTTGCATGCCGCTACGTCCGCTTCGTGGTTCGTGTTAACCGGTTTTATCCGACGAATCTTCAACGGTCTGTCCATGCGATGATTTGTCAGCCGGGTTGGAGTAGGATTTCATGAACATGTGAATGCCGGTGATAATGATGAAAACGGCAAACATCCGTTTGAGTACCGCGTCGGAAATTCCGAAAACAATCTGTGACCCGATCACGGCACCGACCACTCCGCCGACAGCGAGCAGGCCGAGCAGTTTAAGATTCATTTCGACTTCCGGATTGAAGTAATAGCGGAGCGCACCGACCAGCGCCATCGGCACCATCAACGCCAGCGCCATGCCCTGCGCGCTTTTCTGGCCGAAGGCAAAGGCAATGGTGAGAATCGGAATCATCAGAATGCCGGAACCGACTCCGAACATGGAACTCAGGATTCCGGCGGCCAGTCCGGCGATGATGTAAAGATACCACTGTTCCATTTCAGGACTCCTCTCGCGTTATTTTTCCGTCCTTCAACACAAAAACCGCATCGGCCAGCTCACGCGCCTCGACCGGATTGTGCGTGATGTGCAAAGCGGTGACGCCGCTTTCGACCTGTACGCGCCGGAGCAGTTCATACATTTCGCTGCGCGTCCCTTCGTCCACTGCGCTCAGCGGTTCGTCGAGCAACAGAATCTGCGGACGGAACGACAGGGCGCGGCCCAGCGCGACGCGCTGGCGTTCGCCGCCGCTCAGTCCGAACGGACGGCGGTGCAGCAGGTGCGTAATGCCGAGCAGTTCGGCCAGTTCCTGTACGCGCTGTTCGACGGCTTCGCGTTTTTCGTGCCTGATTTCCAATGCAAAAGCAAGATGCTCACGCACCGTCATGGTGGAAAACAGCGCGCCGTCCTGCGGAACATAACCGATGCCGCGCGCCGCCGGACTGGCGTTTGTAACGTCATTCCCAGCCAGAAAAATCTTTCCGCTTTCGACCGGCTTCAGTCCGATGATGGCTTCAAGCAATGTCGTCTTGCCGGAGCCGGTACGGCCCATCAGTGCGCCGTAGCAACCGGCAGGCACATGGAGCGAGACTTCCGCGATGGAGAAGCCGCCGGCGCGCACCGTTATATTTTCAATACGGATCATACCATCACATCCCTTGAGCCCCAGATGCGGGTGATGAGCAGTACGACGACTGCCGCAAAGACCATGATGAGCGAAACGGCGACCGCCGCTTCCAGATCGCCAATGCTCATTTCGAGAAAGACGGTGGTGGAAAGCACCTCGGTTTTATTGCGGGTGGCTCCGGCGAAAATGAGCAGCGGGCCGAATTCGCCAAGGGCGCGGGCCCACGCGAGCGTAAACGCGGTGAGCATGCCCCGGCCCGCCTCCGGCAATGCCACACGCATAAATGACTGTGCCCGCGAACAGCCGAGTGTGAGCGCAACCTGTTCGCAGCGCGGGTTGATTCCGTCGAAGGTCGCTTTCATCGTGCGGATCGCGAACGCGGCGGCGACAGCGAACTGCGCCAGAATCACCGCAGGCACCTGATAAACGATCAGTTCGTTCAGTGACTTCCCAATGCCCGGAAGCCTCGCGGTGAACGGCCAGAATTGGAAAAGGATGAGCAGACTCAGCCCGACCACCAGCGGCGGCAGGACAATTGGAATATCCAGAACGGCATCCACCAGATTCCGGCCGCGGAACTTGAGGCGGGCAAGCAGCCAGCCGATCGGCACGGCGACAAAAACGGAAAGAATGGCCGAAAGCGTACAGGAGATCAGGCTGAGCGTAATCGAATAACGGATTTCCGGTTTGGCCAGCGCACGTAGAATCGGATTTTCGAAAAGGAATTTATGCCAGTCCGAGCCCTGCACCATGTAGGCCGCATCGCCCAGCAGCAGCAGAATAATCAGAAGAACATACGTGCCGCCGATAACGCTCATGCACAGGATAAAGAGCGAATCGGAAAGTCCTGTCCGCGTTTTGGTTTTCTGCGTCATTTCACCGGCATCGTAGCGTTTTTTCCGCAAAGCGCGAAAAGGAAATCGGCCGTCTGGTCACTTTTTCAGCCGGAAGTTGAATCCGGCGTCTTCAAAGCGCTTTTCGGACGCCGCGATTTTTCCGAACAGGCGGCGTCCAAGAAATTTATGTTCGCTGGAACACGCCACACTGAAAGGCTGAACGGCGATCGCAAACGGCGAGTCGATCCGGATCACGTCCACTTTATCGCTTTCCGATTTGGTGTCGGTGATATAGGCGATCGCCGCATCAACCGACTTGGTCGTCACCGCCGGTATCAGCATGGCGGACGACGCCGTCTGCGTCACCACGTTGCTCATGACACTGCCGTACACATTCATCTTCTCCAGCATGATGCGAGTCAGTGCGCCGATCGTGCACTGTTCGGGCTGGCCGACGGCAATGCGGATATTTTCTTTGGTGAGATCGGCGACGCCTTGAATATTTTTCGGATTTCCTTTCGGCACGGCAATCACGATAGCCGCGTCGGAAACGTCGATATCTTCCTGAAACCAGTCGCGGACGTTGTTGAGATAGTAGCGGTCACACGCCATGTAAACGTCGGGAAACCCCGCGCTGCCCTCTTTCTGTTTAATGACCTTCATCTGTCCGGTAAGGGTTCCGCATCCGTTATAAATGGTGTTCACCGTGACGCCTTCGCGTTGTTCAAATTCTTTTACGGTGGCATCCACAGCCCGGCGGTTCACCGATCCGCAGAAAAAAGTAATCTCCGGATGTGCGGCCCAGACATCGCCGTCAACGGCCTCGAAGCCGCACGTTTTGAACACTTCGTTTCCGATCTTGCTGTTGAGCCAGCGGGCGAAACGCAGCGCGGCGGTCGGCTGCTCGCTGGAGTTAAGTACCGCGACACTGACTTCATCGCGCACGGAATCGAACAGCGGTACGTTCACCGCTTCCAGCTCCGGATACTGCGCCGCCGTGGCATCCCAGATGATTCCGGCATCAACCGCGCCCAGCTTCACATCGTTGGCCACATCCGGAACGGTCGGCTTAAAAACTCCGTTCTGCTCAACCTGTTTTTTCACGGCATCCCAGATACCGGCACGTTCCAAAAGCTGTTTGGTTTGTTTACCAACCGAGGCGGATTCCGGATTGCCAAGCGCAAGGCGAACGCCGGACTGAAGCAAATCTTCCAGCCGCCGGATATTTTTCGGGTTTCCCTTCGGCACAGCAATGACCGGATGCTGGTAAGCCAGCGGAAGGACTTCGGCAATCAGCCCTTTCTTCGCCGCGAGCTCGATATAGCTGTGATCGGCGGCAACGTAGAGGTCGCCCTTGCGGGACACTTCGATATTGCTGAGAAGCGTGCCGGAACCGCCGTACTGAATCTGAATCTTCACGCCGGATTCAAATTCGTACCGCTTCGCCAGTTCAACAACCGGCGGCTTGACGCCGGCCGCGCAATAAACCAGCAGCGGGTTCCCGCCGGAGGCGGTCTCGTGCGGTTTCGAAATCAGAAAAAGCAGTGCAGCCAGTACCGCCGCAAGTATCAATCCGGCCCAGACAATTCGTTTCCCTGTCATCACGTTCTCCTTGTTTTGAGTTAATACGTTTCCCGGAGAACAAAAAAGACATTTTACTTGTGGAAAAATTCAGCTTTCGCCACCGTCTGCCTCCATGCCGCACACCGATCCTACAGCCACAGACGAAGCGCTGATGCTGCGTTTCCGCGATACGCTCGACGACGCCGCATTCGACGTCCTTATGGATCGGTACTACGGACGGGCACTGACCATCGCCGGAAGCCGCATCTTTGACCGTTCGCTGGCGCAGGACGCCGTGCAGGAAACGTTTATCCGGATGGTTCGCGAACGGAAAAAATACGACGGACGGAAATTTTCGCCGTGGTTCTATACGATCCTGCGCAATATCTGCACCGACTTCGTCCGGCGCGAAATGCGCCACCGCGATAAAATGGATGCGCTGTCCGTTGTAATCCCGGACGATGCGCCGTCAGACAAACGGAATGATTTTGATGAACTGATTGCCGCACTGCCGCCGACGGATCGCGAGCTTCTGGTTTACCGCTATGTGCAGGGCCTTTCCTTTCAGGAAATTTCGGAACTGATGGACATTACTGAGGACACCGCCAAGAAGCGCGGACAGCGGGCTCTGCAAAAACTCCGTGATACATTTGTCCCCCCGGACGGCGAGAGAGCGTAGTGAAGGACGGAACCATGAAAACAACCGAACAGCGTTTACAGGAATCCGTGGACAACCGGAACGACGGACTGGCTGAAGTCCGTGCCCGTCTGCACCGCGAGATCGCGGCGGAACGGCTTCGCGGCCGCTTCATTCTGTTTACAATTCCCCGTCCGCTTCGTGCCGCAGCCGCGCTGGCAGTCATCGGGCTGGGAACATTCCTCCTCTGGCAGACCACGCATAAAAACTGCGCTCTGCCGCTCTGCCCGCACTCCGCAAAAATCGAAAGTGCTGAACGCTTCATTGCCTCCGGCAAAGCGGTTCCGGAGGATTTTATTCTCAATCCGGAGCGCTACGACCGCATCTGCCACTGCTCGCCGCGCTATTCCGGCAGCCTCCGCTGAAAAATACCGTAAGATGTCCCTTATTTAACTTCCTCACCGTATTGGTGGAAAACCAAACGGAGAGGTGCCCTTCATGTTCAGAAAACTGTTTTGTGCTGTGCTGGTCTGTGCCGCTGCCGGATTCGCTGAAAACACCAATGTTTTCTTGGGTGAAAAAATAACGGTTTCCGCCGACAAACCGGTTCGTAATCTGCTCACAACCCCGGCGGCGGAATCCGTCGCGCTGGAAATTGCGACATCAACTGTCGATAGCGAAGACATCAAAAATCAGGATGCCGCGACGTGGAGCGATGCGCTGAAATTCGCGCCGGGCGTGCTCACCGAAACCCGCGGACGCAAAAATAAAAGCTTCGTCTCGTTCCGCGGGCAGATTTATCCGTATCCCGACTTTGCTATGAACGGCATCTGGCAGCGTGAATCCCGCGATATGACCTACACCCTGCCCGCTTCGCAAATCGGCAGCATCGAAATCGTCCGCTCCAGTGGCACCCTGCTGATGGGTTTGGCCGACATTGTTGGTGTGATCAACGTTCTGCCGAAAAAATATGATAAGCCGACCACGATGATCGAAGGCGAGATCGGCACGTTCAACACCTGGCGTACCGGCATCGCAAACGGGAACACCACGAGCAACGGCTGGTACACCGTCGGCGCGACCGCCAACGGTACGGACGGCCCCGGCGGACGCAACGCCGCCGAGCAGGCCCAAACGGTTTACGGTTACGGCGGAGTGCAGGCCAACGATCAGCTTTATCTCGAAGGTCAGTTCATCGCCATGCAGGGCTCGCGCGAGCTGATGACACCGGAACCGGACGGCCCGGCGCAGACCACGCTCAAAACCCGGCTTGAAAAATATGATCCGTTCCATGCGTACTCAGCGGGCGGCAAAGCGGTTTTCAAAGAGTCACCCAAGGCTTCGACGGAACTTTCCGGTTACTATACCTCGCGCTCCTATAATTTCATCAACCTCACCACTCCCGCTCAGAATGCGCTGGAACGCGACTATGAATACGGCGCGCAACTGATGCAGGCGCTGGAACTGACGGAGGCCAATACGCTGCGCTTCGGCGGCGTCTATAACCGCTGGGTCTGCCCGAACGGAAAAGATTTTTATGTCGGCGCGCCGCAGGATGTTGAAACCGGCGCCGCTGTACTGACCGACGAACACCGGTTCGACAAGCTGACTCTGGACGCCGGAGTACGGGTCATGCGCAACTACTACAATCAGTTTTCCGGCGCCAGCTATGACATCAGCGGCGTCAGTCGGGATTTTCCAACCGTTGAAAACCAATGGGGCGATCCGCTACTGACCGGAACGCTCGGCGCGAAATATAAAATCACCGACGAGGTTTCGCTCTACAACCATCTGGCGGCAGGTCAGCGGGCCAAAGAACCCGGCGCATTGAAAAAAGACGGCACCGACCTCGCCGACGAAATGCGCGTGATGTACGACGCCGGTGTGCAGATTGAAAGCAAAGATAAAGGCATGGTCAAACTCGGCGGCTTTTATGTCATGCGGAAAGACGCCGTCACCAAAACGGGTTCGGCAGCAACGAATACGATAACCGGCGACACGTTCTATTTTTCCGACAATCAGGATGTCAAACAGTACGGTCTTGAGTTTGAAACCCGTTCCGCGCCGATCGGCGGCATCGCCACCCTCTTCTTCAGTGCCACGGCCATGGACTCGCAGCTGAAGCCGATCGGAAGTTCAGACTATGTGGACTATCGGGAAATTCCGAACTGGATTCTCAGCGGCGGAACCTACATGCAATACGGTCCGTTCGATTTCAGTCTGGTCGGTAAATATGTTTCGTCCTTCGAAAACAACCGGTTCGCGCAGGATAAACAGTACCATCCGCTGGGAGACTTTCTCGATCTGAACGCCACCGCCGGTTACAGCTTCGGAGCAAAGCGGAATACCCGCATCTACGTTTCCGTGCAAAATCTGCTGGATCAGGAATATTCCACCGTCGTCGGCTACGACAATCCCGGCGCGCAATTCCGCTTCGGCGTTCAACACGAATTTTAAATTACCGGAATGATCCGGCGGTCATCTGCATCGTGCGAGTGGCGCAGTCTGCAGCGGCAGCATCGTGTGTCACCAGCAGCACCGCCCCGCCTTCGTCTGCGAAGGCCTTCAGCGCGTTGAGAACAATCCCGCCGTTCTCCGGATCGAGATTACCGGTCGGCTCGTCGGCTAAAAGAAGTTTTGGCCGATTGAACAATGCGCGGGCCAATGCGGTGCGCTGGCGTTCGCCAATGCTGAGTTGGGCCGGAACATGATGTGCGCGGTGTCCCATCCCGAAACGGGCCAACAATTCCTGCGCCCGGTCATGGCTTCTGGAATCCTTCTTCACCACGGAAGGAAGCAGAACGTTGTCGAGTACGCTGAGGTACGGAACGAGATGGAACTGCTGAAAGACAAACCCGATCTTCTCCGACCGCAGTGCACTGCGGTCGTTCGGAGAGAGTGAATACGGATCATTCCCGTCAATGGAAACCGAACCTTGCGTCGGTCTCAAAAGCGTTCCGGCAGCCAGCAACAGCGTGCTTTTGCCGCATCCGCTCGGCCCGCGGATGGCGACCACTTCACCGGAGTTGACGGTGAACGATACATCGTTCAGCGCGGTTACTTTTCCCTGCGGCCCGTTGAATACTTTGGTGACATTTTCAAATTTCAGCATGGGATCACTCCTCTCTCAAAACATCAGCGGGATCGGTTTGTGCGGCGATGAGCGCCGGAATCCAGCCGGAAATCATCATCAGTCCGACGGCTCCGGCCATGGAAATCAGCAGATTGAATACGCTCCAGACGGAGGCGGCATCGGCTGCCGAAAGTCCGTCCATACCGGCGGTACGCGCGCCGCAAAGCAGTGCGGCGGCGGCATAGCCGAGCGCTCCGCCGGCAAGGCCGACCAGCAGGTTCTTGCCGATAAACAGCAATAGAAGAGAATGAGTACGGAAGCCGATGGTGCGCAGCATTCCGATTTCACCGCGCCGATCGCGCACATCGCTGAAGGTGAGCAGACCGATCCAGCCGCCGCACAGCAGGAGCATAAGCGGAACGAGAAGCGCGGCGAACCGCTGGCGCTGAAGCTGAAGCTGGCGCTGTTTTTCTTTTTCCGCAGCGAGCTGGCGTGTGGTTTCCTCACCGGCACGAATCCGCGCTTCGGCTCGGGCAATCACTTTGGTGCCCATCTCGACAACCTGCGTGCCGGGGAGAATACCGGTGACTTCGCCGCGAATCTGATCCAGCGCATCCGCGCCGACGCAGAGACATTCCAGCGCCAGCAGCGAAGAAATCTGCCCCTTCATGTCGAGCAGTTCCTGCGCATCTTTCAGGTGAATCCAGGCGGTGATGTCATCTTTGCTTCCGCGCGCTTCGTGCAGGCGGTGGATTTTAAAT
Source organism: Kiritimatiellaceae bacterium (assembly GCA_013141415.1). Taxonomy (NCBI): domain Bacteria; kingdom Pseudomonadati; phylum Kiritimatiellota; class Kiritimatiellia; order Kiritimatiellales; family Kiritimatiellaceae; species Kiritimatiellaceae bacterium. The sequence goes on from JABFQY010000004.1 coordinate 14,084, forward strand.
TCCCGGCCCATCAGTTTAACGGTCTGGTTGCTGGTGATGCCGAGCGAATGGTGCAGTTCATAGCCGATAACGATCGTTCCTTCCGGCACCGGCTGAATCAGCGGCGCGCGCGGATTTTTGTAAAGGTCGGCCGCTTCGCCGCGCGTGCCGATCAGCACCATATTGCGTCCGGTTTCCGGCCAGACGATCCGCTTCTGAAGCATCGGCAGAATATGCTGAACGCTGACGATGCCGGACTTGACCAGCTTGTCGCCGTACGATTCGGGCAGCGTAAAGCGGCTCTCCTGATCAATGTACCACTGCTTCAAATCAACCTGTTCCGGCAGAATCAGCAGATTAAAACTGAGTTTCAGCGTGGCCTTGCGCATTTCATCGCGCAAGACGGCTCCGGCTTCGGCGGTCTGCTTTTCCCGCTCGGCCAGCAGAGTGCGGGCGGCGCGGTCGTGCAGACGCAGCAGCGTCAGCGCGGCGGTCAGCGCGGCGGCGGCGATGGCGACGGCCAAAAGCGCGGCGAGTGTACGGCGCAGGCGGTAGAACAGTTCGCGGCGAATCAATGTAAAGAGTTTCATGGTTCACCTCTCAGAATATCGGCAGGATCGCGGAGGACGGCCCGCCAGACTGGACGAAAACTTCCTGCCAGCGCAATCAGGAGCGAGCATGGAAGCAGTAAGACAAAAAGTTTAACCGGCATACCGCGCGCCACGGCGGCACTGATCAGCAGCCCGGCCGTTCCGCCGAGCAGTCCGAGCAGTGCCGCGCGCATCAAAAAAACGGCGGCGACGTAGCCGGATGAAAACCCGAGCGAGCACAGCGTACCGATCTCAGCCGTCCGGCGCGCCGTGTTGTCAGCCGTCAGCAGGTAAATCCACGCGATACACGCCAGCAGGATGAACGGAATCAAAATACCAAGCGTGCGCTGAACCGAACGGCGCATCTGTTCCCGCGCCGCCTGTTCGTTCGCAATTTGCGCGGCGCCCTTTTCTTCAACCTGCCGGATCGCGGTAACTTTGGCTAGCACTTCGGAGCCTTTTTCAATCACCTGTGTGCCGGGAAGAATTTTTCCAACCTCTTCTCGGATTCGTTTTACGTCGCGCCATGCGGCTCGGCATTGCAGGGCGCGGATTTCGCTGATTTGCCCCGCTTTACCGAGAAGTTCCTGCGCGGCAGCCAGCGGCAGTGTCAGCGTGACATCATCGGCGGCGGCTTCCTGCAACATGACATTGCGAACGATAAACGTCCGGCCCATCAGCTGAAGTGTGTCGCCGCTTTTCAAAGAAAGACCGCGGGAAATTTCGGTGCCGATGTCAACCTGTCCGGCAGGCACAGCCTCACTTCCGCCGGTTCCGGCGAGAATGATTGTCCACTGCGTTTCGGGCCAGCGGATTTTCTGCCGCAAAACCGGAATCAGTTGTTCGATCGTGACCAGTCCGCTTTTTTCCAATGTCTGCACATAGGATTCGGGCATGGTGCGCGCGGCGTAGTCGTCGCCGTACCAGTCGGCCAGGTTCTGCCCTGCTGGTAAAATGACGATGTTGAAGCCGAGATGCTCCATGGCACTCACGGTATCGTCTTGAAGCCGCTGAATCTGCGTCTCAAGTTCCGCCTGTCGGGCGGCGAGTATTTCGCCGGTGTGCCGATCGTACGCGCCGAGCAAAAGTAGCGAACCGCTCAGCACGGCTGTTGCCAGCAGGACGGAAAGTACGCCCAGCAGGAAGTTCACCCGGCGGTGTAGCAGTTCGCGGACAGTGAGTTTAAGAAGATTCATGATTACGTTTTTTGCGAAGCAATACCCATGTGGCGCCGCCAAGGCCGCCCAGCACGACTACAATGAATACGCTCAGAACCGCGCCAAAGAGACGGTGCTCTGTTTTTCCGGCGGTTCCGGTGGCGCCGTTGGTTGCGCTCAGCAAAGTTCCCATCTCGGCGGACGGACTCTTGAGCGGCGGAAGTTCGGCATCAAAAACATATTCCTGTTTGATTCCGCCGACCCAATCCACCGGAATCAAAATATCGAAGCCTGGATTCTGCGATTTAACTTCGCACGAGCAGGCACCGGTCAAAAACTGAACCACCTTCTCGATGTACGGTCCGGCGACATACTCGTCCATCATCAGCACCGCCGCCCGCCCCTGCCCGAAAACTGGAACAACGATCGGCCCGCTGTTGGTGGCAATAGAAGAAGACACCTGCGTGAGCATCGCCAGTAAAGGCGCTTCCTGCCGGTTATCGCGACGAAGCTCCAGTACGGAAAATTTCAGCTTCGGCGGTTCCTTACCTGCGGCTTTCGCTAGTGCCAGAAAATCCTCATTGTACTGAACCGTCGTTTCGAGCTCGCGTAACTTCGCATTCAGCATTTCATGAATGGCACGGTTCCGTTCCGCATCGCCGCCCGGAATAAAAACCCAGACCGCGGCATCACCGTCAAGCAAACGCCGGGCAATTTCCAGCCGGGCTGGCGACATGATCATCCGGTTCAGCGCATTCGTGGTGAGGTCATCGCTCCAGACGACGGTGTCCATGCGCATAAATTCCGGATAAAGCAGAGCGACGCACGGCGCGGCGCGGTTCGTCGGAAGCCCGGCCCGCACAGCCGCGGCCAGCCGGTTGGTTGCAGAAATATCATATTCATCGACAATCAGCGGTGATGAGCGGTAACCGGAGGTTTCATACACTCTAAACCCGGCAACAACCTGCTGCTGATCCTCCGTCAGAGTGCCATTCGAAAAAACAACCAGCCGGTACGGGTCGGCCTCCCAGCGTTCAATCGCATACCGGAATACCGGCGTGCTGCACGCCAGAGTGATTGTGGCGGACAGTAACACCGCCGATAGAACAACCCGCTTTTTAAATCGAATATTCATCATGATATCTCTCCCGCCGAAATTTCATCAAGGTAGTATATCAATCGGATCAGATCGTGCCAGCTAATTGGCGGATTGCGGGACGCGTCGGGCTCCGTCGAGAAGTTTTCCACCACCGAGGTCACAGAGGTTCACGGAGGAGTTTTGCTCTGGCGACAGGCGCTACGTATCGCAACCCTTCGCGGGCGTCACAGCCCGGGCGGTTGCCTTGTAAATTCCATATCCGAAGTTTGTAGGCCCGCTGCCCTCAGCGGGCGTTTGCGCCGGATGAGGGCATCCGGCCTACAGATGAAATACAAAATATGGTGGAACGTGATCGCCTGCATTGAATAAAACATTCCTCGCAGAGAGGTTGAGGGCGCAGAGGGAATTCGCTCTGCGACAGGCGGGACGCCTGCGGTACGTATCGCAACCCTTCGCGGGCGTCACAGACCGGGCGGTTGCCTTTTAAATAACGCAGAGAATTGTAGCCGCGATCCACGATCGCGGAACCGAGGTCAAGGACCTCGGCTACAAGGTGGAACGGGCTCGCCTGCCCTGAGTTTGTATCGAAGGGGCCGAGCACGTTCAAAACGCGCCGGGACGTCGCGTTCCACCCAACAGCCTGAATCGAAATGTAGGCCGGGTGACCTCACCCGGCGAATAATTTCAACGATCTGAAAATGTGGAAGCGGCATCCCTGCCGCTGGCCGGAAGTTGAGGTGAGCGGAAGCGCCCGCCCTGAGTTTGTATCGAAGGGCCGCGCACGCTTAATTTTAAAACGCGCCGGGACGTCGCGTTCCACCCACAGCCTGAATAGGAACTGTAGCCGCGATCCCTGATCGCGGAACCGAGGTCAAGGACCTCGGCTACAAAGGTAGAACCATTTGCACCTGATACTGGTGTGCCTCTGAACCTTTGTCTCTTTTCCGCTTTTCCCGATAAACTCTTTGCCACCCGCCCATCATCCTGCTAGAAACTGCCTGTCCATAGGCGTTTTAGAAGGGCTTTCATTAAAAGAGAGAGAGACCGCGATGACAGATAAAAAATGGTTGGGCAAATTGTTCACGAATTATTTCTGGTTTGGTCTTATATTAGTTCTGCTGTCTTGCACGCTTCAGGCTGAACTAAAATCTCCACATTATCTAATCGAAGCGGTTATTCTCTTCATGCAAATGATCGGGCTGACTATCATAGTAGCAGTCCTCTTCACTTTCACGACAGGTACTTCGGAGTTTCTTGATAAGATTACCGCTCTGCTGAAAAACATCGTGATAGACAGAAATTTTCTCGCGAATATCGATGCCGACAGCAAACGGAACGCGTTGGTTGCCTTAATAAAGCCATCAGAATCAGAACGACAACGTTACGCTGATATAGGCAGATACTATGATGTTTTTGTTAAGCATACGTTAAACATCACAAAGAAGTCGGTCCGTAGCGATTACCGGTTAGATGCACGAGCGTTTATAGATAAAGAAAAAATTGTATGTGTTGAACAGCGCCTGTCATACCGACTCCATCCAACAATAGAAGGCTTTACAGATGTCCAAATGAGATTGGATGATAAAACTCTTGGTTCTGATTTCAAGTGGGTACGCGTCTCCGATCCTCAAGGTAAGGTTATCCTCGACAAACTCCCGCAACCCGAACAATGCGAACATCGCGGTAATCCCACTCTTATAAGCACAATTCCTTTACGTGAGCTTGGTAAAGGATCTGATCATCTCATCGTCCAATGGTGTATCGTAGAACGCGGTCACGATCACTGGATACATCTGACATTCCAAGCTCGTGAACCTACGGATGGCTTCGAATATTTCCTGCAATGTGAAGATGATCTTCATATCTGCGCGCTTCAGACGTTTGTGCATGGCGCTGATTTCAAGGTTTATAGGGAAGGAACCCGAAGAATAGAAATATCGTGTCATGAGTGGTTTAATGAAGGCACTGGACTGGCCCTCGTGGTGTCCAACAATTGTCCAGAAGTTGAAACGAAGAGCGAATCTCGAGATAAAGATGACATAAAAAATGAAAAGGGCTCCTAAACCGCGCCAGATTCATCCTTCAAAATCGATAATTTCCAATTCTCCTCAAAAAAATTTATTCAGCCAATCCGTGACCCGAACATCGAAGCCGGTGCCGTGCTGATAATTATACGTGGCGGTGCGGAGCGCTTCGCCGATGGCGGCGAGGTCGTAACCAAACTGTCCGTCGAACGGAATTTCGTTACGGGCGAATCCGCCGGAAGTTTCCGGCAAGAGTTTGATTCCAAACCGTTCGGGTTCGCGGGCAATTTCGCTGTGCGCCGTCAGCGCGAAGCGGTGCCAGTAGGCCGAATGTAAAACGCCCTCTTCCATTAGACGGCGGACGGTTTCCAATCCCTGGAAGGTTTCGTCCAGTGTCTGCGTCGGAAAGCCGTACATCAGGTAGGCGTGTGTCATGATGCCCGCCACTGACAGATTCACCAGAACTTCTTCTGCTCCGGCGACGGTGATGCCTTTGTTCATCAGCTTGAGTGTGCGGTCACAGCAGGTTTCGAGTCCGCCGGTGACGGCGATACATCCGGCATCGGCCATCTTTTCGATCAGTTCTTTAGTCAGCCGTTTTTCAAAGCGGATATTGCCCCACCACTCGACGTTCAGTTCGCGGCGCAGAATTTCGTCGCACAGTCCGGCGAGTAGCGCAGGCGGAAGCGCTTCGTCGACAAAATGGAATCCGTTAAAGCCGGTCGCGGCGATGACCGATTCCATCCAGTCGCAGACGGTGGACGGGCGCGCCGGATCGTAGCGGCAGATGTAGTCGATGGTCGTGTCGCAAAAAGCGCAGCGTTTCCAGTTGCATCCGTGCGCCAGCACCAGCTTGTTCCAGCGTCCGTCCGACCAGAGCCGCGTAACCGGATTGAGCACTTCAAACAAACCGAAGTAGCGGTCGAGCGGCAGGCCGTCATAAACCGGCGGCGGAAGCGTGTCGTGCGCGACCGGCGTTTCGCCGCTGTCATAAAAACAGACGACTCCATTCTCACGAACAAACGTCCGTACAAAATTCGCCGGTTCCGCGCCTTCGGCAATCCGGAGAAGCGGAAGCATGCCGCTGTCGAGCGTGATGAAATCAACGGTTTCAAAGATGGCCGGATCGGTCAGTTCGCGCAGTTCAGTGTTCGCGTACCCACCGCCCAGCACGATGCGGATTTCTGGCCGGGTCTGTTTAATCCGCCGCGCAATGGCCAGCGCGCCGAACAGACAACCGGGAAACGGAACGGTGATTCCAACCAACTGAGGGCTGTATTTTTGAATCTGCGCGTCAGTCAGTTCTTCCAACCATTGGAAAAAGAGCAAGGCCGGCGGGACGCCGGCGGTACATATTGCCGCCGTCCCGGCGTCCGCAGAACGTATCGCCGGCGTCCCGCCGGCCTTGGAATTTAAAACTGACGGCGCGCTCGGCGATCGCGCCCTACCTTGCCGCTCCAGTGCCTCCTGAATCTTTCCGAAGTTTGGAAGTGAGGACGCCAGATGCTCAGCGTAGCGGGAAAAGCCGAAGTGCGGATCAATCAGCGCGGCGGCTTCGGCGATGTCGTCGAGAAACAGACTGCATAGATGGCGGGCGCGGTCATGGCGGTCGAGTCCGCGGAAATCCCAGCCGAACTGTTCTTCCTGTTCATAGGCACGAACAAGGTGCGTTCCTTCCGGAAGTGCGCCGCGTTTGGCAAACCGTTTTGCTAACGATGGATTTTTGTCCTGTAAAAACTCCATCACATCGCCGATCACCGCGCGGTATTCGTCATCAAGATTCAGATGCGAGAGACCGTCGGCAGAAAATAATTTAAGAAGCAGTTCGAGCGAGAGGTCGGCCTGCACCGCGTCGTGCCCGCAAAAACGAAGCCACGCCGTGAGAATCGGCGTGGCGGCGTACGGCGTGTTCGGCTGTAACAGCGGCGGCGTTAGCAAAAGGGTTTTCATAAACGCTGTTAACGTAGGACAGCCATCTTGGCTGTCTAGACAGGCTGGAAGCCTGTCCTACTTTATGTGGTCTGCGCACCGCGGGCCAGCAGGACTTTGCCGGTGCGGACGAGTTCGATGATTTTGAATTTTTCAATCATCTCAACCAGCGCGTCGATTTTCGACGGGTCGCCAACCGCCTGCAAGATCATCGACGTTTCGGTCAGGTCAACGGTTTTACAGCCGAAGTGTTCAGCGATCTGCAGTGCTTCGCCGCGCCCTTCCGCGCCGACAGCGATTTTGATCAAACCCATTTCTTTGACAACAGCGTCGTCATAGGTGTGGTCGGTGCAGCGCAACACGTCGATCAGCTTACTGACCTGACGGATAATCTGGTCGAGGCCGTCGGCTTCGCCGCTGACGCCGATGGTCATGCGCGAAAAATGGCCGTCCATGGCTGGCGAGACGACGAGCGACTCGATGTTGTAGCCGCGCCGCGAAAAGGTTTGCGCAATGCGCGCCAGAACGCCGGGCTTGTTAGTGACGTAAACGCTCAACGTATGAATCGGTTTATTGTTAATCATGACTTTCTCCCTACAAAATTTTTCTGATTCCTGTTCCCTGACTCCTGCCCCCCGATCAGGTCGATCCCGTCGGTTTTTCGAGTTTCTTACTGCCCGCTTTCGGCGCTTCAATAATCATCGCTTCGATGCGCTTGCCGGCGGGAATCATCGGGAACACGTTGTCGGTTTTCTCGACTTCGCAGTTGATGAGGCACGGGCCTTTGTTGTAGGCCAGCGCGGCTTTGACGATGCGTTTAACATCGCCGGGGCGGCGCAGGTTGAAGCCTTTGATGCCGTAGGCGTCGGCCAGTTTAACGAAGTCAGGATTGCCTTCAAGGTCAACGCCGCTGGTGCGGTCTTCGTAGAAAAGTTCCTGCCACTGGCGAACCATGCCGAGGTAGTGGTTGTTGAGAACAACAAACTTGATAGGCAGTTTATGGAGCGCGGCGGTGGCGAGTTCAAACTCGGTCATCTGGAAACCGCCGTCGCCGCAGAAGGCGATCACGGTGTCTTTCGGACGGCCAAACTGCGCGCCGATGGCCGCCGGAACGCCGAAGCCCATCGTGCCGGCGCCGCCCGAGCTGAGAAAATTGTTCGGTGCGTCGGTTTTATAGAACTGCGCCGCCCACATCTGATGCTGGCCGACGTCGGTGACGACCACGGCTTTGCCGTTGGACAGTTTGTAAAACTCGTCGATGACGTGCTGCATTTTGAGGCTGCCCTGCCGTTTGAATTTGAGCGGGTATTTCTGCTTCCAGCCGTCGAGCGTTTTCAGCCACTCACCCGTGTTGAGCTTGCCGACGTGCTTACTCAGTTCCTCAATGAAGAGTTTGGCGTCGGCGATGCAGTGGTATTGAGGACGGATCATTTTGCCGATTTCCGCCGGATCAATATCAACGTGAATCACGGTCGCCTCTTTGCAGAAAAATTTCGGATCGCCGATGATGCGGTCGTCGAAGCGCGAACCGATATTCAGCAAGAGGTCGCATTCGCACATCGCTTTGTTGGCGTAAGCCGTGCCGTGCATACCGAGCCAGCCGAGCGACAGTTTATGCGTTTCCGGAAATGCGCCTTTGCCCAGTAGCGTCGTGGTAACCGGCGCGTTCATTTTTTCCGCCAGCGTGCGCAATGCTTCGTGGCCGCCGGAAATCAAAACGCCGTGTCCGGCCAGAATAACCGGCCGCTGCGACTTGCTGATGGCTTCGGCAATTTCTTTGACCGTTGCAATGTCGATCTCTCCGGAATGCGGGTTGTATCCCGGAATATCCATTTCGGCGTGCAGGTTGCCCGTAAACGATCCAGCGCTCATGTCCTTCGGAATATCGATCAAGACCGGGCCGGGCCGGCCGGTGGTGGCGATATGGAACGCTTCACGGACCGTGCGCGGAATGTCGTTGGTTGATTTGAGCAGATAGCTGTGCTTAACAACCGGCATGGTGATGCCGAAAATATCCGCTTCCTGAAACGCGTCTTTGCCGATCATCCACGAAACGGACTGGCCGGTCAGAACAACCATCGGAACCGAGTCCATGTGCGCGGTCATAATACCGGTGATCACGTTGGTGGCGCCGGGGCCGCTGGTGACAAGCGTAACGGCGGGCTTGCCGGTGGCGCGGGCATAGCCGTCGGCCATGTGAGCAGCGCCCTGTTCGTGGCGAACCAGAACAAACTTAATGTTGCTGGGCGTGGTGATCATCGCGTCAAAAATCGGGATAACCGAACCGCCGGAATATCCGAAGATATATTCGACACCTTCCGCCTCCAGACACTTGATCAGCGCCTGCCCGCCATCCATGACTGTTTTATCCATCGTTTTCTCCTTAAAATACAATGCCTGTAAAAATTTGAATAAATTTACACCTCATTTTTAAGCCATCAAGAAAATTGATCATATTTTTTACCAAAAAAACGGTATGTTTTTAGACTAATAATCACATAAAGATAATTTACGAATAATTTTATGTCTTAATCTGTCGGTTAAATTCACACTCCGGTCGAAAAAAAGCTTCTTCCCGCTGGCAAAACCCTCTGATACCGTCTTGTCCCATGAACAATCCGTTGAATATTCTGATGGTTGCCGCCGAAAATGACGGTATTACCCGCTGTAAGGTCGGCGGTATTGGCGACGTAATTCGCGACATTCCGTCCGCGCTGGCCGACCAAGGTTGTCAGACCTCCATCGTCACCCCGTCTTACGGCTTCCTGCACGAACTGGGCGGCTCGACCCGCGTTGCCTCTATCCGGTTTGTTTTCGCCGGACATCAGGACGAAGCCGTTCTCTACCGCGTCCGGCCGCGCACCGCTATGGCTGAGCGCTCTGCTCACTACGTCATCGACCATCCCGCCTTCCTCCATTACAACGCCGAAAAAGAGCAGTACGACATTTACAGCAACGATCCGCTTGGCCGCCCGTTCGCCACCGACGCCACAAAATTCGCCTGCTTCTGCGCCGCCGTTTCCGCCGCTGTGCAGGAAAATCTTTTCGGCCCGCTCGACGTTCTGCACCTGCACGACTGGCACGCCGCCTTTCTGCTCCTGCTCCGTAAATATGATCCGGCCTGTGCCGCGCTGAAAAAGCTCCGCACGGTTTACACCATTCATAATCTCGCCTTGCAGGGCATCCGCCCGCTCAGCGGCGACCGCTCTTCGCTGGAAAGCTGGTATCCCGACATTCAGTTCGGCGACGAAATTCCCGGCGAACTGCGCGACCCGCGCTGGATCGACTGCATCAATCCGATGGCCGTTGGCATCCGGCTGGCCGACACCGTTCATACGGTTTCACCGACGTACGCCCTTGAAATCCTCGAACCCAGCCGCCCGCCGCAATTCTTCGGCGGCGAAGGACTCGACGGCGACTTGCAGCGCGCCATGGCCGAAGGCCGCCTGCACGGAATTCTTAATGGATGCGAATATCCGTCCGTAAACCCGGCGAAGTGTGATATCGGCAAACTGATTGGCATTCTAAAAGCCGAAGCCGCGCACTGGGCCTCGCGACGCTCCGACCTGTCCTTCGCTGATTTCCTTGCGTTCCAACGCTTGGAAAAACTCGAAGCGTCGCGGAGTAAACCGTCGTTTATCGCCACCAGCATCAGCCGCGTCGTCGACCAGAAAATGCTGCTGATCAAAGCTCCCGGAACCGACGGCGTTTCCGGACTTGAAAAAATCCTGAAAGCCATTGGCCCGAAAGGTCTGTATATCCTGATCGGCACCGGCGACCGCGACACCGAAGCCTTCCTCACCGAAGCCGCCGCGACGCACAGCAACTTTCTATTCCTCAACAGCTACGCCAATAAAGCGGCGGAAAATCTCTACGCATCCGGCGATCTCTTCTTAATGCCCAGTTCGTTCGAGCCGTGCGGAATCAGCCAGATGCTCGCCATGCGCGAAGGCCAGCCGTGCCTTGTTCATCTTACCGGCGGACTGCGCGACACCATCCGTCCCGGTATCAACGGCTTCGGATTTGAGGGCTCAACGCTTCATAAACAAGTGGACAACATGGCCGCCGCGCTTAAAGACGCATTACACCTACGCACGTCGGAACCGGAAAAATGGCAGGCCGTCTGCACAGCCGCCGCCGAAGCACGCTTCTCCTGGAGCGCCAGCGCGAAACAGTACATCGAGAAACTGTACGCAAAGAACTAGCTGGCGTTAAGGCGCAAAGCGGTCGCGGCCACCGAAAAGGTTTTTGTCTGGATCGAATTCGACGTTCCGATCATTGAAAGTTGGATTCAGGTAATAGGTAAAATAGACGCCCAGATTTTTTTCGTCCGCGAAATCGCAGATAATATCGCCGTAGATTTTGCCATATTTGGCTGAAATTATTTCTCCGCTTCCATTCACCACCGTTTGCGCGCGAAAGAAAAAGTTCATGTTCTCTCTTGGAGAAGGATTAATTCGCCCATCACGAGTCGGCGTGATTTTTCGCTCATAAATCCAGTTCGTTGCATAACCGAACTCTGAAGAAAAATATGGCGAAGCAAACATGCTTCTATCATTAAATTCAGGTTTAACCGGAATTTCAAACGTCTTAATCCCATCCTTTTGATTAGGGAAGGTTATCTCTAAAAATGAGTTCCGCTCTAAATTGGAGTCAAATTTCCCGGTTGCGAAAAAGAGCATATCCGTCCGGGAACCCTTCCCATAAGGGGAAACCCAATCGCCTTTTTCGAAATCGAACCCAATCGGCTGATTGAGCGCAGGAATTACCGTTTCGACCTTCTTTACATACATCGGAACCGGATTTTTAATTCGCTTTAGAACCACCGTATTGGTCGGGTTCCACGGCTGCCAGCGATTGTTGATTACCGGCGGTTCAACCATTCCAAAAACATAACGCCCCTCCGTTTCGTAATATCCGCTCTTTTCCATAGAGTACCACATGTCCATACAGGTAACCCCTTCAACGGCGCATAGTCCGTTCGTATCGGTTTCTCCCGTAATAATTCCCTGCTTTTCGGGATTATAATAAAAACCGGCCTGCACCTTGACCTGTGCAACGGAATTTTGCTCGTCGTCCAACACCCGAAAAGTGATCTTTGCCTTTCCGCCCTGCGTAACGGCAGTTCCATATTTTCCAGCATAACTTGATAGAGAGAACAGCCCTATCAACACTAATCCAATAATTATTTTTTTCATTTCAGACCACCTTCCAATGTCAGTTCGTTGAACAATTCGTATGTGTATAAATAGGCAACGTCTTTACAGTCGCTGTGGAGCCACCGTTTTTTATAAACGGGATGATTCCTCGGCCAGCCATTTGCTTTAAGGGTGCTGATATTAATGTTCTTCGCTGGAATAATTGCCTCGATGTTGGTTAACCCAACCGAAGGCGACATAGCAGAAATCCCCATGGCGAGCATTTGATTAACCTCGTTGGTGCCAAGGGTGCCTACATGAATATACCGGTCGGGGTAATGGCCAAACGCCGGGTCTTTTTGCCGTGCTGAAGCATCCAAAACGTTAGCTTCTTCGGCTGAATAAGCCTTCAGCCCAAGCAGATTGTGATGAAAGCCCCATCCCCACCACTTGGTGGAGCCAATCGGCGACGGCAGTCCGGGAAAATCACGGCCTTTGAACACTTCCTGCTTTTGCCATGTGTACCGCTCCAATCCGTGAATTTCCGAACTGGGAAGCCAGATATCAAAATCAAATTCAACACCGGTCATCATGTTAACCGACGCCTGATTGATTTCAAACACTTCATCCTCCGAACTGTAAAAGTTGTATGCAAACGGCACAACTGCGGCGAAACGTCCGCGCCAAGTCAGTTTCGCCCGTGTGTCGGGGAGTGAGTAAAGTTCATGGAAATTGGCCGACCACGTCTGCAGTGCATATCCGCGCCAGTCGGCGTGCAACATTGGATTGTTGTTCGCGGCGGCGTTGAATAGAGAACCATCAAAGGCCTCCGAAGCCACGGCGGCATCCAGCATCAGATATTTTTGCACACTCATGCCATAATCTTGAATTGCACTGGATACGACCATGTTTCCAAGGCTGTGCGCCAGCATAATCTTTGATCCGCCGATTGATTCCACATAGTTTTTCAAATACGGCGCTGTTTGGAATGCGTGATTTACATTTCTTTGATACCAAGGGTCGACCACCCCGGATTCGTCACCGCGCCAAGTTATGGCGTGAAATCTGGCCTTCGACCCTGACCAGTAAAGGCGTTTAAACATTTCAGCTTGCCAGCCGCGTGAGGATTGTTCATCAACGCTGAATCCGTGCAAGAAAAAGAGATTTGTTGTACTGCACAGCGAATCAGGCCAGTTCGGCGCAGTACTTCGGTCATCAACATGTTTATCGCCTCCAATTTCCGGACGTAGATTTTTGTGGCGGAACATGTCTTCGACGCCGGAGAGGCGTAAGGGCAGTTCGGTTCGGGCGACGACGGTGTCGTTGGAGAGAACTTGAAGAATCAGCGGCGCAGTTGATGGTCGGATCGCCTCCATCAACAGAATGCCGTTGTTCGGATTTTCTATAATCCGTTCAATAAATTCGGAACTTAAGTCAACGCCGCCTGAGGTGATTTGGATGGCATCCGCATCGCGGACGTTCTGAGTGAAGTTGGAGCCGCAGGAGCTGATGTCGGTGATGAGGTAGTCTCCGGCGTTCGTTTTAGCCAAATCGGTATAAACAAACTGCAAGGCATTACTGGCCTGACTCAGCCGGTACGTAAACCCGTTGGTAACCGGACAACCGGCCAGCACCAAACCGATATCGAGCCAGACGGGGAAGAAGTCGGTCAGGTCGCAGCGCCCGTTGACTTTTTGATCTTTACAGTTTGGAGTGCGGCTCCTCGGTAACCAGCTTTCTTTCTGGCCGGGAATGTCGCTGTCACCTTCGGCGATATCGCCGGAGTCGCTGTCGTCGTTGATCCAGAAGCGGAAAGGAAGTCCGTTGGTGGATTCGTTTTCATCGGCAAGGTCTATCTGCCGGTCACGGTTCCAGTCCGGAACCAGTTTTGGTTCGATCCGAACTTCAACGGAAAAACGGGGCATGTCGTTTTCAAAGTAGGAATAGCGGGTTACCGCATCTCCGCAATAGAGTCCCACGTACGAACCCCACGACCCGCAGGATGTCGGCCACAATGCTCCGACGTATGGGCCGTAGTAAGGCGCGTAAAAGCTCTCGTCGGCGTAATAGTCCAACCCCTGCTCCGCCGGCGAACCGGCGCCGGCGCCCACAACGAGTACAGCCAGATCGTTGGTACGCAATTCAGCAGAAATATCTTCCGCAGGTTCCGGCTGAGTTTCCCCGCGAGTATGAAAAGTAATCGGCTGGCCGTTCGACGCCCTGTAAAGGCGGAGATTAGAAGAAGCGGAAAGGCAAATTCTCGGCGTGGGAGCATCCGGATGAATAATAATCCGTTTAAAAACAACCAGCCCCGCCGCGTTCGTGTCCCCAAGACAGCCGGGCGTGTTGTTCAGCGGAACACTCATTCGCCGACCGTAAGCTCCGGCAGCGGCTCTTTTAATTCTGTAATCCAGTGAATATGGATAAATGAAGCTCGAATCCTCGGCGACCAGCGCGGAAGTCCGCATGAGTCTTTGCTCATGGATCGAACCGTCCTGATTAACCGCGGTTATATCAGTTTTCCGGTATCTCGCCCCCGGTTCTCCGAAAAATTCTTTCAGAAAAACCACATAGTTGACTTCGGGTTTGTGTTCTGGACCAGGAACCGTACTGACAAACGCGGCCTCCGGGTTGCGCTTTGTAACCGCGCCCTGAAAAAGAAATTCGGGCGGAGAAACATTTATGTCTTTTGTATCTTTTGCAACACTCACACTGAACGATGGATAGCGGTGAAATTCATCACAGTTAAGTTGCCCGTTATCGTTGGCATCTCCGCCAGGTCCGCCATAACCGTCACACATCAGCCAATCGTAACTGCTCCGGCCATCGCTGTCGCCGTAAATTTCGTTAACGGTCATTCCTGTGCCAGCACCGGGAGAGTCCGAGTTATATGGATCGCCACCGCGGCGGTACTCCTTCAGGTTGACCAAGCCGTCGCCGTCCGGATCCAGCAGTGCATCGTCGACTAAAGGTTGCAGGCCGCGATCAAACTCCCACTTGTCCGGCATGCCGTCGTCGTCACTGTCCGCCTTAAGTGGATTGGTACTCCAAACCAATATTTCTTCCCCGTCATTTAGTCCATCATCATCGGTATCAGAAACGTTCGGGTTGGTTCCGTAAACAAATATCTCATCCCAGTCACTCAACCCGTCACCGTCCGTGTCCGTGCAAAGCCGATCCGTGCCATAAAGAAGAATTTCATCGCAATCACGCAGTCCGTCACCATCCGCATCGGTCGCCGGATCCAACGGATTTGTATCATACAGATAAACTTCATCGCCGTCGTTCAACCCGTCGCCGTCTGTATCCGCACGCTTCGAATCGGTATGGTGTATCCGGATCTCATCGGCGTCAGTCAGACCGTCAAAGTCGGTGTCTGGATTATTCGGATCGGTTCCGTATACAACGATTTCCTCCCGGTCACTCAGTCCGTCGCTGTCCGTGTCAGCGCAAAGCGGGTGGGTGTTGTAACGGTACTCTTCGCGAACGGAAACCCCGTCCTGATCAAAATCCTCCCGACCGGAAGCGACGGTAATGTTGGTAAAATAGAAAATCTCCCACTTATCGCCCAATCCGTCGCCGTCCGTGTCGCTGTCGGAAAATTCAAATACGCCGATATCAGTAACAGAGGAGTCTGCATCGTTACTCCAAAGCGGATGATCCCAGCGGGGATTTCCGGCGGGATCTTTCTCCGGCGCCCCTTGATCGCTGCCGTGATCAATGCAAGGAGAATTCGGCAACGGTTCACCGGTCACCGAGTTCAGCATTGGGTTGATGTGAATATTGTTTGTGCCTGTCACTTCCGGAAGACAGCAGAATTCAAAAACGGGTCTTATCACTTCGTAACTCCAGCCCCACCCGGTCACAGCAGGGTACGAGCCTTTTGAGTTTCCCCATAGAATCGTATTCCGCACGGAAATGCCGGCATCCGCGCCGGTATTCGCGAAACCTAAAACTCCGAAACAGTCATTGCTGTATAGAGTGCAGTTTTGCAACCGGGCAGAGGCAGCCCCCATAAAATTAAACACGCCGACATCTTCACCGCCACTTATGCCGTTTTCCAGAAAAAGGCAATTGAGGAAATCGCTTTCTCCGTTCCAAATATTAATCACCCCCTGCGATCCGGGGTTCCGCCGGAAGGTTGAATCAGAAACAGAAATTTCGGAATCACCGCCAGTGATCAGCGCCTCATGCAGCGGGTCGTTCTGCAGAAACAGACAGCGGTTTATCCGGACGGAACCGTTCTCCGCAGTCAATAGACTGCATGAGTTTCCGGTGAACGAACAGTCATCCATCCGGAGCGAAGAGTCATAGAAAAGCAGCCCGTGATGCCCCCGGTTGCCAGTCGCCGTGCTGTTGAGTATTTGCACGTCCGAGCTGTAAAAATGCAGCATGCCTCTTCTCGGATCAAAGGACGATGCCATGTGAGGGGAAAACGGCTCATTGCCGTCGAAAAGACAGTCCTTAAAAACGGCTCCCATATTCTCGCCGTAAACAGCGCTGGCGCCCCAAGCATTCGCCGTCACATTGGATCGGAAAATACAATTTTCGATTAAAAGATTTGAGTTCCGGCAAAAAACGGCACCACCGCACCACGACCACGCTTGCCACGCTTCTGGGCCTATTGCCTCCGGCGTGTCCTGAAAAAACTGGAGTCCCCGCAGAATAAAAAATCCGGGTCGCGGATTTTTGAGGAATTCGTCCTGTTGCATATTTCCAAGGATAAGACTCCGCGCTTCATTTTCTCCGTCCAGAATACAATTTTCCGGGCCGCTCTCGGAGAAAAGCATGAACGGGTGTCCGAGTGAGTTCAGGTTTCTGTTTTCCGGTCCACAGTAAGTCCCGTCCGATATAGAAATAATGTCATAGTCGTTTATCAAAGAGAGAACCGACTGGATATTCGTGGCGGCGGTCATGTTGCTGTTAAACGGCGCAATATGCTGCCCGGAGAGCGACACATACCGGTCGGGCGGAGGAAAAGAATTTGCGTCAAACAAATCAGTGCCGTGCCTGCATTCATAGACATTCGGGAATCCGTCACCGTCGGAATCAATTAGCGCGTCCGATGGATCGAAAGGATCCAGACCGCGCCCCATCTCAAACCGATCCGACATCCCGTCGCCGTCGGAATCGGGGCCAAAAATTATTTCTTCCGCGACGGACCATCCGTTGCTGTTCGCACTGGTCGCGTTCGGATTAAGTCCAAGGTAGGCCGCTTCGGCATAGGTAAAAACTCCGGTTCCTCCGACAAAACTTCCGCCGTCAGTAACCGTATCCGGCGTTCCAAACCATTTCATCTCCCAGATATCAGAGACGCCATCGCCATCCGCATCCGTATTCATTTCAACCGCCAGCGATGTTCGTCCTCTGATTTTCAAGGCGGCGAACTCGACGGAGCCGCTTTCCCACTGCGCCCCGATAATCGGGACGATTTCGCTGAAATCGATTGCTTTATAATTGTAGGAAATTCCACCGTCGGCACGCAGAACCATCTGAAAACTCAACCGGGAACTGTCCTCAAATGAAATAATGCACCGGTCGGTCTCGCTTTGCACATAAACAGCCGCATCAGGACTATTGATCAAATAGCATTCATGCCAAAAGGCGCAAAGGGTTCTCGGCGCAATCTGCGCCGAAGGAAGCGGAGCGATTCCCCACATCATCGGATATTCGTCGAGACTGACAAAGCCCTGTGCCGAAACATAAATATTGGTGCTGGTGGTGCCAGCATACGGAAACTCGAAACCCAGCGGAACTGCGACGATGAAATTGTTGTATGTGGACGCGCGGATTTCTTCGCTGATGTCCTGTCCTGTCTGAGAAATGTCGATCCACTCATAATCGGTTGGCTTCATGGAGTACATTAAAGAGGAACTCAAATCCGTGGTGGCGAGCGGATCCGTTTTATAAATATAGATCTCCGCCCAGTCCGATAGGCCATCCGAATCCGTGTCGCTAAAGGACGGACTTAAACCGTACAGATATTTCTGCCGGTACGTCAGACTCCGCCCGGGGGTATCCGCAAGCTGGCCGCTGGAAACCGCATCAAGGCGTCCGAACCAGAGTTTTTCCCACCAATCCGGCAGGTCGTCTGTATCCATGTCCACCCACTCATCCGCGCCCATGTCCGGAAGCGCATCGCGCAATCCGCCATTCAAATCGAAATTCGCCGCGTTTTCTCTGTTACCGCAGTTCACAACGGACGACTTTTCCGATGCCGTGTGCCACAACTGCACCAGTCGGGGGTTAACGTCGATGTTGGATGCACCGGAATAACCGTCCTCTATGCAGGAATACGAAACCGTCGCACCGTAAATCTGGGCGTCACTTAAATCCGCCCGGTTACTCCACACCACGCAGTTAATAGCAGTTCCATTATAAATCGCACCGCCCCGCTCCCAGGCATGATTATTGAGCAATGTACAATGGTTCAATTCCGATCCGGCGGTCTCGCTGTAAACGGCACCACCCTGCAAAGCCTGATTGTCATTAAAAACACAGTTAAACACTTCCATTGTTTCGCTGCCGGCATAAATCGCACCGCCAGCAGTTTCCGCACGGTTAAAAGAAAACACACAGTTGCGTATAATTGATCCGGCTCCGGAAACATAAATTGCGCCGCCATTATCGGCAGAATAGCCGTTTTGCAGCGTCAGCCCGGCAAGAACCGGCCAGCCGTAAGTCGCATCAAACAGACGGCTTGATCCGTTGCCATCCAGCACGACGGTGCCGGGTGCTGCATAAATAAGAACGTTGGTTAAAGCCAACTCGGCCGCCGCCCCCATATTGTAAATTCCCGGCTCAATGAAAATGACCGGATATTCATTGTTCGCCACGGAATTTATGGCGGCTTGGATGTCCGTAAAGGTGCCGTCATGCCCGTTCAAACTGACGACTGCATCCGGCACCGGCACCGCAACAGGATTCGATGGATCGGTGCTATGAAGATATTCATACAAGTTCGGAACTAAATCACCGTCCAGATCATTCATGGCGTCACGCGAATCACATGGATTCATCCCGTGATGCGCTTCAAAGCCGTCAGGAATCCCATCTGCATCGGTATCTGAGATCATGGGATTTGTACCGGCGAAAAATTCCTCGTGATTCGTCAGACCGTCGCCGTCAGGATCTGCTCCGGCATCATTCATCAGAGGATCCATTCCTGCGTTGAGTTCCCAAGCATCCGGCATTCCGTCGCCGTCGCTGTCTGAACAAAGAGGGTCAGTGCCCCACATATACTCCGTGCTGTTATCCAGCCCGTCGCTATCGGAATCCACAGCGCGATTCGGTATCAGCGGATTCAGACTATGCGCAACTTTCCAACCATCGGAAATCCAGTCCCCGGCGCTGTCCCACTTGTCCGGAGATGTTTTGTAAACATATTTTTCGCGGGCATCCGGGATGCCGTCGCCGTCGCTGTCTATATCCATATTCCCGGCAACAAAAAATCCGCCGTTACTGATTCCGGTGTACCATCGGGCAGGATTTCCGTCGACCGGCCGCAGACTCACAGCGGCCACACGCCAATCGCCGGAAACAAGATTTGAACAGGTATAAATTTCTACGCGATTAGTAAATTCGCCGGGCGCAGACACGACGATGCTCAAGCCGTTACTTTCAGCCTCGCCGCTGACAAGCAAGTCATCACTGCGAGCCGCAGTCACCAGACATAATCCCGCAACGGCAATACACAGGCCGAAAAGTTTCGCTTTATTCATTAATTCCCCGGACGCGCTTTACTTTGTTTTAAAGACTTCCGGCAAGCTATCTATCACCCCGTATTCCGTCAAGGCGCTTGTGTAAAGAATTTGTTAAAGTTGAATTGTGTGGCAAGAAATCGTCGAGGCGCCCTGCTTGACATGCCCGGGCGACCACCGCCTCATTAGTGTTGATTCCGGCTGGAATTAGCGGCTAAGCTCCCCGCATGACAAATCCGACACTTGAACAGCGCATTCTCGCCCATCTGAATAAACCCAACTATCAGCCGCTGACCCGCCCCGATCTGGCCAAGGCCATGCGGATCCATAGCACGGAGCGCAATAAACTGCGGCAGGCGCTGATCGACCTCGAAAAACAGGGCAAGGTTTCCTGCTTGCGGAAAAACCGCTGGGCGGCGGCCGGAAAAAACTCTTCCGGACAAACGGTGACCGGCAGTGTGCGTGTGATGGAAAAGGGCTTCGGTCTGTTTGCTCCTGATAACGGCGGCGAAGAAATCTACATCGCCCGCGACGATCTAAAGTGCGCGCTCCATGAGGATCGCGTTTCCGTTGAACTCTTCCCGAAGTCCGCGCCGGATCGGCGCGGCAGTCGCGGCGGCGGACAATCGCCGTCATTCAGCAATCGCGAAGGCCGTGTGGTTGAAGTTCTCGACCGCAAAAATACGGAAATCGTCGGACTGCTCCGCCGGACGCCCTACTACGCTTATGTGATTCCCGATAATCTGCGGCTGATTCAGGATATCCGCGTCGCCGCCTGGGAAAAAGGTCTCGAAGAAACGCCAGAAAATTACAAGGTGGTGATTGAACTCAATGAATGGAGCGATCCGTTCAAGCCGCTCACCGGAAAAGTGATTGAAGCCCTCGGCGACCGCGACGACCCGAATGTCGAGATGCAGTGCATCCTGCGCGCCCACGGCTTCCAGCAGAATTTCTCCGAAGAGGTTCTCGCCGAAGCCGCGCGGATGCCGCACGAACTGCGCCCGGAGGATTACGAAAACCGGCAGGATCTGCGTAAACGGCTGACGTTCACCATCGATCCGGAAACCGCGCGCGATTTCGACGATGCCATTTCGCTGGAGAAAGTTTCCCGGGGCTGGAAGCTTTCCGTACACATCGCCGACGTCGCCCACTTTGTGCCGCGCGGCTCGCTGCTCGACAAAGAAGCGCTGCACCGCGGCAACAGCATTTATCTCGTTGACCGCGTCGTCATGATGCTGCCGACCGAACTGACAACGCGGATTTGCAGCCTAAATCCGCACGTTGACCGGCTGGCGCATACCGTCGAAATCCTGCTCGACGAAAAGGGTCAGATGCTCAGCGCGGAAAGCTGCCGCTCAATTATTCATTCGGATGCGCGACTCACTTATGAACAGGTACAGTCTCTGTTCGACGGCGATGAACATACCGGAATTCCGTCGAACGTTTCTGATGCGATCATGGCGTTGCGTCCGCTGGCCCGCGCGGCCCGCGCACGGCGCACCGCCAACGGCTCGCTTGAAATCAATACACCTCAAATCAAATGCCTGATGGATAAAGACGGCAAAGTCGCTTCGATCAAAAAAGGCGAAGCCAAGGAAGCGTATCAGCTCATCGAAGAATGCATGTTGTTGGCGAACGTCGCCGTCGCCCGCAAACTGAAAGATGCCCAGTGGCCTGCGATTCACCGTATTCACGAAGAACCAGACGAAGACCAGTGGGCGCAGATGGGCGCTGAACTTCAGGCGCTCGGCATTAACGCCATTCCGCTGACGCGCAGTGACATCAATGTCGTGATGGAAAAAATCGAAGGCACGCCGCTGGAATACACCGGAAGCCTCGCCGTCCTGCGCAACCTTAAGCGCGCCGGTTATTCCGCCGAGCCGGTCGGGCACTTCGGCCTCGCTTTCGAGGACTACGTTCATTTCACTTCACCGATCCGGCGCTATCCCGACCTCGTCATCCACCGCCTGCTCAGCGCGCTGGAAGAAAAGCAGTCGTCGCCGTACCGGACGAAAGACATTGAGTCCATCGCCGCGCAATGTACCCGCACCGAAACCGAAGCCGATCAGGCCGAAAAGGAAAGTATCGAACTGCGCCGCGTCGAGTATTACAACAACCTGCTCTATAAAGGTGAAACCGGCCCGTACAAAGGATGCATCATCCGGATCCTTAATAAAGGGCTCATCGTCGAACTCACCGACACCATTCAGCGCGGGCTGGTTCCTTTCGCCTCCATCACCGACGACCGCTACGACGTGAACGCCGCGAAAACCCGTGCCACCGGTCAGCGCACCCGCCGGATGTTTAAAATCGGCGATGTGATTGATGTCGAACTGGTCAAAGTCGATCTGGCTCATAAATTCATCGACTTCAACCTCGAAGGACAAAAAGCGGCGACCGCATTTGCCGCCAGCAGGAACAAGAAGGGCGTTCCGCCGCGCAGTAAACAGAAAAAACAGCAGGTCACGCTGACCGGCGACCGCCCACACGGCCCGAAGCAACAGAAGCGCCGAAAACGGAAGTAATTTTCAACCGAACTGAAAATTCTGACGCTTTTTATTCGTCACAACCTTTGCAGTAGATTACAACCCGCGCCCTATGCACATCATTTTTAGGAACGGCCTGAACGCCGCAAAGAAAAATATCGGGCCGGGACTTCTTCTGCAAGGGTTGGCTCTGGCACTGGTTCTGCTCTACTACTTTCATCCGCCGACCCGGCAAATGTTGCTGGAAGTTCCGAAAATCAGGCAGGCAACCGGGTTTCTGTTTCCTCTTCTGGCCACCGCTCTTTTCGGCGGATTGATTCCTTTTCTCTTTCTGGCCGTCCGGAAAAAAATTGCCGCCGGGCGTTACATTTCAGAACTGCTTTTTATGCTGGGATTCTGGGCGATCACCGGACTGGCGATCGACTCTCTTTATCAGGCACAGTCCGTCCTGTTCGGCGATCAGGTTGATGCCGCGACGATCATAAAAAAAGTGGTGGTTGATCAGTTTGTGTTCAGCGTCTTTTGGTCCGCGCCGTTTGCCATCGTGACGATGCACTGGAAAAACTGTGGCTTCTCATTCCAGGCCGCGATCAAGAGCTTTTCGCGCAAACAGTTTCTGATCAAACTTCCTTCGATTCTGCTGGCCCTCTGGGCTGTGTGGATTCCAACGGTCGCCATCGTCTACTGTCTGCCGCCGGCTTTGCAGTTTCCGCTGGTGAATATCGTACTTTGCTTCTGGTCGCTTTTACTAACCGCCCTGAACTCCGGAGAAAACAATGAGATCGATTGCTAACAAATTCCTGACCATCGGTGTAAAAGAAAAAGGCGCTGAGCTTTGCAGCATCAGAGATTCCGGCGGCACGGAATACATGTGGCAGGCCGACCCAGCATTCTGGGCCCGTCACGCGCCGGTACTTTTTCCAGTCGTCGGAAGACTGCTCAACGGACGCTACGAGCTGAACGGAAAAACGTTTGAACTGCCGCCGCACGGCTTTGCGCGCGACATGGAATTCAGTCTGGTCGAACAGAGTGAACACTCACTCGTTTTCCAGCTTCTGCCGACCGCCGAAACCCGCGCCCGCTATCCGTTTGAATTCGCCCTGAACATCATTTACCGCCTGAACGTCAACAGCCTCGAAATCAGTTATGAGGTGCGGAATAACGGTGTAGAAAGGATGCCCTTCTCGATCGGCGCTCATCCGGCATTTAATCTGCACGGCCCGGTCGATGAGTGCTTTCTGGAGCTTGAAAAAGCTGAAACGCTTAACACTCATCTGGTCAGCTCACATGGATTAATCCGTAGCGAAACGGCACCGGTTTTAGAAAACTCCAGCATCATTCAGCTCACTGAAACGCTGTTTGACCAAGACGCTCTGGTGTTTATGGACATGAAGTCAGAAAAAATCACGCTCGGCGCAAAGCACCACTCACGCCGCTTAACAGTGGAGTTCCCCGGATTTCCGCAGCTCGGCATCTGGTCCAAGCCTGGCGCACCGTTTGTCTGCATCGAACCGTGGTACGGTTACGCCGACCCCGAACAGCCGTATGGCGACATCATGAAAAAGCCGGGTATCCAGTATCTTGGAGCGGGCGAAACGTTCGTTTGTACGCACCGGATCAGCATTCAATAATCGGTGGATGCGTGCAATGTTTTGGAGTGCGGCGGCAAACGCAGTGCGACGCCGCGATGTAGCCGCGATCCTTGATCGCGGACTAAACCCGAGGTCAAGGACCTCGGCTACAAAATTCCGTAATCCCGTTCGCCAGATTTCCGGCAAACATCCTGCACAACCAGTCCGGCGAGGTTGAAACCAAACGCACCGGTGATATGCACCATCGAGCCGTTGATCTGCGCTTTCTGATGGCACCAGACATCGGACGGAATTTCGTTCCCTTCGTCATCAAGTTGTTTGGGACAGAAACAATGCGCTGAACCGCAGGCGGCTTTTACCGCTTCGAATGCCGGAAGCATTTCCTCGGAATAGACGCATAGACAGTCGCCGGTCGCGCCGCGCTGACGCAACCGCTTGCGAACGAAATGGGCCAGCCGGCAACCGCGCGATTTCCAGATCGAATCCACGCGAATCGTCGTGGCATCCAGTTTACTCGCCGCGCCCATGGCGGAAAAGAGCGTAACGCCGGATTCCATCGCGGAGGCAATCAGATCGACCTTATGCGACAGGCTGTCGATGGCGTCGATAATGTAGTCGTAGCCCGTCAGATTGAATTCCTCGCGCGTTTCCTGATTATAAACTTTCTGTAGCGCCGTGATGTCTGCGTCAGGATGAATGTCGAGCAACCGTTCCTTCAGCGCGTCAACCTTCGACCGGCCGACGTTTTTCGCCGTCGCCTGAAGCTGGCGGTTGATGTTGGTCACACAGATTACATCGTTATCCACAATCGTCAGATGGCCGACGCCGGAACGGATCAGCGCTTCGGCGCACCAGCTGCCGACACCGCCGACGCCGAACAGAATCACGCGGGTCTCTGAGAGCTTCTTGAGCGCCGCTTCACCGATCAATAATTCGGTTCGATGAAATGCCGGATGTTTTTTCATATGTTTCGCAGTGCGGATGAGGAAATATCTGCGCGGAATTTTGATTCCGGCACAGCTTCAAAAAGTGACGCGAAACCCGGCGGCAGAGCAAGATTTTCCAGAGTCTGAAAAACTCCGTTGTGTTGGCGACCGGCGACCAGAAATTTGGTTTCCAAGGTTTGGATTTTTTTCCAATCTTCGGATGTGTAGTCCTTGATGAACCGGATCGCTGTATCGAACCCGACCACAAAGGTGGTTTTAGAAAAAAGTTCGGCCTTCTGAATAAAGCGCGGAGCGTGCGTCAGTGCCACCGGAATATCGCGGATGGCGGCGGCGCGCTTCAGACATTCGGCTTCCGGCGTTTCCGGTTTATCGACATTGACGCAGGAAAGCTCAAAGGTTCCGCGAAGACCGGTCATTTCTTCCGCGACGTTAAGTAAATTGAAATGTCCCTGATGAACCGGATTGAACGAACCGGGAAGCATCAGTCCGCGCTCCGCGCCGACAGCCTGCCCGATGAGAACAAGCAGCCAGTCGCTCAAAAGCGACTCCTGCTCCGCGCGGGAAGCTTTGGAAAGATGAAGTGCGTAAACTTTTTCTGTGTCAGCGTTTTTTATGCAGATGAACGCGCGGTCGTCGCCGCGCCGTTCGCGATCGGTTTGCAGAGCGGCGGTGCAAGCGATTCCCATAACGTAGGACAGGCTTCCAGCCTGTCTAGACAGGCAGGATGCCTGTCCTACATTTTCAATAGCTTTCTTTGCGAGCGCACGAACAGTTTCGGGAGAGACGGATTGCAAAGGAGCTTCGCCAAGAAAGCGTTCGAGCGCTTCCGGCGAATACGGCACATGCGCCTCGGAGACAAAGCGCGAGGCGCCGGGAGTGCTGAGCAGTGCATTGAGCGCTCCCGATCCGCCGCCGGTTGTGACCAGCACCGCCCGCCAGCCGGAGTTTATAATTTTCGATACCACAGTCATATCCGAGTTCGTTTTATACCGGTTTCTGCTCCGAAAAACAGAATTATATGTTGTCACTGATTCCTTGCGCCGTTACTTTTGCGGAGTCTTACTCGCGGAGGAATTCATATGGTTCGGTTCATCCTACTTCTTGTCCTGTTCGGGCTTCCTTTGTCCGGGCTTTCTCAGTCGAACTACATGAAAAGAAGACCCCCGAAAGCGAAAGTCCCGTCCAGCGAACCGGCAGAAAAGAGCGAAGCACAACCGGTAGTAAAAAGCGAAACACAACCGGCGGCAAAAGAAATCCGTCGTCAGCCCGCCGTTCAGATTCCTGCGGAGCAGATGCGAGCCATCGAAAATGCCTTCTACTTCGTTAAAGGCAAGAACGGAAGCGGAAGCGCGTTCCTGATGAAAGACGATTCCGGAGTATGGTTGGTTTCAAACAGCCATGTTTTTGAGCACACAAAATCACCAAAAATCTCCAACATTAAACGCGACGAGATTGCCTTGCCCGCTGTTATTGAAGTGGCGACAGACCGCGATCTGATCCGCTTTCGTGTGGATCGGACAAATGGACTGTCTCTGGCCGAATCGTGCAATTACAATCAACCTATTTACGCCTTTGGCGACAGCGGCGGAGCCGGTGTCTTGACTGTGCTGAGCGGCAACGTGGTGGCTATGGGATCCGACCGGCTAGAAATTTCTTCCAATATCATTCCCGGCAACAGCGGGGGTCCGGTAATCAACGAGAGTAATCAGGTCGTCGGCGTATCTTCTTACCTGCTCAAGCCCAAAAGCCTGCCGGACTGGATTACAAAAGACACCCCATTCGCAGATGCTCGGCGCATGGCACTGAGATTAAATGATGCGACATGGGTTCGAGTTGATATGGGGAAATATCTCGAAGAAGCTGAAATCGTCAATGAAGTTGAAAATGGTGTTGATGCCTTTTTTGATATCATGGCGTCCCTGTCAGAAGACTCCACCAAGCCCATTACCAGCACGATTGATAATGACGCAATCCAGGAATGGCTTCGCAAGCACAACCAGCTTGCGAGTAAATTTCACACAGCATATCGCAGAAACGAAACCCGATACCTTCCTCAAAGCATCAAGAAAAACATTATTGAACTGGCGGAGGTGACGGTCGATCTTGAGCGGAGCGCAAACCCAAAACAAGTGACAACCTCGTACTTCGAGGTACGATTAAAGTCGTATCGCGAAATGTATAAGTCCATACGTGAGCATATGGAAACCGCATATTCCGGTCTGAATTAGTTCTATTTCAGCACAGTGACTTCCGTGATGGTGATCGTTTCTCTGGGCACGTCGCCGGAACCGGTCGGGATATTCCGAATGGCGTCAACCACATCCATGCCTTCAACGACTTTGCCGAAAACGCAGTAGCCCCAGCCCTGCTGAGTCGGTGATTTGAAGTCGAGAAATCCGTTATCCACGACGTTAATGAAAAACTGCGCGCCGGCACTGTGCGGATCGGAGGTGCGGGCCATGGCAATGGAGCCGCGAACATTTTTCAGCCCGTTATTGGCTTCGTTCTCGACTTTGTTCGGGGCTCTTTTCTCCGCCATATTGGCAGTGAGTCCGCCACCCTGAATCATAAAATTGCTGATGACGCGGTGGAAAATGGTGCCGCTGTAGTGGCCGCTTTCAACATACGTAAGGAAGTTCGCGACGGTTTTCGGCGCTTTCTCCGCGTCGAGTTCGAGTTTGATATCGCCTTTGGTGGTTTTCATCAGAATCATGGTCGGTTCTCCTGCTTGAAGGTTGCATACGCCCAGCAGCAGTAAAGCCGCCAGAGTTTTAAACGGGGTAATCATCCGGTTTTTCATGCGCAAAAACCTATTGGTGTTTCGTCCGGTTGTCTATAAAGTTCGTCCTCAAATTACGGAGGGATTTACCTGTGAAAAACGAAGCGTCTGCCATTCTGCTGATTTCCTGCCCCGACCGGCAGGGCATCGTCTGCGCCGTCACCGATTTCCTCATGCGCCACAACGGCAACATTATTGATCTGGAACAGCACACCGACGGCGAAGAGCAGGTATTTTTCATGCGGGTCGAATGGGAACTGCACGGCTTCGCCCTGCCCCGCGACCAGATCAGCGAAAAGTTCAGTCTGATCGCCGCGCGTTTCGCGATGAAACACGAACTGCACTTTTCCGATTACAGACCGCGCATCGCCATTTTCGTTTCAAAATTTCCGCACTGCATGCTCGATCTGCTGGCGCGGCAAAGTTCCGGCGACCTGAACGCCGAAATCCCGCTGATTATCAGCAACCACACCGACCTCGCGCCCGCTGCAAAAATGCACGGTATCGACTTCCACTGCATTCCGGTCTCACAGAACAATAAGGCGGAGCAGGAAGCCCGGCAGATGGAACTGCTCAAGCAGTACAACATCGACGTGATTGTGCTGGCGCGCTACATGCAGATTCTCTCCGACGACTTCTGCAAACACTTTCCGAACCGCGTCATCAACATTCACCATTCCTTCCTGCCCGCCTTCGTCGGTGCCAAGCCGTACCACTCCGCCCACCAGCGCGGCGTAAAAATTGTCGGCGCAACCAGCCACTACGTCACCGGCGATCTCGACGAAGGGCCGATCATTGAACAGGAAGTCATGCGCGTCACCCATCGCGACTCGGTCGAAAATCTGATCCGCAAGGGCCGCGACCTCGAAAAACTCGTTCTGGCCCGTGCCGTCTGGGCGCACCTGCAAAACAAAGTGCTGGTCTATAAAAACCGCACGGTGGTCTTCGGCTGATATGGCAAAATTTTACAGAACCCTGCGCCGTCCGTTTGAAACCGCCGCATTCCGCGTCGCGCTGGCCGTTATCCCACGGCTTCCGCGCCGCGTCATACTCGCTCTGGCCTGGGCTGGCGGAAATCTCGGGTTCCTGTTTGACCGAAGCGGACGACAAATCGGTCTGGCCAATCTCGACATCGCCTTCGGTCTGTCAAAAAGTCCGGAAGAAAAAAGGACCATTCTGCGCCACTCATTCATCACATTCACCCGCACCCTGCTCGACGTCATCTGGTTTGGAACAAAATCCAAGGAGCGGCTAAACCGGTACGTCAAACCCGACGACAGCGTGCAGCGTTTGTTCTGCGGAAAAAATCAGATCTGTGTCACCGCGCACTTCGGCAACTGGGAAGTGGCCGGACAGAATATGGCGCTCCACGACTTCCCGTTCTACAGCATCGCCATGCCGGTCAAAAATCCGGCGGTGGATCGTCTGCTGATTGAGCGGCGCGAAGTAACCGGACAGAAAATTATTCCGCGCGAAGGCGCGCTCCGCAAAATGCTCGGCGTTCTGCGCGGCGGCGGAAAGGTTGCCTTCCTGGTCGATCAAAATACCGAAGAGCATGAAGGCGGCATCTGGGTTGATTTCTTCGGCCTGCCCGTTCCGGTAACACCTGCGCCTGCCGCGCTGGCCGTAAAAACCGGCAGCGAAATTTTCATCGGCTTCTGCGAGCCGCTGTGCGGCGGACACTACCGGTTTTACATCACCGAAATAATTGTCCCGCCGAAAACCGCCAGCGAGGAAACCACCCGCGCGCTGACTCAGCAGATCATGTCCGCCATCGAGCGTCAGGTCGGCAACTATCCGGAGCACTGGCTCTGGATGTACAAACGCTGGAAAATAAAAAACCGCTCCGTAAATCCAGAGCGGTATCCCTTCTACGCCGACAAAGACTAAAGCCGCGTGCCGGACGGAATGATGGTTCCTTTCGGAATGACGATGACGCCGTCGCGAACCACATAGTGCTGGGTCTGCTCGCCTTCCTGCTTGCCGTCGGGCGAAATATAAACGCTGTCGCCGATGCGCACATTCTTGTCGATGATGGCGTTCTTGATGTAGCAGTCGCGGCCGATTCCGAGCCGGATATGTCCGTTGCCGACCGTCTTCTTTTCGTGTTCAAAGTAGTCGGCGCCCATGATGACAGAATGTTCAATCACAGTGCCTTCGCCGATCACCGCGCGCAGTCCGACGACTGAATGAAGAATCCGGTGTCCGGAAATAATGCATCCTTCGGCCAGCAGGCAGCGGTTGAGGTCGCAGCAGTTGATTTTGGACGGCGGCAGATAGCGCATGTGGGTGTAGATCGGTGCTGAGGCATCGTAAAAGGTGAACTCCGGCACGAGATCGGTCAGCGCCAGATTGGCGTCGTGAAACATGCCGATGGTTCCGATGTCTTTCCAGTAGCCTTCGAAAATGTGGCTGTACACCTTGCAGTCGTGAATGGCGGCGGGAATGATGTGTTTTCCGAAGTCCGGATGGTCATTGCCGCACAGCAGTTCGGCCAGCACCTTGGCGTTGAAAATATAAATCCCCATGCTGGCGAGGTAGCGTTCGTCTTTATACATCGGAGCGCGCAGTCCGTCCAACTGCGGCGTATCGCCCGGTTTTTCAACGAATTCGATGATCTTGTTCTTCTCATCGACATGCATGATACCCAGCGAACCGGCCTCGCGGCGCGGCACCGGCTTGGTGCAGATGGTAACGTCAGCGCCGCGTTCCATGTGTTCGGCGATCACTTTGGAAAAATCCATGCGGTACAACTGATCGCCGGAAAGAATGACGACGATATCCGGCTCGCTGGTCATGAAGTGGCGCATCGACTGACGAACCGCATCCGCCGTGCCCTGAAACCAGATGCTGGACGTCGGCGTCTGTTCGGCGGCCAGCATGCGGACGTAGCCCGGCGAAAACTGGTCAAAGATGTAGGTGGACTGAATGTGCCGGTGCAGGGAAACGCTGTTAAATTGCGTAAGCAGGTAAATCGAGCGGATGCCGCTGTTGATGCAATTGCTGATCGGAATATCGACCAGCCGGTATTTTCCGGCAATCGGAACCGCCGGTTTGGCGCGATCCTGTGTGAGAGGCTGGAGACGGGTTCCCGCCCCGCCGCCGAGAATCAGACCGACTGTTTTAACGCCCATACCTGCACTCCTTAAAATAACGGACAAAATTTAGCCTCTACCTTTACTCCGCCGCCAGAACAAAATGCAAATGGCGCGATTTATTCTTCAATCTCAACCGGGCATTCCGGCAGTGCGCGCAAAAAAAGCCGTCCGTACCACTTGCTGGTTACACGCGGATCGAGAATCACAATCGTCCCTTCATCGCTCGCCGTGCGGATCAGCCGTCCGGTTCCCTGACGGAATTTCAGCACCGCCGACGGCAGCGAATAGTCGCGGAACGCATCGCCGCCGCGCGCTTTAACATCTTCCAGCCGCGCCTGTACCAGCGGATGATCCGGCACAGCGAACGGCAGGCGGACAATAATCACACTGCTCAGCGCATCGCCGCGCACATCCACCCCCATCCAGAACCGGTCCAGCCCGAACAGCACGGCTGAACCGTGCTCGCGGAACCGCTTCAGCATCGCCTGCGGCGGAAGCCCGGCGCCCTGCACCAGCAGATCAAATTCCATCCCTTCAAGCTGATCTTTCACCTGTTCCGCCACGCGGCGCATAAACCCCGCATTGGTAAAAAGCACAAACGCGCGGCCCTGACTTTGTGCGATATAACGCGGCAGGGCTTCGATCACGGCGGCTTCAAACGCCTTTTCATCCGTTGGATCCGGCATGTTCGCCGGAATCTTCACGCGCATCTGACGGCTGTAGTCAAACGGCGAACCGACTTGCAGTTCGTCGCAGTGTTCCGCGCCGATCCGTCCGCGGAACCAGCTCAGGTCGTCGCCGACCGCCAGCGTCGCGCTGGTCATCACGACGCTCGGTACTTCGTCGAACAGCATCCCGGAAAGCAGCTTCGCCACGTCCACCGGCGCGGAATACAGTACCGGCTGTTTATGCGTCTTGCCTTCCAGCCCGGCCCAGTAAACATGCCCGGATTCGCTCTGAGTCAGAAAGGTCGTCAGCATTTCGATAAACGCTTTGCCCTTCATCCGCGCCGACTGAAGTTCCGCCTTGAGGCTTTCGTCTTCCATATCGCGAACCAGCGTACCGAAATGAACGTCGAGTTCCGCCAGCTGTTCCGTCAGGCGGGTTTCGACGGCGGGCGGCTCGCGCAGCCGGACTGTCTGGTTGCTTTCCGACAGCTGGCAGTGTTTATGAATCGCTTCAAAAAACCGTTCGCTTTCGTCCCAGATGCGGTTTGTCAGATCGGCGCCGCGCCCGTCGCGCATCACCGCGAAAAGCCCTTTGCGGTTATCCTGCGTAAACAGCCGCCGCAGCCAGTGCTCCATGGCGTAGCGCGACAAGCGGATTCCTAAATGCTCCGCCGCCACATTTTCCATCTGATGAGCTTCGTCGAAAACGACCATGCCGTAGTCCGGCAAAAACGCGCCGCCGGTCGAACGTACCGCCAGTTCCGAAAAAAAGAGATGATGATTCACCACCAGCAGATTGGCTTCATGCAGTCCGGCGCGCGCCTTCATTACAAAACAATGTTCATAGTCAGGGCATTTTTTACCAAGACAGTTTCCGTGCTCCACACAAACCGCGCTCCAAACCTCGGATGAAGGCTGCGGCTCCAATTCCTGCCGGCTTCCTTCGACCGTCGTGTCGGCCCAGGCGCGAATCCGTGCCAGCTCGATTTCCTTTGATGAATCAAACAGATCACTGCCCATCTGCCGGGCACGCGCTAGACGGCGCAGACAGAGATAGTTGGAACGGCCTTTCACCAGCCGCGCCTTAAAATCAACGCCGAGCGACTGCTGGAGAAACGGAATGTCTTTCTCCATCAGCTGTTCCTGAAGCGTGATCGTGTAGGTGGCGACTACGGCGCGGACGTTTTGCGCCAGCGCATTCAGAATCAGCGGAACGAGATAGGCAAAGCTTTTGCCGACCCCGGTGCCCGCCTCGACCGCGAGGTGACAGGAATTGGCGCAGGCTTCGGCGACGGCGCGCGCCATCTGCTGCTGCTGAGGACGGATTTCGAAGGGGAAGTCGCTGTCGGCGTGCGCTTTTTCCATCCCGCCGCCGGACGCAAAAAAGCGTTCGGTCGCCAGCAGCGTTTCGGGATGTTCAACAGGACGGATCATTTCGCCACAGCGTACCGGAAGTTTTCACCACGGAACACACCGAAGACACGGAAAGTTCCAAGGATTGAAATCTCAACCGCGCCCACCGTGCGCGGCCACAGGAACCCGTTCCAACCTGCGCCTGTACCGATTATCATGCGTATCTGGTATAAGGTATGTAGTTCCGCCTTCAGGCGGCATCACCTGCTCCGGCTAAAGCCGGAACTACATACCTTTTCCAATACTAGCATCAGAGTCCAAGGAACTAAATCGCTACTCCAGCAATTCAATCATCCAACCAGTGCCAGAACATCCGAAATTCTCAGCCGGAAGGCTCCGGAATAGATTTCAACTTTTTTCAATTTGCCCGCTTTTATCATTCGCCAAAGCGTGGCTCGACTGACTCCTAACAACTCGGTGGCTTCCCCCATAGTCAGCAACAAAGGCCCGCTTAATGCCTGTCGAACCTCTTTGTTTTGAAGGATATCCAAGGCCTTCATTTTGGCCTCATCATCTGCCGTGAAAACGGACAGGATGATCTGCTCGTTTAACGTTCGTGTATCCATTTTTCTCTCCTTGGTGCGTGTAGCTATGCTTAAGAAAAGAAATGCCCGCAACTATTGCGAACCAGAAACCACTCATCCAGCAATCCAATCATCCACCATTCCAGACCTAAAGGCCAAGGAACTGGATGGCGACGCCGGAAAGGCCAATCGCGCCGCCAGCCAGTGCATGCGTCCAGCGCTCCAGTTTTCCGAGGCGGGCAAAGCTGATTCCCCATGAAGCGGCCATGACAATGGCCATCATTGTAAAGATCGTCACCGCGCTGAACACCGTCGCAACCAGCACCGTGCCAAGAAGACTATGCTGTGAAGCCGGATACATCAGCAGCGGAATCAGCGGCTCGCACGGACCGAGTACGAAGATGGTAAACAGAATCCACGGCGTGATGTTGGCTTTTTTCGCCGGTTCGTGCGCATGGAAATGTACGCCGTCATGGCTGTGCGAATGGGCCGGCTCACAGTTTTCTTTCAAATGAAGATGGGTGTGCGGACGGTTGCGGATGCCGCGCTGAATGCCCCAGCCCATATAAGCGAAACCAAATCCAATCAATGCCCACGCCGCGATGTTTCCGCGAAACGCCTCGAACGCTTCCAGCTTCATGACGGCGATACCGCAGGCGATACCGATCAGGCCGAGCACCACCGAGCTGAGCACATGACCCAGACCGCAGAAAAAGGTAATCCACGCCGTTTTCGTCGAACTCCATTTGCGGGCGCGGTTCATGACGATAAACGGCAGATAATGGTCCGGCCCGAAAATCGTATGCACAAATCCGATTGTTGCGGCGGTCCAGCATAGAATGGCGACATCCATGTTCATAAAGACGTTCCTGCGATTGATTACGAATTGAGAAAACGTAACACCTGAGAGAGAAATAATCCATCCCGAAAACCAAATCGTTTCCTCGATTGCAAAGACCGTCCCTGTTTCAAGGCAGGCAGGATGCCTGCGGTACGTAACAAACTGAAAATTAATGATTTCCGGTTTGTCATGATTGGACCGCAACACTACATTCACGGCATTGGCAGTTTAACCTTTCAAAAACCAAAGTAAGGCTGATAACCCGGTTGGATTTAGGATAAAGACAATGACCGATACCGTAAAAAACAGCCAAGGCGAACCCCTCCCCGACAACTGTTGCCCTCTATGCTGGCAAGCCGATCTCGGTCGATTCCCACTTCGTCCCAAACTTTGCACCCAACTGCAGATTGAAAAATGTTCAAATCCTGAGTGCAATTTTGAGTGCATAGCAAGCTGAATAACAGGAGCGTATTACCATGAACTTTATTAAAAAAACCGTTTACTTCAACGAGGGGAAGACAATTTCAAAACGCCTTCTCAATACACTTCAGGCTGGCCCCGAAATTCGTGTGGCAAAAATCTCAGTTCTCTCCGCGGTCTTGTTCCAAGGTTTCCTTAATAATCAACCAGCCATGAAACTACTTCTCGCCCCACACAGATTCACCGAAGACGAGTTAATACAACTCTATACAGACCTCACTGGTATATTAAACTCCACCAGAAAGAATCGCCAACAACTTGAATACAACAAGAACGCATTAGGCTTGCCGTTCCCTGATTTTGCCATAGACCTTGTGAAGATTAGTGAGTCAGTTATCGAGCTTTGGTTAGCCACCTTGATTTCTGGAGTTTTTCCAAAACTCGAACCCACCGCCAGACAAGCATGGAACCTGATCAACGCATCTCGCATCATGCACGATGATGCGCTCAATGAACTCAAAGAAACCGAACAAAAATCAACAGAACTGACCGGGGCGACCGGACCAATGACCTACAACGAGATTGATTCGGTGACCTGCCTTGAATATTCAAACATGATGCCAGCGTTCAGATCTCTGTCATGAAGACATAGAAAATCCAACCACCGCTTTCACATCTGTCACCCCCGCACTTGCGGGGCTCAGATTGACGAGTAACGTTCGGCAAAGGAGAACAACAGATGGACTTAATTGATAAAATCAAGACCGCACTCGATGCGGCCCGCGACAACAGGACTAAGACAGCAACATTCCACAGCATGATACTAATCCATGCCAAGGAACTGGAGGATCGTGACGCTCTCGATTTCTGTCGAAGAGTTGGCATCGAAGATGTGTGGAAAGTTGAATTCAAGAGGATGATCTCTGCGGCTAGGATGCTTCGAGAACTCGGATTCGACATCACCAAGAAGTAAAAATTAATACCGAACAACCGACTTCACCGCGTACGCGGTGCCCGAAGCGGTGGAGTGAATCATGATAAACTCTAGGGCAGGCATCGCGCCGAGTGAGCCCCACGTTCAATCCGCAAGAACTCGTTTCACAGCTTTCTTCCGGTGCTGGCGGCGGTGAGTTCGCCGGATTTGACACCCTTGGCCGCTTTCAACTGGTCGGCCATTTCGCGGATTTCGCGGGCTTCGCCTTTGACGATAATCACTTCGAGGCAGTTGTGATGATCCATGTGAACGTGCGTCGATGAAACAATCCGGTCGTGGTGGTCGTGCTGGATGGCGGTGAGTTTATCCTGAAGCTGGCGCTGGTGGTGGTCGTACACCAGCGTGATCACGCCGACGACTTCTTCGCCCGCCTGCCACTCTTCATCAATCAGCGCTTTACGCACCAGATCGCGCACCGCCTCGGAGCGGTTGGAATAGCCGCGCCGGTCCAGATGTCCGTCGAACTTTTTGACCAGATCGTCTTCCATCGAAATCGAAAAGCGTTCCATTTAAACCTCCTTATATTCGCCGGGTGAGGTCACCCGGCCTACAAATCCAAAATGTAGATGCTATGTGAGTTGCCGCAATCGCTATAATCCTTAGTGGAACAACAAAAGGAGGACAGCATGACGGACAACTCACATAACAGCGATACGTTACTGGTGGCGATGGAGCTGAGCAACAGCAA